>JABTUS010000007.1 GCA_015075305.1 Opitutaceae bacterium | reverse complement strand
CCCGGTCGTGGGCAGGTTTCTGACCGCGGACCCGTTCGTCGGCGATGCGAACGACGGACAGGAGTACAACAGGTATTCGTATGTCGCGAACAACCCGCTGGGATTCACGGATCCGAGCGGATACCGCAAGTTCAGCGATGTTTTGAAGCAGGCGTTTTTCCTAGGGCCGCACATTTTGGCGATGCCCGAGTACTGGTTCGCTCCCAAGGCGTTCAACCAATACTATGGCCAGGTGACAGGCCTCGCAATCGCTGCCGTGGTAACCTATTTTGCAGGCCCGGCCGCCGGAGGCATGGCCGGGGGCACCTATTCCGGTTTCGCCGGAAGCTTGTTGAACGGAGGCAGCATCGGAGACGCCTTCAAGGCCGGAGCGATCGGAGGAGCAATCGGAGCGGCTACCGGCGGCATTGCAGGCAAGTTTGGTATTGGCGACATTCCCACGGACGCACGCGAATACGTCAGGCAACTCGCTGCGGTGTCCGCAATGGGCGGCGTTGCAGGAGGAGTTAGTGCTGAATTGCAAGGTGGCCAGTTTCACCATGGATTCCGCACTGGAGCAATTTATGGAGCAGCCGGTTACGTCACTTTCACGGGACTAAACACCTACCTCCGCGAGCAAGGAGTACCGATGTTTCCAGATGGCGGGTCGCGAAACCCGGCTGACTACGATCGTGTCACGACAAACGGAATCATGGGGGATAGAGCCGCAATGCAGATCAGATTAGACACCGCGAAGCTCCCAACTATTGGGTACTTCAACCCATCGCAAGGTATCATCAACGACTTGGTGCAGTCATTCTGGCAGAAGATTGCATTCGGCGTCGGAGACTCGTTGGCGGCCGGTTTTCGAAGGCTGACATTTCAGATGGCAAGCGGTCCGCTCATGATTACAGCTCACAGTCAAGGAACGTTGACAGTGACCAATGCGATCCTGCAGGGCGGCGTGCCGCGTGGTTCGACATTGAACCTGAGAAGCCCGGCGATCAGCTATCCGCGTGCGTGGCTAGCCGGTCGAATCAACGGCGGCACGATGAATTACATCCAGCCTTGGGGCGATGGCGCAAATCTCTGGGGACCGTCGCTCAACCCTATCAAATACGCGTCAGGATTGGCCGACATCCTCGCACGCGCCAAAATCCACACCGGAAACTACCCATGAAAAATCTATTCCTTGTTGGCCTTCTGATTGCATGCCTCCCAGGATGTACTGCGGTGCCGCCCTATGACGAAGTCGACTACGGAAAGACTGCGGATGGAAAGACTTATTTGCGGGATACGCAGCGCACGTGGAGCGTACTTAGCCGCGAAACAGATGAGGCGATTGCTCGCGAGTCAAAGGGCAAGCCACCCGGTGGCGCAATGAAGTCGTGGAACGAGAATTGGCTGCGAGTGCTCCGGAACATCCGAGAGGGCAAACAAGAAAACCCTGAATAATACGTCGCCTACATCGTGGAACAACGCCGTAGGGCCGGGCTGCCCGAGATCGTTTCTCCGGAGCCCGAGAAATCGTCGAGTCCCGAAAAGCCCAATCCCCCACCGACGAAGAAGAATGAGCGAGGCGACACGAAAAACCTGTTTGGTCGCGGATCATATCAATAATGCACCAGTCGCACGCGTTCACGCACAATGCGAAACCTAGTGGCACACATCGCGCCTGCCCCCGTTTGCTGGTGGGGAATGATCCGGGGACATAGGTGAGGCTGGAGATCGCACGGGATGACATTTTCTATTATCCCGATGTCATCGTGACGTGCGATCCGGAGGACTCGCAGCGCTATTACGAGACCCGTCCTCAGTTCATCGCCGAAGTATTCTCGCCGGAGACGGAGCGCTTCGACCGGTGCGAGAAATTCCTCAGCTACATCCGGCTGCCAAGTTTGAGCGAGTACCTGCTGGTGAGCCAGAGCACCCCCCCTGTCGACACTGTTCCGCCGGGAACGGGATTGGGAGCCGGAACACCTCGGCATGGGTCATGAGCTGGTCCTGCCGTCGCTGCAGTTCCGTCTGCCGATCTCGAGCCTCTATGCCGGGGTGAACCTGACGTGAGCCCAGGCGCGGAAGCGCACTCTCCGACGCGGGGAAGACTCACAATTGGAACTGTCCAGAAACGGTCACTGTCCAGCGTCCCCTGACAGATCAGGAGTTGCACGCAGTTTGACCGAAATCTCCCATGCGTTGCCGCAATGAGCGACGGGGGCCGAACCATCCAAGCAGGCGGACCATTCGTCAGCCCTCCCGCGAGCGCTCCGCGCGGAGTTCCTCAACCGCATCGTGTTTAGGCGCCCACGACGCCCCGGCCCCGAGCAAACGCTGAGCGAGATCGGCTCGCTTGGGGATGATGCGGACGATCAATTCGTTCTCAGTAGCCTCGAAAGGGACCCATTCCAAACGACAACCCGGCGAAATTCCAAAACGTCGAGAGAGTTCGGCCGGAATGGAAACCCTGTTTTTCGAGGTCACGATCGATCGCATCGATAAACAAGACTGCAGAGGAGGCCTTGTATCAAGTGCAACGCTGTGAAGGCCAATCAGTGGTCACGAATAGCGTTCCAATGCGCTTACGCAGCCTCCGTTCGATACTTCAGAGAAGTTTCAAAAGCCCAAACCTCCGCTGTCGCCACTCAGTCCGCGGAACGAACCAAGTCTCCAACAAACACCCGATGGGCCTGGGGAACTCCACCGACGGGCTTGTTGAAATAAACATATCGGCCGTCGCGTGAAAACGCCGGGTTTACATGCGTCCGCATTCTCCACACAGGCCCCGGCGGCTCCCGCATGAGTATTGCCAGCGGCTCCGTGCTGCCCACCCGGTACAGCGTGATGATGACCGGTTCGGTTTCGTACTGGCTGTCCGTGGCTATGAACTTCCTGTCAGGGGATATGCCGGGATGATTTCCAACACCGGCCAGCACCCGGAGAATGTTTCCATCCCTGTCCCACAGCTTCGCACGAAAGCGCGGTCCGCCATCCGCCGGTTTCGCAGCAAACTCGTGGCCAAAGATGGTTGAGTCATCAAACCATTGCTGATGCAGCGGCTTTCGCGGTCCACCGAAAAGCCTGACATCCGTGCCATCGACACGGCACGTCACCAGGTGCTGTTTGCCCAGTTCGGTATCCAGCCTTATCGAAAGAAGCGTTCCACGGGGACTGAGCTGTGCATGGAAATAGTTCCATTCACGCGGATCATCGCTTCCATCCAGCCGATCCTTCAACCCTCCAAGATCCCGTTCGGCATCGATGATTTTCGTGATCCCGCCCGCCTTGTACAGGTAGATTCCATTCGAACCCAGACTGCTGCCCTTGGGATACTGCCGCTTGTCAACGGACATCGCAATGCATCCATCCGGTGCGTCGCCGTGACCAATGTACGCCTCGATCGGCCCCTTCAAAACGCGCCCGCTCCGATCGACGATGTACGTGACCGGCAAATCCTGCTCATAGGCCAGATAGCCGAGCGTGTCGTTGTCGAGCCAGATCACACCGGCGCCGTCCTCCCACCGGATGTTTTCGATGTCCCTAATCTTGACATGATGCTTGCGGTCAATGTCGCACAGGTACAGGCCCCCGCCTGAAAACTTGGATCCACCCGCAACCGGTCGTCCGTCATACAGCACATACGCGATCGTCCGCCCATCCGGGCTTTCCGGACAGGTGCCGAAATAGCCGATTTCCGACGCACGGTCCGCTGCTGAGATTCTCTCGTGAGGTCCGACGACCGGCGGCAGAGTCGCCGCCTCGGCGACCGCGGGTTGCAGGGCCGCGACAAAAAGCACCACCCATGCGAGCGGGCGGTGAAAACGTGATGCGATGCGCGAGCGGATCACTTCAGGTGAAGAGTCAACTTGATGTTCCATGGAGCGGGTATGCAGGGGCGGGCGCGCCACCAAAAACCGCCATTCATGCCATGGCAAGGCTGTCGTCGCTTGATCTGTAAAGCATCCCAGGAATTGGGGTTGTACACCCGCAGAAACGCGGGTTATCCCTGTAAGCTTCGTTCAACCGGCGCAGATCGCTCCGACCTCCGAGCTGCATCAACTGCGCCCCAACCCACCACGCCCACGAATCCGACACATCCATCCATCCACCCATGCACCCTGCGAAATCCTTGAGAACCTGCCCGCTCCTCCTTGCCCTGCTGCTCGCATTGAGCACGGCGATCCACGCCGCGCCGCGCAATGTCATCTTCATCCTCGCCGACGATCATCGCTACGACGCCATGGGCTTCGTCGGGCATCCCTTTCTCGAGACACCCAACCTCGACTCACTCGCCCGCAACGGCGCCTACCTCAAGAACGCCGTTGTCACCACCGCGCTCTGCTCGCCGAGCCGCGCGTCGATCCTCACCGGGCTCTACGCGCACAACCACGGTGTCATCGACAACAACAACCCCGTGCGCGGTGACCTGCTGTTCTTCCCGCAGGTGCTGCAGCGCGCCGGGTACCGCACCGGCTTCTTCGGCAAGTGGCACATGGGCGGGGGCGACGCCGGTCCCCAGCGCGGATTCAACCGCTGGGTGAGTTTTCGCGGACAGGGGGAATACTGGCCCGACAACCGCGGCACCGACCACGTGTCCAAGGGTGCCACGAACCAGCTCAATGTGGACGGCAAGCTCGTGCCCCAGAAGGGCTACATCACCGATGAACTGACCGACTACGCGGTCGACTGGCTGAAGAGCATGCCCAAGGACCAGCCGTTCTTCCTCTACCTTTCCCACAAGGCCGTTCACTCGCAGTTCGTGCCCGCCCCCCGCCATGTCGGTCGCTACAAGAACAAGCCGATTCCGGTGCCCGAATCGCGCGATCATCACGAACACGCGCCGATGTGGGTCCAGAACCAGCGCAACTCCTGGCATGGCGTCGACTTCCCCTACCACACCGACCTCAACATCGAGAACTACTACCGCAGCTACTGCGAAACACTGCTCGCCGTCGACGACAGCGTCGGCCGCGTGCTGGCGGCCCTGAAGGATCGCGGGCAGCTCGAGGACACGCTTGTCGTATACGCGGGCGACAATGGTTTCGCCTTCGGCGAACAGGGTCTGATCGACAAGCGCACCGCCTACGAGGTATCCATGCGCGTGCCTCTGATCATGCAGTGCCCTTCCGTCATCAAGCCCGGCACCGTGGTCAATGAAGTGGTCGCCAACATCGACTTCGCCCCCACCTTTCTCCAGGCCGCCGGCGTCAGGGAAACGATGCCGAACATTGACGGCCACAGCTTCTGGCCGATCATGAAGGGCGAGCGGATGAACTGGAACAACGAGGTGCTCTATGAATATTTCTGGGAGCGCAATTTTCCCCAGACACCCACCCTGCACGCCATTCGGGACGGCCGCTACAAGTACATCCACGTTCACGGCCTCTGGGACATCGACGAATTCTACGATCTCGCCAATGATCCCGGCGAGACGAAGAACCTGATCTTCGAACCGTCACTGCAGAGCCTGATCCAAAGCTACAACAAACGGCTCTTCTCGCGCCTCGAGGCCTCCCACGGCACGGAAATGCCGCTGCGTCCGGACATCGGCCATCCTCAAAACCTGCGGCGCGCCAGCGGCAGCCCGGCGGCGAAGTTCCCGCCCGAACTGATGCGCTGATTGCCCGTCAGCCCCCTTTGCCAGCCGCGCCGGCTTCGTACCGTTCGATCCAGGCGCGGCTCCAGGGCATGAAGTCACCCGCCTCAATGTGGGCCCGCGCCTGCCCCATGAGATCAATGTAGAAAT
This sequence comes from Opitutaceae bacterium, assembly GCA_015075305.1. Classification (NCBI taxonomy): domain Bacteria; kingdom Pseudomonadati; phylum Verrucomicrobiota; class Opitutia; order Opitutales; family Opitutaceae; species Opitutaceae bacterium. The sequence continues at coordinate 362,095 of JABTUS010000007.1, read as the reverse complement.
GCAGGTTGTGGATTGTCAGCAGCGTGCCCGCTAGCATCTCGCCCGCGAGCTGCAGGTGGCGCAGATACGCGCGTGAGAAGCGGCGCGTGTAATTGTCCAAGCCCTCAACAAGCGGACGGGGATCCCTGCGAAAGCGCTCGTTTCGAATGTTCATCGGTCCATCCGCCGTGAACACCAGGCCGTTCCTCGCCACGCGCGTCGGCATCACGCAGTCAAACATGTCGACGCCGAGAGCCACCATCTTCAGGAGCTGCGGTGGCGTCCCAAGTCCCATCACATACCGTGGCTTTTCCTTCGGCAGAAACGGCGTTGTGGCGCCAACCTGCTTGAGCATCTCCGGCTCCGGCTCGCCCACACTCACACCTCCCACAGCATAGCCCGGAAAATCAAGCGCCGCCAGCGCCTCCGCGGCCTCGCGTCTGAGGTCGTCAAACGTCGACCCTTGCACAATTGCGAAGACATGGTGGCCCGCCGCCAGAAATCCGCTGTCGACGGCGATCTGCCTGCACTGGGATGCCCACCGGTGGCTGCGCGCGACAGCCGCGGCGCAGGCGTCCTTTTCACAGGGCCAGGGCGGGCATTCGTCAATGACCATGGCGATGTCGCTCCCAAGGTTGCGCTGGATCGTCATCACCTCCCGCGGCCCAAGGAAAAGCCGCGCGCCGTCGACGTGCGATTGAAACGCAATGCCGTCGTCGCGAATCTCCCTCAGCTTCGCCAGCGAGAAAACCTGAAAGCCCCCGCTGTCGGTCAGGATCGGGCCGTCCCATCCCATGAACGCATGAAGCCCTCCAAGATCGCGCACGAGGTCGCTGCCGGGCCTGAGGTTGAGGTGATAGGTGTTGCCGAGAATGATCCGGGCGCCGATCTCGTGCAGATGCGCCGGGGTGACGGCCTTGACGGTTCCCTGTGTGCCCACCGGCATGAACACCGGTGTCTCAACCACGCCATGGCGGGTGCGCAGGCGGCCACGACGAGCGGCGCTCGCGGAATCGGTGACAAGCAGTTGGAAATGCGCGGCCTCTGACATCAGAGGCCACCGAACATGACCTCGGGTGAGGTGGCAATCCCTCGCTTCAGGTCAAACATTCGTTCTCGCCTTTCTCATCGCTCCGTCTCGCATGGAGCCCGAATGCATCCCCCCGCAGCCGGGTTCCTTCCAGCGTTTTCCGGCGCAAAAAGCTTCCTGCTCGTTCCACTCACCCTGGCCCTCTGGCTCGCCAGCGTGCACCTGCCCGGCCCCATCGTGACCGGCCTGGAGTCCTGGCATTCGGTCCTCGTCGACGCCCACCTTCAGAAACGTCACTTCGGATCGGAAATCGCCTCCACTTGCGGACCCCTGGGGTTCCTGAGCCTCAGCGGATACGAGCCCGGCGCATTGGGGATGAAGTTCCTGTGGGAAATCGGCGGCAAGCTCCTGCTCGCCTGCACCCTCGTCCTCCTGGCGGCGCAGTATGCGGGACCCAGGCGCTGGCTGCTTCTCCTGCTTCTCGTCGCCGGCGCGCCTTTCTTCGACAATGCGGCTTCGGTCGCGGTTGCCCTCCTGGGGCTGGCCTGGCTGCTGCCGGCCGATGTGCCCTGGTGGAAACGCCTGGTTGCACTGGTTTGGCTCGGCCTGTTCTCCCATTTCAAATTTGTATTCTGCATGCAGGCCGCCTGCGCCATCGGCATTTCCTGCGCGCTGCACTTGTGGGAGAAGCGGTGGCGGCTGGCATTGTCGCTGCTTCTTGGATACAGCCTGCTTTTCCTCCTGTTCTGGCTGGCGGCCGGCCAGCGGCTTTCAGACCTGCCCGAGTGCGTCCGTCTCAGCTTGGAAATCAGCCGCGGCTACAGTTGGGCGATGGCGGTCGAGCCATCCGGCCACATCGCCGCGATCGCCGTCTGGGTCATCGCGCAGGCGCTGCTGCTGACGGTCGCCATCGCGCGATCCGATCGTTCCCGCGGCCTCAGGACTGCCGTGATCCTGTTCGCCGTCACGCAGTGGTTCATCGCATGGAAACAGGGCTTCACCCGCGCCGACGAGCATGTCTTTGGCTTCTTCTACTTCTGCCTTTTCTTCGGCGTCTTCCTCACGATGGAACTTCCCGCACCGGCAAGGCCGGTGCTTCACGATCTCTCGATCATCGCCTGCATTACTGGTGTCATTCTGACCAGTCCGCTCCTTGCGGCACATGGACCGCTGACCGCATGGAGGCGCATCACGCGCTTCCCCTACCAGCTCACCCACCTCGATGCATGGACAGCCAGATTCAATGCAGCTCTCGACTCAGCAGCCAGGAGTTCAGCCGATCCGGCGCTCGTTTCCAAGGTGGGTCGATCGAGCATCGACCTATTCACCTTCGAACAGGGACTGCTGCTGCTCAATCGACTCAACTACCGCTCCCGCCCCATCATCCAGAGCTACACCGCGTACACCCGCGTGCTGCTCGAAAAAAATGCGGCCTTCTATCGATCCGACAATGCTCCGGATTTCGTCGCACTGCGGCTGAAGGTGATCGACAAGCGCTACCCCGGACAGGAGGACTCCCTCGCCCTGCTGGAGATTGCGCGCCGCTATGTCGTGGTGGAGAACTCCCCCGATCAGGCGCTGCTTCAGCGCAAATCCTCGATCAACCTTCCGATCGCATCTGCCAGAGCCGCGCCGCTAATCGGCGAACTGTCACCGGCGTTTGGCGAGCGCATCGCGGTGCCGCCCGCCAATGGGCTGGCTCTTTGGATGGAGGTGGACCTCAAGCCAACCGCGTTCGGTCGCATCAACGCCTTTCTCTACCACGCCTACCAGCCGCGCCTCATCGTTGTCATGTCGGACGGGCGCGAGCAGTATTTTCGTCTCATCTCCACCCAGAGCGCATCCGGTTTTCTTGTCCGCCCCTTCATCGAATCGCATCACGATTTCGTCGATCTCATGCAGGGGGTCGACCGGTCGGACGTGAGGGAGTTTCGCGTCGAACTTGACAGCCCATCCGACGAGGCGCTCTGGCATCAACCCGTGGTGAGGTTCCTTTCGCTGCCGGATTTTTCTCTGAAATCGCCCCCGTCAAATCCCACGCCCTGATCTGAGCGCGTTTGCGCGGATCACCTCAGACAGGCATCCAGGAGCCTCGCGTGCACATCCATCGCTGAAATCGGTTCATCGCCCTCTCGTCCACCCGTGCCAATCAACACCGGCCATTCGCGCGAATCCGACGGACATGCGCCGTGCGATCCGCGCACGAGCGAGGCGTCGAGCGGGATCAGATCCATCAGCATGCGAAAGCCGAGCTTCTTGCGCAGCAGCATGATCGCGGCGCGCGCCTTGGGGAAGGCGAGCGACGGATTCACAAACAGCTCCACGGGGTCATACCCATACTTGCGGTGGATGTCGACGCACCGGGCAAAATCGGGAGCCTTTCGATCGTCGTTCCAATGGTAGTACGAAAACCAGCAATCCTCCGCGGCATAGGCCACCAGGTCGCCCGAGCGCGGATGGTTGATGCCCTCCGTCCGCTGGGCGGCGGCATCGAGCACGCGGGAAACACCATCGATGTTCTCAATCTCCGCCTTCACTTCGCCGATCATCGAGGCATCCTTCACATAGATGTGCGCCACCTGGTGGTCGGCGATGGCGAATGCCCGGCTCGCCCCGCAATCCAGCAACTCCCGCCCCATCTCGTCCTTGATCGCGATCCAGCCTTTCGCGCGAAAAATCCGGTTGAGGGCGATCGATCGTTTCACCGCTGTGATGCCATACTCCGAAAGCACGATCGTTCCCACGCCTCGCGCCGCAAATCCGTCGATGAGCCTTCCCGCCAGACGATCGATCGCGCGCACATCCTCGCGAAGGCGCGGATCGTCGGGTCCGAGTCGCTGCAGATTGTAGTCGAGGTGCGGCAGATAGACGAGCGACAGGTCCGGCCGGTGGCGCTCCTCAATCCACTCCGCCGAACGCGCAATCCACTCCGAGGAGGCGATGCCCGCCATCGGACCCCAGAACGCCGGAAAAGGAAACTCGCCGAGATCCGCCTTGATCCGCTCCCGCATGTCCATCGGCTGCGTGTAGATGTCGAAGACCTTCCGTCCGTCGGCCGGGTACATGGGACGGGGGGTGATCGTCCAGTCGGCGCTCGAGTACATGTTGTACCACCAGAACAGCTTTGCGCACGTGTATCCGGGACGCCGGTCGCGCAGGGTCTCCCAGAGTTTGCGCCCTTCGACCAGGTGATTCGACTGCTTCCAGAAATGATGCTCCGCCAGCGTCCGGTCATACCATCCGTTCGCCACGCAGCCGTGGCCCGAGGGAGGCAGTCCGGTCAGGTAGGTGCTCTGCACGGTGCAGGTCACCGCCGGCAGCACGGGCCTGACGCGCAGGAGGCCGCCGCGCATGGAGGCCGCAGACAGATTGGGTGTATCCGCACCGAGGATACGCGGGGTCAGTCCGACGACGTTGATGACCGCGGTGCGCTCAGCCATGGCGCGTCTTCAATTCGTCGATCGCCGCCTCAACGCATTTTCCATCCATCTCATGCACCTCCATGCGCTGCCCGGGGGCGCGGATCATCGGAATCGAGAGCCGCCCCCCGAGATGCTCGCGAAACTCCTCGAGTCCGTCGAGCACCAGGCGAGATCCGGAGCGCCCGCGCAGCTCCAGCAGCGGCGAATACAGCGCGAAACCGAGGTCGCGCAGAAGTTCGAGCACGCGGTCCGAATCGTGACGGCTGAGCAGGCCGGCGCGGCGCGCATAGATGAGGTCCATGGCCATGCCCACCGCCACGGCCTCGCCGTGGGACAGTTCAAACTGCGACAACTGCTCCAGCTTGTGCGCGGCCCAGTGGCCGAAATCGAGCGGACGCGCCGAGCCGCGCTCGAAGGGGTCCCCCGCCGTTGCAATGTGCTCGATGTGCTGGCGCGCGCTCTCGCAGATCACGCGCTCGAACGCATCCGTCTCGAACGCCGCAAGCTCCCTGGCCTGGGCGGCGATCGACTCGAAGAAACGGGCGTCGCGGATGAGCGCCACCTTGACGGCCTCGACCAGGCCCACACGGCGCTCGCGTTCCGGCAGGCCCTTCAGCAGCGAAAGGTCGTTGATCACCGCGTGCGGGACGCCAAAGGCTCCGAGCCAGTTCTTCTTTCCAAAATAGTTCACCCCGCTCTTCACGCCGACGCCGCCGTCGCCCTGGCTCAGGCTCGTGCTGGGCAGACGAACCAGCGGAATCCCGCGGTGCGCGGTCGCCGCCGCAAATCCCACCAGATCGAGCACGGCCCCGCCGCCGATCGCCACAATGTACGAATGCCGGCAGAGTCCGGCTGACTCAATCACCCGCCAGATGCGCTCGAGCTGGCTGAAGTCGTTCTTCACCCGCTCCCCGCCATCCAGTCCCACGGGAGCAGCGGCGAGGTGGACGCCCTCGCTGCGAGAGGAAAACCACGCCGAGATGCGCGCACCGTACCCTGGAAACGCCTTTTCCAGCCCGCGGTCCCAAAAGACCAGCGCCCGCACCTGCTCGCCCAGCTCCCTCGGCGTCAGCACCCCGCCTAACACCTCGTTCCCTGAATCGAACACGTCCCGCGTGATGATCAGCCGGTGCTCCTGTCTCACCGGAATGGGAAAAGAAACCGAATTCAGTATTTCTGCCATGGGCGGGTCGCAATATAGCCCACAACCTCCGGATGACAGCAAGGCCGCATTGCACCCCTCCCCAGGCGCACGCCGCATCAGGCGCTCCGCCCACATGCCGCCACGTGCCAGGGACTCAGCTCGACGCGGCGAGGCGCTGCGCCCAGCGTCCAAGGGGAACCGCCACTGCACAGCACAGCGCGGGTATCCAGGCCGCAATTACAAGCAATGCCAGGGCGTCAACCAGCGGAATGAAGGCGAGCAGGCGCCTGACCATCCGATCCAGCCGCCCCGAGGAAACGCCCGGACGGTGCTCCCGACGCGCCAGCAGGCTGAGGATCACGATGTAAAGGAACAGTCCGGCAAGCCAGAGGACAAAGGCCGTGCGCATCTCCTGCCGGGGAAGCGTGCCGATCGACACTGCGAGCAGGATCCGGCAGCCCGCCATCAGCGCCACGGAGCCCGCCCAGCGCTTGTGCAGCCAGTCGTAGAAAAGAATCACTGCACCGAGCCCAAGCACCGCCAGCGGCGCCGCCCCCAGGAAGACCAGCAGTCCGAGTCCCGCGGCAAGCTGTGCCGCACCCAGCCAAGCCGCGGTCGCCCGCCCCACGCTGCCGCGCGGAATCGCGCGTTCGGGCCGATGCCTGCGGTCGAACTCAAGGTCGACGACATCGTTGAGCGTCGCTCCGCCGGCGTACGCCAGGCTGCCCGCCAGAAACGCAAGCGCAGCCAGCCCTGGCGACGGCAGCGCCCCCGCCAGCGGAGCCGAGAGCACCAGCGCCGCAAGGGCGTTGCTCCATATCGAGGGGAAATTGCCGGCCCGCGCTAGGTCGAGCCAGATTCCAAACGGACCGCGCGCAGGGCCTTCCACCAGGGTCATCGCGAACCGCATTCCCTCTCAACCGCCGTTGCGAGCGCTTCGTCGGCAAGACCGCGCGCCGCGAGCCCGCGAAGGGTCCACGCATACTCCCTCACAAGCTGCTCCTCGATGCCCAGGCGGAGCCCGCGCGGCAGCACCTCCCAGGTGTAGGTCTCCATCTCCGCATGCTCGATCGCCCCGGGACTGGCCGCCAGCCAGTCGAACGCCTCAAGCACATGGTCGCGTGTATCCATGAATGGACTACCCGGCGCGGCATGAAGCGGCAGGTGAAAGTGCACGCGCCATTCGTCATCGGGAATGCAGCCTTCCATGTCGGCCACCGCATAGGAAAGGTCCACATACCGGCGGCGATGGTTGTTTCTCAGCTCCTCGGCCACAACCTGGTGGAAATAGACGGGTTCGTCGAACTTCGCCACCGCCGCCAGCCCCTCCTTGTCCGGCACCAGGCGAAGCGCGGAGCTGATGTGCAGCTTGCTCAGGCGCAGCCCGGCGTCACGCAGCCGATTGAGCGCCACGCGCGCCGACTCGTATTCAACCGCCAGGTGACAGCAGTCGTAGGTGACCCCCACGCGCCTGAGGAGCTTCTCCGCGTCAACCGCGGGATCCGACTGCCTCCAGTCGTCGAAAAACTTCACGGTCTCCTCCGATGTCTCAAACTGGCAGCAGGGCTCCGGCTCCAGGCCGAGGTGAAGATCGCATCCGCTTCGTTCCGAAAGTTCCGCAATATGGCGGCCGGCCTGGATGAGATTCCGGAAAATCGCCGCCCGCCTCTCCGCATTCAGAACTATCCACGGCTTGAAGGAACCAGGCACCGAGCTGACACTGCCGGCGACTCCCTTGGGCAGCAATTGCGCAAGGAGATCGAACAGCAGCGAAGTGTACGCAACCCGCTCCGGAGTCGACCAGTCCGGCGCATAGACCTGCTCCTTGATGCGCTTCCCGTGAAAACTGCCGTAGGGAAATCCGTTGATGGTGAAAACATAGCAGTCCTCCGCATCGAGCCAGCGCCGAAACGCGTTCAGGTTGTCGCCCTGGGCCAGTTCACCGGCCGCACGGTGGCTGAGTCTCAGGCCGATGGCATAACTGCGGCCCGGGGCGACGCGCCGCCTGACCGCAAGCGTGTGATCCCGCAGCGCGCGCCAGGTTTCCTCCCAGGTGTCGCCTCGATGGACGTTGGTGCAGTAGGCGAGATGAAGCCCGTGATTGAGTTTCATCCGGCAGGCTGGCTGAGGACAAACCGCGGGCACTGGGACAGGAATCTCAGCGGATTCTGAAACAGCACCTGATCCACAAAATCCGCGCCATACCCGCGGCGGCGCATTTCCAGCGCCGTCTTTGGAACGGCGAGCGGATCGCTCACGCCCCAGTCGCACGCGGAATTCAGCCAGATGCGGTCGCGACCGCAGATCTCGAGCATGTCGACCGCGCGCGGCGGCGAGGATTTCGAATCGGGATAAAGCGTGATGCCCGCCCAGAATCCATTGTCCAATACGAGCTGGATCGTGTGCTCCTCGACATGATCGATGATCACGCGTTCCGGCTTCACGCCCTTGTGCGAGCGAAGCAGGTCGACAATGAGCTGCGTCCCCTTCCGCTTGTCCTCAAGGTGCGGCGTGTGCACCAGAATGAGCTGATCGTGGCGCACCGCGAGGTCGACGTGCTGCTCGAGCACCTTGAGTTCATTGCGCGTGTTGCGGTTCAACCCAATCTCACCAATGCCCGGGACATTCGCCCGGCCAAGAAACTCCGGGATCATCGCCAGCACGTCCGCCGCCAGCTGAGGTCCTCGGCCTCCTTCGGATTGATGCAGAGCCAGGAATAGTGCGGCAGAAGAAATTTGGCGGCGCGCGCAGGCTCGTACTCCGTCAACTGGCGAAAGTAGTCGCGAAACCCGTCCGCCGATCCGCGGTCATAGCCCGCCCAGAACGCGGGTTCGCACACCGCCGCACAGCCAGCCGCCACCATGGCCTGGTAGTCGTCCGTTGTGCGGCTCACCATGTGGCCGTGTGGTTCAATGTAGCGCATCGCGAAACTTCATCTGCCCGCGGGACGCCAGGCCCCGAGCGCGGCCTTGCCGGACGAAACCGCCTCCGGATCGGAGGTCGGATCGCTCAGTTTCTCCAGAATGCGCCGCGCACGCTCAGGGCGTCCGTCGACAAGCAGGCGCGCCGCCTCCCGCAGCGCCTCACAACGAAAATCACCCGCCACGGCATGGCGCTCCACCCGGTCGAGAAACGCAGCAACCTCGAGCAGTTTCGCCCGCGTCGGAATGAAGCCCGTGTCAACAACCGCAGCTCCCGAGCCCGGTGGAAGCGGCTCGGACGGAGATCGAGGATTGCGGGTTGTCGGCATGCCGGATGATGGGAAAGCGTCAGAGGAAGGCGGATAGATCAAGGCAAAGCGTCCGGGACAGGAAGGCAACCGCGGGAGCAATGTCGTGCCGCAACTCGTATGCTCGTTTGCGTTTTGCCATCGGTTGACTCCGGGCCCCGCTTGACCCGCGCGGCGCTCGAATGTATCGCTGAACGACTGCCGTGCTTCTTGTCATCGATAACTTCGACTCGTTCACCTACAACCTCGTCCAGTGTTTCGGGCAACTGGGCGCGGAGCAGCGGGTGTTTCGAAACAATGAGATCACCCCCGAGGAAGCACTGAAGCTCAAGCCGGCACGAGTGCTCATTTCCCCCGGTCCCTGCTCACCGGCTGAGGCGGGTGTCTCGCTCGCCATGATCGCCGCCTTTGCGGGCAGGGTTCCGCTGCTGGGCGTGTGTCTCGGGCATCAGTCGATCGGCCATCATTTCGGAGGCCGGGTTGTTCGAGCGGAGCGTCTCATGCATGGAAAGACCTCGCCGATTCTCCACAAGGACACCGATGTTTTCCGCGGCATGCCGCAGGGATTCGCCGCCACCCGCTACCACTCGCTGCTGGTCGAGCGCTCCTCCCTGCCCGCGGCGCTCGAAATCACGGCGGAAACCGCAGAGGGCGAAGTGATGGGATTGCGTCACCGGCAGCTTCCCGTCTGGGGCGTCCAGTTCCACCCTGAGAGCATCGCCACGCAGGACGGCATGCGCATCCTGCGCAACTTTCTTGAACTTTGCTGAGGCGGGTCGGTCACAAGAGAATCATGCGTTGCCCCAAGTGCACTTCGATTGAGGACAAGGTCATCGACTCCCGCATCGGACGCGAGGGGTCGACCATCCGGCGCCGGCGCGAATGCCTCGAGTGCGGCCATCGCTTCACGACCACGGAGACCCACGTGCGCGACGGCATGGTCGTGCTTAAACGGGACGGCCGGCGGGAGGATTTCGACCGCGACAAGCTCGTCCGCGCCGTGCGGGCGGCCTGCCACAAGCGGCCCATCGACGCCGAGCAGATTTCCATGCTCATCGACGACGTGCTCGACGCCATGGAGGCCCGCTTCGACAGCGAGGTGCCATCGCATGCGATCGGTGACGGCGTCATGCAGCGCCTTCGCAACATCGACCAGGTCGCGTACGTCCGATTCGCCAGCGTGTACAAGGAATTCCGCGACGTCGGCGAATTCGTCGAGGAGATCAGCCTGCTTCACCAGCCTTCTCCAGGCGACGAGCCCCGGGATCAGGCGGACTGATCCGAACCGCCGGCGCCGCGCGGGAATCGATTCTACGCGTCCCGGATTCATCCGGCTTTCTTCACTGAAGTGAGAAACGTACCATCCGCCGACCTGCGCCGTCTGCATCTCATCAACGCGCTCTTCGCCCAGGTCACCGGGCACGACCTCTACCTCGCCCGGCAGATCAGGGACGCCATCGCCTTCAGTCTCGCTGAGCTGGAATCGCGGACGCAGCGCGAACCCGAGTCCGCGGATCTCTACGACGCCGCATTCACCGCCGCAGCCGCCGATCTGCTCGCGAGGTTCTTTGGACGCAGTCCCGCACACGGCTTCTTTCACTGGGACGCCGCGGCCACCCTGGTGTCAGCCACTCCCCTCTTTACACGCGCTGAAATCATGACCGGCCTCAAGCAGCTCGCTCCCTATCGCGAGGCGACACTGCTGATCACAAATCTTCGCCCAGCCCTTCTGCCCGACAACAAACGCAGGAGTCCGGCTAGGAAACGCGACTACGATGAGGCGCTCGCCTTCATTCGTTCACTCGCCGCGGCGCGCACATTGAAGTCCGCGAGCCTGAATCTCCTGTTTCTCTGAGCAGCTCCGCTGCGAACGCGGCGGCGGTGATTCGCCTCGATTCAGGTCATGACTCCGCTAGAACCGCGTCATGGCAAAGACCCTCTTTCAGAAGATCATCGATCGTGAGATTCCCGCGAAAATTGCGCACGAGGACGACAAGTGCATCGCCATCCATGACATCGCACCGCAGGCGCCCGTGCATGTCCTGATCATTCCCAAAACCCCTTTCCCCAGAATCGGCGAGGTCCCTCCGGAAAATCAGTCCCTCCTTGGGCACCTCCTGCTGACCGCCGCCGCGCTCGCAAGAACTCTCCATCTCTCCAAGGGCTACCGCATCGTCATCAACAACGGTCCGGATGGAGGAGAAAGCGTGCCCCACCTGCATGTCCATCTGCTTGGGGGTCGTTCGATGAGCTGGCCTCCGGGTTGATCGCCGGCCAAGCACCTGGTCCGGCGGCAACAGACGCGGCGGTCTATTCACCAAGCAGCGACCGGAACTCGGCTTCGGAAAGAATCGGGATGCCCAGCGATTTCGCCTTTTCCAACTTGGAACCGGCTTCCTCTCCCGCGAGAACGTAGCTGGTTTTCCTGCTCACGCTGCCGCTGACTTTTCCACCGGCGGCCTCAATCCGCGCAGTCGCCTCCTCGCGCGTGAGCGTGGGAAGCGTGCCTGTGAGCACGATGGTTTTTCCCTCCAGCGCGGTACCCACGGAGGCTTTGGCGGCCGGCGGCGTCGGATGAATGCCCGCCGACACCAGATCTGAAATCAAGGCGCGATTCCCCGGCTTGTTGAAAAAATCAAGAATGGCCAGCGCCATGGTTTCGCCGATCCCCGGGATGACCGTCTCCTTTCCTTCGCCGAGAAAATCAGCGTGTCTCGATTCGACGAGTGCCTCGAGGCCTCCGAAGTGCGCGGCGAGATCCTTGGCCGATGCGGCGCCGACATACGGAATCCCGAGCCCATGCACGAACCGCCAGAGCTCGGCGGTCTTGCTCTTCTCGATCGCAGCCAGAAGCTTGTCCGTCGACCTGGCCACGCTCTTGCCGAGGCTCAGCAGATCGTCGCGACGGAGCCGGTACAGATCCGAAATCCGGCTCACCCATCCTTTCTCCACAAGCGTGTCCACCATCGCCTCTCCAAGCCCGTCGATGTCGACGCACGCCTTCGATGCGAAGTGCTGCACGCGTCGCCTGACCTGCACCGGACAGGATTCATTTGGGCAGCGCCAGGCCACCTCCCCCTCCCATTGCACGACAGGCGTATTGCAGGCCGGGCACAGGCTGGGGAACTGGTACGGCAGACACTCGGGTGTGCGACGCTCGAGGTTCACTCCGATCACGGCGGGAATGATTTCACCCGCCTTTTCAACGAGCACGAAGTCGCCGATGCGGATGTCCTTTCTGGCAATCTCATCGCGATTGTGCAGCGTCGCTCGTGAGACGGTGGAGCCTGCAAGCAGTACGGGGTCGAGTTCAGCGACGGGAGTGAGCACGCCGGTGCGACCAACCTGGATCGTGATTTCGCGCAGGCGCGTCTCCGCCTGCTCGGGGGCAAACTTGAAGGCGCACGCCCAGCGTGGCGAAAGCTTGCGGGCCCGCTCCCCCTCCCCCCGATAGCCCGCCTCGCGCTGCTGGCTGAATTCATCGAGTTTCACCACCGCGCCATCCGTCGCAAAGGGGAGCGATGAGCGAGCCGTATCCAAATTCTGGATCGCCTTCCACACTGCATCGATGCCGGTCACGCGCACCACCGTATCCAGGCCGGGCAACCCCCACGCCCTGAGCGCGGAATGCAAGGCTGACTGTGTCTTCAGCGCGGGTGGTTCGCACGCGCCGAGCCCATAGACCACGAGTTCAAGGCTCCTCTGCGCGACGATCGTCGGATCGAGCAGCTTGAGCGTGCCAGACGCAAGATTGCGGGGATTCGCATAGCGCTCTCCACCAGCTTCCTCCTGCAGTTGGTTGATTCGATTGAACTCCTCAAACCGCAGGAAAATTTCTCCTCTAATCTCAACGAGCTCCGGTATCGCCGCATCAGCGCTGCCAGGCGTCAGCACCCTCGGCAGGGAGGCGATCCGGCTGACATTGGCGGTGACGTCATCGCCTTCCTCGCCATCCCCGCGCGTGACGGCCCGCGTGAATCTTCCCTTTTCAAAGGTGAGGCTGATGGATGCGCCATCGACCTTGGGTTCGACGGTGAAGGCCAGATCGGACTTTCCGAGGAGCCGCTGCAGACGCAGATCGAACTCCCGCAGTTCGAGTTCGTCGTAGGTGTTCTCGAGCGTTGTCATCGGCGTCAGGTGCCGCACCCGCTGGAAACCCTCGGCTCGATCGTCTCCGATTCGATGGGTCGGAGATTCGGCTCCCAGGGCGGCGGTCTCCTTCGGGTGGGCGCGCTCGAGATCGGCGAGTTCGCGCTTCAGACGGTCATATTCAAAGTCGGAGATCTCACTGCGCGCCTCGCGATAGTAGAGCGCGTCGTGACGCGACACTTCCGCCCGCAGGTCAATCATGCGCTTCTGGGCTTCCTTGGATGTCATTCGGTTACATTGGAGCGGTCGTTGCCGGAATTTTCAATGCACGGCTTTCTTCTCCTGAAGCAGAGAGGGGTCTCGAGAATTCTCCGGTACAGCGGCCACCCATGATACGCCCAGACTGCGGTCATCGCACCCAGCGTATCGGCAAGCCAGTCCGCAAACTCAACCGACCGGCCCGCCGTGAAGCTCTGGTGCCATTCATCGGACGCGCCGTACAACGAAACCGCCAGCACCACCCAGAAGGCCTGGCGACGCTCAACCAGGCGCACCGCACCGGTCGCGAGTGCGCCAAACACAAAATAATGTGCCAGCTTGTCCGAGCCTGGAATTCCTGGTCCGGCAACCTCACTCCCGCCCGACGCGAGAAAGATGCAGCCCAGAAGTGTCAATGGATAGAGCCATCGATGCGATGGAGGACGAAAACCAGCCACACCTGAATCCCACCGGCACGACCCCGGGCCTGGCAACATTCTCCGCGCAGTCCTGGGAAAATTGCTGGGTTGGCATGCGGCGCTCATTTCCACAGAATCGGCCGGCATGTCGCATCGAACCTTCAACATCGAGGAACTGCGTGAGTACCTTCACCTCGCCAACGGCGATGTCGAACGGCTCATGCGCGAGGCCGGTCTTCCGCATGAAACCCGGGGTGGACGCATCATCTTCCGGCGCTCCGCCATCGATGCCTGGGCGTCGCAGCGCATTCTCCAGCTCCCGGAGAAGCGACTCGACATCTATCACGAGAAGTCCACCCGCGGCACCCGCGATGTCCTGCCCCAGGCGGCGCTCATTCCCGAGCTGCTTCACCGCGACTACATCGACCTCGAGCTCACATCGAAGACGGCGTCCTCGGTCCTGCGCGACATGGTGGCGCTCGCGCAGAAGACCGACCGCCTGCTTGACCCGCGCGAACTCCTCGCGAGCATCATCGAGCGCGAGGAGATGTGTCCGACGGCACTCCCCGGCGGTATTGCGCTTCCCCACCCGCGCAACCATGAGCCCTATCGCTATGAAGGCTCCTTCCTGGTGCTCGGCCGCACAATTCAAGGCGTGCCGTTCAGCGCCCCCGACGGTCACCACACCCACCTCTTTTTCCTGATCTGCTGCCAGGACGACCGCCTCCACCTCCACACCCTGGCCCGCCTCTGCGTGCTGGTCATGAAGACCGACATCATTGCGCGGTTAAACGAATCCACCTCCCCCGAGCAGGCTTTCGACGCCCTGATCGCCGCGGAAAAATCCGTGCTCCCTGCCGCGAGGTGAGACGCCTCTCGAAGACAGGCCGGGTCATGCGCAGCATGCAAACTTGGATGAAGGATTGCTCATCATGGCGCCTATATTGAAGCCAAACCCACGTTATGCGGAATTTCATGAGACTCTGGCGACGCACCCTCAGTGGCTGAAACCCTGGACTGGGACGCTTTTTCGATTCCAGACCATCAATTTCCCGACTGCCAGAGACATCATCAGCGGAGCGGGGGCCCGGATGCGGGGCGGTCGCTGGAACCCGCCTGGACTGGCTGCAGTCTATGGAAGCACATCCGATTCAATCGCATTGGAGGAATGCCGGGCTCACGATCGCTACTACGGCGTAGTGACCAAAGGTCCTCGGGTCCTGGTCGCAATCGAGGTTCGATTGACCAAAGTGCTGGACCTGAGATTGCCCAGCCTGCGGCGCGCACTGCACATTACTCAAAGAGAACTTGCGTCGGAAGACTGGCGCAAACTCATGCAGACCAGGCAGGAAAGTCAGACTCAGGCGCTGGGCCGCGCCGCGGCGGCGATCGGCGCCAGCGGAATGCTGGTAAACTCCGCCAACGCACGAAGTGGAACAAACGGAGTCGTTTTCCCCAGTGCTCATCCCGACGATTGTATCGAGGTGGTCGAGGGTGAGAAACTGGCTAGATTCAGTTTGAAGCCCAAGTCTTGACACCTGCAATATTGCAGGCTCTAATGCAGGCAAAAATATGGCCACCATGCTCAAGAAACGAAAGCTCACCGCCAGGCCGGCGCTGACTGGAACATTTCGTTTTGCCCACCGGAAGGTTCATGACTATTCGCGATTGCTCCAGCACTATAGAAACACCTTCAGCCTGCCTCAGCCGCTGCTCGTGCGGTTGACCGGATTTTCACCGCGTTCAGTGGCAAAATGGAGCCAGGGGGAGCCGCCATCCGCGAAACAGGAGAAGGCGCTGGTTGAGATGGATCGCCTGCTCGACGGGCTGGCACGTGTCATGGAGCCGGTCGAGGTGGGCCGCTGGCTGAAACAGCCCAATTCCGCCTTCGAGGGATCAACACCCCTCCAGGTCATCGAGCGCGGCGAGACGGATCGCATCTGGCACATGTTGTACGACCTGGAGTCAGGGCAGCCAGGATAGGCGCGGAGTGACGTGGTTCAGTCTCGGACGACTTCCAGCCGCCGGCAGTGTCTGACGTTGCATTCCCAGTCCCCGCATTTTGCGGCGGCTGGCCCGATGCCGTTCACGGTCATGCCTTCCGATCGGCGTTCGCGCCCACCTTGATCAGCATCACTATGACCACCGACAGCAATGCGACGCCCGCGAACGCACCAAAAATCACGTCCAGCGGCACATGCCGGTCGCGAAGGACGCCAAAGCCCCAGTCGCCGAATCCACCGCAGCTGATGCTGACCAGATTCATGATTCCGTAGCCGGTGGCGCGCCATTCCGGACGTGCGATCTGGGAGAGAATCGGCATGTTGTTGCAGTCGAAGAATCCCCAGCCAAGGCCGAAGATGATCAGGCCGACGATCGCGATCGTCAGCGTTGACGCATGCCCGACACTGAACAGCGCGGGGAGAAACATCACCATGCCAATCGCGCTCGTGAAAATCCTTCCACGGTTGGTTTTCTTCATCCAGCGATCCGCCAGTGAGCCGCCGATGATCACGCCGACGATCGATGCAATCTGCACGTAAAGGATCGCGCTGACACCCGCCTTGCCCTGACCGAGATTGAATTTTTCGCGCAGGATCTCGGGCATCCAGTCGCGCACCACCCAGCCGGCGATCGCCGGCAGCGTGAAGTACAGCACCAACAGGAGAAAATTCCTGTCTCCCAGCAACCCGCGCAGCACGCCGCTCCGGGCGACCTTTGCCTCCGCGGCCTGCTCAACCGATCGCACCGGATCCCGGAGTGCAGCAAGCAGCGGAAGCGCATAGATGACGCCCAGCATGCCGCAGGTGGTGAACGCCCATCGCCAGCCATGGTCGGGGGAAGCGGCGATGTAACCCGCGAAGCCGCCGAGAATCTGACCGATGTAAATGCCTGCCTGGTGGCAACCCACCGCCCGCGATTTCGTGCTGCCGGCGTGATACTCCGAGATCAAAGCCAGCGCCGCGGGAATGTAGAAAGCCTCGCTGACGCCCATCAATGAGCGCACAAGCACGAGTTCGTGAAAGGAAGTCACGTGACCCGTCCACCAGGTGACAGCCGACCACATGAACAGGCTGCCGCAGATCACCCAGCGCTTGCTGAAACGGTCCGCCACGTAGCCTCCAAACGGACTCAGCACCGCGTAGGTCCACTTGAAGCATCCCAGCACCAGCCCCCAGTCCGCCTTGTTTGCGATGCTTGGGATGTCGTCGACCATCGAGCCCTTCATCGTCGCCAGCATCTGGCGATCCAGGTAGTTGAGCAGCGCCACCGGAAACAGCAGTGCCACCACCATCCATGCATAGCGGGCAATCGGGGAGCCGGAAGAGGAAGTCATCGGAGTGATCGGGGCCTCAAGGCTCCGCAAACCCACGGGCGCGTCGATTCAAATAAGCAGAGCAGTCCCGCAGATCACTAAGCCCTCCTTCAGCCTCATTGACCCTGCTTCAGCAATTTCACGGGGTCTCAGTTACACCTCATTGCTAAGCTCAACGAGCGAAGCATGGCGGAGAGAGGGGGATTCGAACCCCCGGTACGCTGTTACACGTACAACGCTTTAGCAAAGCGCCGCTATCGACCACTCAGCCATCTCTCCAGTCCAAGCCCCAGAAGCAAAGGGGCTGAACGCAAAGTGCAAGGGCATTTCTTGCCGGCAGGAAAATCCGCGGAGGCCCTTCGCAGTCAAATCGCCTTTATGTCCTGGTGCCAACCGAATGAAACGTGGCATCCTTCGGAAGGATCACCCGCTCACACCAGTCGCCAAACCGTTCCCTCTCATTCCGCTCCAATGCGAAGCGCTTGATGATGGGTGTCAGTTGAGCCAGTGCGTCATCGATGGTCAGGCTGGCGGCAAAGAGGCGGTTCAGCCGGGTTCCCTCGTAGTTGGCTCCCAGATAGATCGCGTACTTTCCAGGTGCCTTGCCCACAAAACCGATTTCCGCGAGGTACGGACGCGCACACCCGTTCGGGCATCCGGTGATCCGCAGACTGATGGCGTCATCCCGCAAACCCGCCTCCTCGAGGATCGTTTCAAAGCGCGCCAGCAAATCGGGCAGCGCACGCTCGCTTTCAGCGAGCGCGAGACCGCAGCTGGGAAGCGCCACGCAGGACAGCGCGTTCAGACGCATGCCGGATCGCGCATTCTCCGCCGTGAGATTGTAGCGGCCCAGAACCTCATCGATACGAGCCTTGGCTTCGGTCGAGACGCCGGAAATTGTGAGGTTCTGCGATGCTGTAAGCCTGAAATCGCCCGTGTGAAACGCGGCAATCTCGCGGAGGGCCTTCTTCATCTCCCACCCGGGGGCGTCCTTGATGCGGCCACTGAGGATGTGCAGGCCGTAGAACCAGGTTCCATCGGCACATGCATGCCAGCCAAGTGGATCCTGGATCGTGGTGAATTGATACGGGCGCGCCGGACTAAGCGTCACTCCCGACCGCCTTTCCACCTCCGCCTTGAACCAGTCCAGTCCGCGATCGTCGATCGTGTACTTCAAGCGCGCATGCTTGCGGTTGGTCCGGTCGCCGTGATCCCGCTGGGTCGTCAGCACGGCCGTGCCAACCGGAATGACCTGTTCAGGCGTCAGGAAACCCACGACATCGGCGAGGCGGGAATATGTCTCGACATTGCCATGACTCATGCCCTGCCCACCGCCGATCGCAAGATTGTAGCCCACGAGGCGATCGTTCTCAACGATCGCAATGAAACCAAGGTCCTGGGAAAAGAGGTCCACGTCATTTGACGGCGGCAGCGCAAACCCCGTCTTGAACTTGCGCGGAAGATAGGTCGCACCATAGATCGGTTCGATCTCGGGTTCACCACCGGCGACACGCACATCGTCGAGCCAGATCTCGTGATAGGCGCGTGTCTTCGGCAGCACGTATTCGCTCCACGCCTTCGCCTGTTCGTACACCTGCTGGAGCACCGGGCTGCGCTCCGGATTCGGCGGAGCCATGACGTTTCGATTCACATCGCCGCAGGCGGCAATCGAATCCAGCAGCACGGAATTCAAGCCCTTGATCAAGGGCTTCAGATTCCCCTTGAGCACGCCGTGAAACTGAAAGGTCTGACGGGTTGTCAGCCGGAGGGACTGGATGCCGAACTGATCGGCCAGCGAATCAAGAACCAGCCACTGCTGCGGTGTGCACCGCCCTCCAGGCAAGCGGACCCGCAGCATGAATGAAAACGCCTTTTCCTTTCCCGCCCTCTTCAAGGCGATGCGCTGATCGCGATCATCCTGAAGGTAGAGTCCGTGAAACTTCGTCAGTAGACTGCTATTGTCCGAAATCGCGCCGGTCGAAGCGTCCCTCAGGTCCTCCGCAATCGTTCCCCGGAGAAAATTTGAGGCGAGTTTGATTCCCTCATTGGCAACAAACGGCTTCGCGGGCGCCGCGGCGGGTGATGGCACTTCAGGAGGTGCGACAGTGGTGGACACGCAAGGATCTTCGCGCTTGTTCCAGATCAGTGCAAGATTAATTATAGTATGTTAGGTTATAAACTAAACTATTCGATTTTGCCCAGTCGGGGACAAGACAGGTAATCGGGCCGGATAGCCTGTCCCTTTCTGAGACCCCCATTTTGTAGCCCGTCCGTCATGAATGATGGCTGACTGTGACCGGCGTTGTTTTATCGTGCGTCCCCTGGGCATGACGAAGCATGCCCCTCCAAGACGGGGTTCACCCAAGGGGCATGACGAACACACTCCGCCCCCGCCACCAAAGTCCCATTTAGGCGCTCAACCCACTTTCAGGCCCAGCTGTTCGGGCGTGCAGCGACCGGTGTGGATGCGCCATAAATCGATTGCGAGCCGTCGCGCGACTGCGACCACGGCTCGTTTGCGTGCACGGGCGCCGAGCGCCTGGCGCAGTTTTTTCAGCGGAGGGTAGTCGGGCTGCCAGCGCAGCAGACGCCAGGCGGCCTCGACGAGCAGGTGACGCATTCGAGGGTTTCCGTGCTTGGAGATGCTGCCCTGACGGCGACGTGTCCCCGTCGAGTACTCACTCGGGCACAATCCGCTGTACCCTCCCACCTTTCGACGACCGCCAAAGCGGGCCCAATCGCACACCTCCATTCCCAGGAGTGTGTTCGTGAGCAGACCCAGTCCTTTCACCAGAATCTGTTTCTCGCCCATACTCTCAACCCGCTTGGTCCACGCTTCTATCTCGGATTCAAAATGCAGCGCTTGACGCTGCCAGGTCTCTATCCGTGCGCGCAGCTCCGGCGGCAATGTCTTCGCCAGCTCACTCCAGGCCTTGGGATGCCACCAGTCTGGATCCGCCTGCACACCGGCGGTCAGCATCAAGCCGTGACCCCGCACCACACAGCGCTGGCGCTCCTTCACCAGCATTCCCCGTTGCCGACCCAACGCTCGAGTCTCTTCCTGTTCCTCCGTCGGAACGTACACCACCGAAAAGGCAGTGGTGCTGCCTCGCAGGTATCGGTCCAGCGCATCACAGATCTCCCGGGCATCCCTGCGATCAGTCTTCACACGCCTGCCTTCCGCGTCCCATTTCCGAGGCACGATCACCCGATTGCGCGCTCCCATCTGGATCAACTTGCGATGCAACCCGTATCCGCACGGTCCGGCCTCGTAGCAACTCTCCACACGGTGTCCTGCGGCGATCAGCCCCGCAACCAGATCCAGCAACTCTTTGTGCGTCATTCTGCACACTGGCTTCGGCTGCTGCCCGTCATTCTGACGGCAGACCACCACATCCCTGGCGTGCAGATCCAGCCCCAACTTAACCGTCATCGCCATCTCGACAGCGACACGCTCACCATCTATTTTATGTATGTTATTATTCATAACGCCGACAGGTTGGCTGCTTTTCAGCCGCCTGTCGGCTACATGTCATCTCCAACTGAGGGGGATGCGCGCCCCTCCAACGGAGGAGGTTAGCCGAGGGACTGCGACAGGCGCGCGTACCTTGGGGAAATCTGCAATCGCTGGATCGTTCGCGCCACTTCCGTCGATGAGCGGTCAGTTCCGGACTTTCAAGAGAAACAAAAACCGCATCGTTTGGTGATGCGGTTTTGCGGTTTGGTCAGTACCGGTAGTGCTCTGGCTTGTAGGGCCCCTGCACTGGCACGCCCAGATAGGCTGCCTGCTCCTTTGTAAGAACAGTCAGCTTCGCCCCGATCTTTTCCAGATGCAGCCGCGCAACCTCTTCATCGAGGTGCTTCGGCAGGCGATAGACCCCGACCTTGTAGGAATCGCGTTTTTCCCAGAGGTCGAGCTGCGCCAGTGTTTGGTTCGTGAAGGAATTCGACATCACAAACGACGGATGGCCCGTCGCACAGCCCAGGTTCACGAGGCGGCCCTCCGCGAGAAGGTAGATGCTGCGGCCGTTCGCGAGAACGAACTGGTCATACTGCGGCTTGATGGTGATGCGCCGCGTTCCCGCGGACTTGTAGAGGCGGTCGACCTGGATCTCATTGTCGAAATGCCCGATGTTGCAGATGATCGCCTGATCCTTCATCCGCTGGATGTGCTCGAGTGTGATGACGTCGCGGTTGCCCGTCGTCGTCACATAGATGTCGGCGGTGCCCAGCGTGCTTTCAACGGTATTGACCTCGAAGCCTTCCATCGCGGCCTGCAATGCGTTGATCGGATCGACCTCCGTCACGATGACCCGCGCGCCGAAACCGCGGAGTGAATGCGCCGAGCCCTTGCCGACGTCGCCGTAGCCGCAAACGCACGCGACCTTGCCCGCGATCATGACGTCGGTCGCGCGTTTCAGTCCATCCGCGAGCGATTCCCGGCAACCGTAGAGATTGTCGAATTTCGACTTCGTGACCGAATCGTTCACATTGATCGCGGGCACCAGCAGCGCGCCCTTTTCGTGCAACTGGTAGAGCCGGTGCACGCCCGTCGTGGTTTCCTCAGAGACACCGCGCCAGTCCTTCACCATGCGCGAGAAGACCAGCGGATCCTCCGCGTGTATCCGCTTCAGGAGATTCTTGATGACCTGCTCCTCGTGCGAACCGGACGCGGAGTCGACCCAGTCCGATCCATTCTCAAGTTCGTAGCCCTTGTGCAGCAGAAGCGTGACATCGCCCCCGTCATCGACGACGAGCTGCGGTCCCTTGCCACCGGGATGACTGAGCGCTTTCCAGGTGAGGTCCCAGTACTCCTCGAGCGTCTCTCCCTTCCAGGCGAACACCGGAACCCCGGCCTTTGCAATGGCGGCGGCGGCATGATCCTGCGTGGAGAAAATGTTGCACGAAGCCCATCGGACGGAGGCGCCGAGTTCGACAAGCGTCTCAATGAGAACCGCCGTCTGAATCGTCATGTGCAGTGACCCGGTGATGCGCACGCCCTTGAGCGGTTTTGCCGCACCGTGCTTCTTGCGCAGTGAAACCAGTCCCGGCATTTCGTGCTCGGCAACGTTGATTTCCTTTCGACCCCAATCGGCCAGAGAAATGTCCTTTACGTTGAAATCGTGAGCGGTGGAAGGTTTGGCGAGTGCTGAACCCATGACAAAAAATAATGGTTTGAGTTTGATGTCCGCTTACGCGCGGCGCTTGACGGCTGCGGTCAATGCGCCGGCCCTGCTGGGAACCTCCCACGGCAGGCCCTTCTTGCCAAAATGACCGTAGTTCGTCGTCTGCCGGTAAATCGGCCTCAGCAAATTGAGCTGCTTCACAATGTCCGCAGGTTTGAAGCTGAAAACATCCTGGACGGCCTCCGCGATCTTCTCGTCCGCCACCGTTCCCGTTCCAAACGTGTCCACAAAAACGCTGACCGGTTTCGGATAACCGATCGCGTAGGCAAGCTGGAGCTCGGCGATTTCGGAGAGACCTGAAGCCACGATCGTCTTTGCCACCCAGCGCGCCATGTACGCAGCCGAGCGGTCGACCTTGGACGGATCCTTCCCGGAAAACGCCCCCCCGCCATGGCGTCCCCAGCCACCGTATGTATCCACAATAATCTTACGCCCGGTGAGCCCCGTGTCCCCTTGGGGGCCCCCGACAACAAAGCGTCCTGTCGGATTGATCAGGTACTCCGTTCTCGAATTCAGCAGCCTCGCAGGAATGACCTTGCGGATGACGTTCTTGATCAGAAACGATTCAATCTCGGCGTGATCAACGTCCTCGGTGTGCTGCGTCGAGATGACGACGTTCACGACCTCCACCGGCTTTCCATCGCGATAGCGAATCGACACCTGCGACTTAGCATCCGGGCGAAGCCAGCGGGCCTTTCCCGACTTGCGAATGGCGGTGAGCTCGCGCCCCAGTCTGTGGGCAAACATCACCGGGGTCGGCATCAGCTCCGGCGTTTCATTGCAGGCATAACCGAACATCAGTCCCTGATCCCCGGCGCCTTGCTCGGCAGTCTGTTTTCCTTTCGCCCTTCGGGCATCCACACCCTGCGCGATGTCAGGTGACTGGGTGGTCAGCAGGTTGTGAATGAAAACCTTGTCGGCATGGAAAACATCGTCGGCGTTCACATAGCCGATTTCGCGAATCGCTTCCCGGACAATGCGGTCGACATTGATGGCGGCATCAATCGGCCGGGCACCCAGCTTGGGAATGGTGATCTCCCCGGCGACCACCACCGCATTCGATTTCACCAGCGTCTCGCAGGCGACGCGGCTTGTCCGGTCGACCGAAAGGCATGCGTCGAGAACACTGTCGGAGATGAGATCGGCGACCTTGTCGGGATGACCCTCACCAACTGATTCGGAGGAAAAAACAAAGGAATTGGCCATGGAAATGATCCCGATTTTTATCGCTTCCCGCCAAGCCTCCTCAAGCTTAATATCAACATATCCGTATATTTTGATATGTTACGAAGAATCAGAGAATCCTGTTGCAGACCTCTTCGTGTTCCAGCCAATTGAACAACTTTCGACTCCACCAGTGATCCTTCTGCAGATTCACTCATGGTTCCCGCTTCAACCTGCACACCTGATCTTCACGGACGAAAGATTCTCGTCGTTGACGACGACCGCCTGAACATCCGCATCCTGAGCGGCATTCTCCATGGCGAGGGTTATGAACTGGCTGAAGCACACTCCGGCGATCAGGCACTGGAAGTCTATCCGCAGTTTCAGCCGGATCTCCTCCTGATGGACGTCGAAATGAAGGGTACCAATGGGTTCGACACCTGCCGCAGGATACGGGCGATATACGGCGATACTGCGGCACCTGTCATCTTCATTACAGCAAGATCCGAATCGGACGACGTGGTGGAAGGCTTCCGTGCCGGTGGAGTCGACTACCTTCCCAAGCCGTTTCGGGCAAATGAAGCCATTGCGCGAATCCGGATGCATCTGACCAACCGCATCCTGAGCGAGCAGCAAAGGAGTCTCGTCAATCAACTGACCCGGGCAAATGCCGCAAAGAACCGCTTTCTGGGAATGGCTGCGCATGACCTGCGCAATCCGCTGGCATCGATCCGCGGGCTGGCCGAGTTCCTGCAGGATCCGATGCTGGGCACGCTGAACGCGGAGCAACTCGACCTGGCGAAAACCATCCAGACCACCAGCCACCAACTGCTCGACATGGTCAACGAGCTGCTCGATATCGCCACGATAGAATCGGGAGAGCTGAAGATCCACCGCGAGCCCACGGCCCTTGGCGAACTCGTTCAGAGATCCGTGCACCTGATGAGCATGGAGGCAGGCAGAAAAAAGACAGTGCTCTCCCTTCTGCCGATTCCCAGTCTCCAGCCGCTTTCACTAGATCCTGCCAAAATCAGGCAGGTCATCGACAACCTGCTGAGCAATGCCGTGAAGTACTCCCCACCGGGATCCACCATCAGCATTGAACTGAGCTTGAACGAAAACGGAGTCCGGCTTGCCGTTCGCGATCAGGGCCCCGGCATTCCCGAGGGTGAACGCGGCAGACTGTTTAAGGATTTCGGTAAACTTTCCGTCAGGCCAACCGGTGGAGAAAAAAGCACCGGGCTTGGCCTTGCCATCTGCAGAAACATCGTCGATGCACACAGGGGCACCATCACAGCTGACAACATGCCTGGGGGCGGCTGTGAGTTCAGCATCTCCTTTCCACTCGATACATGACGTTTGACGGCAAGATACTCCTCGTGGACGACGAGGCCCATGTCAGAAAATTCGTGGGCTTGATCGCGCGCACCCTGGGAAACCCCACCTTGATCGAGGCATCGAACGGCTCAGAGGCGCTGGAGATCTACCAGCGTGAGCGTCCGGACCTGGTCCTGCTCGATGTAAACATGCCCATACTCGACGGCATCGGCACCCTGCGGGAGCTCAAGAAAATCGATCCCGATGCAGTCGTGATCATGCTGACCTCACTTGCCAATCGCCAGACCGTCGAGGAATCGCTCGAACTGGGCGCCTCCAACTACCTCCGCAAGGACACGCCCAAGGATGAAATCGTGACACGCCTCCGCGACACCCTTGAAGCCATTTTTGGCCATGAGGGTGAAGGTGGACCATCAAACTGATGGACACGGCTCCAAACACGAACCGGACAGGCGGAATTTCACGATGAAGACCACTCCTCCATCCCCCGATCACGGACCGGCCGAAGACCCGCCCGACATCATGGGGCTCGCCGAGGTGCGTTATTCGCTTCCAGAAATGCTCGCGGAGTTGCGCCTCGAGAGGACCACCGGCTCGTTCGCCATGGAACGGCTGAATCAGTTCGAGATCGGGAAGCTTTTCCAAAACAAACAAAAGCGCCGTGCTAAACCCAAGCGTTAGCCATTTTGCCGACCAGGTTCGAGCACTGCCCCACTTCGACGGCACCAGTGAGCTCGACGCGCTCCTGAAACACCACGGCGGCAGCGTCAATCTCCTTCAGGCCCTGATCGACACCAAGATTGTTTCCAAGGACGACGGCTGCCGCCTCTGGGCGGATTCCCTCGGCGTCGCCTACGTCGACCCCTTCGCCTCGGTCATCACCGAGGAGGCGGTTCAAAAGCTGCCGGTCGAGATCGCGAGGAAAGCCAGGGCCATGGGCCTGTATGTGATCAACGGCGTGCTGACGGCCGCCATGGCGCACCCCAATGACGCCGATACCGTCAAGCGCCTGGGCCAGATTGCGCAGACTCCCGTGTCACCTGTGTTTGCGCTGCCCCGCGACATCGAGGACTCGGTGCTCATCCAGTACTCGAGTGAGAAAAACCTGGAGGAGAGCCTGAACGAACTCGAACGATCGTCCATCTTCGACCAGCCCGACCTCGCCGCCGACAAACTCGCGGCCCTCGCGGATTCCGAATCACTGGTCCGCATTCTCGACGAGGTCATCTACTACGCGCTGCGGGAGCGGGCAACCGACATCCACATCGAGCCGCAGGAAACACAGTCGCGCATCCGCTTCCGCATCGACGGCAATCTTCGCGAGGCCCTGACGTATTCGCGCAAGCTCCATCGCGCGATCATCTCGCGACTCAAGATCCTCGCGCAGTTGAACATCGCGGAATCACGCTTTCCCCAGGACGGTCGCTTTTCACTGCCCATCGGAAGCGCCACGGCGAACTTCCGCCTCTCGTCCATCCCCACCCAGTACGGCGAAAAAATCGTGCTCCGCATTCTCGCGATGAGCGGGAAGAAGACGATGCTGACGCTGGAGAAGATGATGATCTCGCAGACCATCCTGCGCCCGTTCAAGCGGCTGATCCAGAATCCCAACGGCATCATCTTCGTGACGGGCCCCACCGGCTCGGGGAAAACCACGACGCTCTACGCCGCGCTGCACGAGATCAACAAGCCGGACCTCAACATCTCGACCATCGAGGACCCCGTCGAAATCCAGCTCGGCGGCGTGACCCAGTCCCAGGTCAACAACCACATCGACCTCAAGTTTTCGACGATCCTGCGCTCGCTGCTGCGGCAGGATCCGGATGTCATCCTCATCGGGGAGATCCGCGATCTCGAGACCGCCAAGATCGCCACCGAGGCGGCGCTCACGGGGCACCTCGTTTTCGCCACGCTGCACACAAACTCCGCGGCGCAGGCCATCATCCGCCTGCTCGAAATCGGTGTTGAGCCCTACATGGTGGCTCCATCCGTCATCGGCGTGCTGGCGCAGCGCCTCGCCGCGCGAATCTGCGACAACTGCAAGGAACCGTATCAGCCTTCACGCGATGTGGTGAAAAAGTACTTCAAGGACGAAGGACTGACAGACGTGCAGTTCTACCGCGGCCGGGGCTGCTCCGTGTGTCGGGGAACCGGATACAAGGGCCGCATCGCGTTTCACGAAATGGTGCTGGTCACGGAGGAGATGCGCACGCTCATCTCGGAGGGCCGGAGCGTGCAGGAGATTCAGAAGGCGGCCACGAAAGTCGGATTCAAGCCCCTGCGTTACGACGGGCTCAAGAAGGTGCTGCTGGGTCTCACGACCATTGACGAAATTGAAGCCAACACCTCTTTCGAGTGGGCTTCGTGATCCGCCCGTCCTACAACCCTTTTCATGTTCTCCAATCCCAGCTCCAGAGAGCCGATCATAGATGCCGAGGCGATCGAGAACCTGCGTGCAATCAATCCCGATGACGATTCCTTCCTTAAGGAGATCATCGGCATATTCCTCGAGGACACGCCCGCACGCATCGCGGAACTCCGCCACGCCCATGCGGCGGGCGATGTCGCGGCTTTCTCCCGCGCGGCCCACAGCATCAAGGGCAGCTCCAGCAATCTCGGAGCCGCACAGCTGCGCACCGTTGCCGAAGGTCTCGAGCATGCGTCGAAAAGCCAGCCGCTCGCCAGCCTCGCAGCAGGCATCCCGGAACTCGAAGCCGCCTTCGCCGCCGCCAGATCAGAACTCGAACGCCTCACGTAGGCGACAGGCGGTTGCGGTCGCGCTTCGAGGATCAGATTGAAGGGCGTCTCCGTTGCGCGCCGGAAGCGGGTGAAACCGCCCTGCTTCACGACGTCGCGCAGCTTTGCCTCACCGGCCTGTGCTCCCAATGCAAGCCCAACCTCCTGCGAACGGGAAACCGGCGTGCAGATCATGGTGGACGCCGCGTAAAACACGCGGCCCACGGGATTGAGATTCTGCTCAATCCGATCTCCAGCGAACGGCTCGACGATCAGCCAGGTGCCATCCGGTTTCAACGATCCAAGCACGTGCCGGGCGACGCCGACGGGATCGCCCATGTCATGCAGGCAGTCAAAGAAAGCCACAAGATCGTAGGCCTTGCCGGGAAAGTCCTTGGCTCCCGCAACGGCAAAGCGCACATGATCACCCACGCCGGCGGCATCCGCGGCTTCGCGCGCACGCTTGATGGACGGCTCGTGATAGTCGAAGCCGGTGAAGTGGGATTTTGGATACGCCTGGGCCATCAGGATGGTGGAAGCGCCGTGGCCGCAGCCGACGTCCGCCACCTGCGCGCCGGCCTTCAGCCTGGCCTCGACGCCGTCGAGCGCCGGGATCCAGGAAGTGACGAGATTCGCCGCATAGCTGGGTCTGAAGAAACGTTCGGTGCCTTCGAAGAGCCCGCGGTCGTGCTGGTGCCAGGCAAAGCCGAAACCAGTCCGGAAGGTTTCGCGGAGCTGCGGCTCGTCCACCACGGTCGAAGCAATGACCTGGTAGGCGGCGGGCAGGTAGGCCGGACCGTTGTCTACGGCGAGCAGCAGCGCCTGTTCGTCGGGCAGCGTGAAACGGCCCGTGGCCGGATCGTAGGTCACGTAGTGGCCGGCCGCCTGCGCGCAAAGCCACTCCTTGACGTAGCGTTCCTCGGTCTGGGTCCTGGCGGCGAGTTGAGCCGGAGTCAGCGGCCCGGCGCCGGCCATCGCCTTGTACAGGCCCAGACGTTCTCCCAGGATGATCAAGGCGATTTGAAAGGCCGCGCCCATGTCATTCAGGGCCTGGCCAAGAAATGCGTTCAGCTTTTCCGGATTTGGGGACAATTGAGGAGCTTTCATCGTTGAAGGTGTGGAAAGCGTCACTCTAACGCATCCGCCTTCAGCCGGCTATGCCTCGTAGGGAGGGATTACGCCGGGAGAGACTCGATTGCTTGACGCACCGAGCATGCTCCTTTCGGAGCAACCTGAATGCCCGGCAGGGTTTGCAGTCGACCGCGGGCCGGGCTTCTCACAATGTGGAATCGCTGTGGATACGGTAGTTTCCCGAGCCATGCGACGGAGGCCCGCTTCGGCGAAAGAACGCTGTTTCCCTCTGCTGTGCCCCAGCGGGGACGAACTCGACCAAGCCGTGCTTCGGTTGCATGCCGCGCAGGAAATGCAGGAGTTCTGGACGGCTGCCTGCGCAGTGCTGCATGCCGCCCTACCGGTTCATTTCATCTGCATGTGTCTCCGGCCTTTTGCGCTCATGCCGTCGACAATTTTCCGGGAGCGCGCGCCTTTCGCGTCCGAGGAGGAGTTCCAGCGGTTTCAGGAGGTGAGTCCGATCGCCGCCTATCTTTCGGCGCGGCCGGGAACCCAGGTCGTGCGGCTGAGCGACATCATTGCCGATGCGGAGTTGCAGCAGTCGGAATTCTACCGCCGTTTCATGCTGCCGTGCGGCGACCTGTGAGCGACTGAGCGAACATCATGGATTTCTGGCGGATAAGAAGTCGATAGAGGAGGGAAAGGACGCCGATGGCGGGAAGCGCCATCGGCGGCGTGGATGGATCAGGAGGGGGATTCTTCTGGGCGGCGGTCCTTCATGCGGTAGGATTTTCCTTCGATGACAACGGTGTGAGCGTGGTGGAGGAGGCGATCGAGGATGGCGGAGGTGATGCCGGCGTCGTTGTTGAAGATCGTGGGCCAGCTCTTGTAGGCCTTGTTGGTGGTGACGATGATCGAGCCTCGCTCGTAGCGCTGGCTGATGATTTGGAAGAGGAGGTCGGCGCCAGCCTTGTCGAGGGGAAGATAGCCGACCTCGTCGAGAACGAGCAGTTTTGGTGCGACGTACTTCTTGAGTTCAAGGGCAAGCCTGTGCGCCGCCTGGGCTGCGAGCAGCGAGTTGATGGCGTCGACGGCCGTGGTGAAGAGCACGGCATGTCCTGCCTGGCAGGCTGCGTAACCGAGTGCGGAAGCCAGGTGTGTCTTTCCCAGGCCGACGCCGCCGCAGAAGACCGCGTTGGTGTGTTCCTCGATGAAGCGCAGTTCGAAAAGATGGCGCACCTGCGCCTCGTTGATCTGCCGGGGCCAGTCCCACTGGAACTGATCGAGGGTTTTCTTCACGGGGAAACGAGCTGCCTTGATCCGGCGAAGGAGTGCGTGCTGCTGGCGATCGTGCGCCTCGGCCTCGACGATTCTGCGCAGGAACTGGGCATGGGACCAGCGCTGCTTTGCGGCGTCGGCGGTCAGCTCCTCGTGATGACGGCTCAGGTGGGAGAGCTTCAGATACTGAAGCTGGGATTCAAAGGTCATGGCGTTGCTCATGGGTGTAGGGGGTCAGATCGGGTGCGGGCAGTTCCAGTTCGAGCGCTCCGGGAGCGCGGGTCAGATGCAAGGGGCCGGGCTCGGGCAGTCGCCGTGCGCGCTGTTCGAGGAGATTCACGATGTAGTCGCTGGAGTAGGCTCCGAGTTGGTGGGCGCTCTCGATGGCGTGCGCGAGGGCTTCGGCGCCGTAGGCGGGGATCAGTTCGACGATGCGATGAAGGTGATGGCCGGCATTCATGCGCCGCTCCACAAGCGCACGATGATACGGTCCGGCTGCGGGAGTCAGTTCGAGGAATCGAATCAGCAGCCGCTGCCGGGCGCCGGATTTCCTCTGTGCCTCCAGTTCGCGCACATGATCGGGGTTCTCCATGTCCAGCCTCCGGCCGAAACGGCGGACATGCTCCGCGACCAGGCTCGTGCCGGCGTACAGCCGCACCAGTTCGCTGGAAAGCTGCGCGGTCAGCAGCGCTCCCGCATGTCTTGGAGGAACCGAGTAGCGGTTGGTGTCGATCGTGACGCGGAAGCGCCGGGAGGCGCGCACGGTGCGTGTCTGGACCGCGGCGTAGGGCTGGGGGCTGAGCGCAAGCAGGTGCACGCGCTCCTCCGCCAGCCGGTCGAGCGGGCGGACCTTCGTTTCACCGTGCTCGCGCACGTTGGCCACCGTGTCGAGCCACAGCTTCACGGCCGGATTGAGTTCGGCAAACCGTGTGATCGCGCGGCCCGAAAGGAAACTCTTCTTCACATACGCGACGGCGCTCTCGACGATGCCCTTGGACTGCGGATGACCCGGCCCGCAGGCCTTGATCCGAAAGCCGTGGTGCCGGGCAAAATCGAGGTACTGCGGGTTGTACACCGGCTCGGTCCCGGGCGCGTGCGAAAGAACGGCCGTCTTGCAGTTGTCGACCATCACCTCCTGCGGCACGCCACCGAGCAGTTCGAACGCGCGCTGGTGGGCGCCGAGGAACCACTCCTGACCTTGACCCAGTGTAAACTCGACGTGCAGCCACCGGCTGTAACCGAGCACCAGCACAAAGAAACTCAATGCGCGCCTGGTGCCGTCCACCTCGACCGCGCCGAAGCTGCCCCAGTCGACCTGGGCGCACTGGCCGGGCGCAAACTTCAGCGTCAGGAACGCCTCCGTGCGGGGTGGACGTATCCGGCGAATGTACTCCTTCACGATCGAGTAGCTGCCCTCGTAGCCCTGCTCCTTGAGCCTGCACCAAACCTGCATCGCGCTCAGCGGATGCGCCTCGATCAGCCGTGCGATCGCCGCGCGGTACGGATCGAGCTTGGAGCGGCGGGGTCTTTGCGCGCCGCGACTGCGCTCGTACTTTCCGCGCTTGAGCCATGTCCTGACAGTCTGCCAATGCAGCCCGAGTGCGGCCGCAATCTGCGTCATGTTCATTCCGGACGCCGCCGCGGCCTTGATCTGGCAGTAGTGTTCGTAGCCGATCACGACGCCACCTCCAATCCGAGCACCTGATACAACGGTGCCTCGTAGGCGATCACACCTGCATCGATGAGCTGGCGGCGCGCTTCACCGATCGACTCCTCACCCAGGGAAAGCAGGCGCGCGAGTGTGCGGTCGGCGTAGTAGCTCAGCCCGTGTTCGTCACCGACGGTGACGAGCACAAGGTACAGCGCCCACGCTGGTGCCGTTGCCTTCATCAGGTAGTTTCCGCGGACCAGTCGATGGTCCACCCAGCTAAACTGGTGAGGCACGCGCCGCACCCGGTTGATTGCAATCAAGTGTTTTTCCATAGGCGGGCCGCGGGATGTCCTTGCCCAATACGGCCCGGCCCCGGGAGTGCAGCCGGCGCGTCATTTGTGCGATGTCGTCTTGTAAGACACTTCCGGTGAGATGCGCGATAAGCCCCACCATCACAGGGGTTTGCCTCGCCATGATGTCTTGTAAGACAAGTTCCTCGTCTTGTGGCGCAATACGCTTGTTCGCAGCAGGTTGTGAATCCAGGCGGTCTTGCAAGACAACTTTCCGCCTGCGCCGCCGCTTCCAATACCCCGGATGCGCCGCCTGCCACGCCCGCGCTCGCGCCGCATTCTCCGGTCCGCAAAAGTAGTCCGCGTTCTGCCGACGACTCAGCCATCGACGCTGACTGTCGGCCTTGCGCGCCCTGCGACACGGCACCTTGCAGCAGTACCGCTGGCGCGCGCGATTGCGCACATCCGGAACGAAGAACTCCCCGCAATGGCGGCACTTGCACGATCCCTTCGCATGCATCGCCGACCAGTTTCACCACCTTCACCCCGCTCGACGATCCCACCCTCACTCACTATCCACCACCCATCCAGCAGGAAGAAAAACCACCCATTCGAAGAACCTCCACCTGCCTCCACCAAGCAAGAAAATCGCCCCAAGAAGACGTGGATTCCTACCCGCCACAAAACCATGACTTCTCTCTCGCCGCTGACAGCGACCGGCACTTTGCGTGCATGAACTTCTGGCACTCTGGGCATTTCCAAGGGCTCATCGGCCTGCACCGCACGGCGGCGCAGCGGGATTTCACCCATGCCGACAT
Source organism: Opitutaceae bacterium (assembly GCA_015075305.1). Taxonomy (NCBI): domain Bacteria; kingdom Pseudomonadati; phylum Verrucomicrobiota; class Opitutia; order Opitutales; family Opitutaceae; species Opitutaceae bacterium. The sequence continues at coordinate 329,677 of JABTUS010000007.1, read as the reverse complement.
GGTCTTGGTTGCGCAGTTGCATCCCCATTTCGACACCGTCCTCCATCGCATCCTGAACCTCAATCGCGAGCGGGCTGTGCGGCTTTCCCTGGAAAAGCTGCTGGTCGACCTGCCGATGCCCACTGTGCTGCTGGATTGGGATCTGCGGGTGGCCTGGCACAACCGTTCCGCCATCGATGCCTGCGCCGCATGGAATCTCGGACCGGAACGCGCGGCGAAGGAGAAGCGGCCCGGCGCGATTCACATTCCCGCGCCCCTGACGGCATATTGCGCAAATTTCAAGGTCACGTGGAATCCCTGCTGCCATCGTCTGTGTTCATTGACATCGCCGCCGGGCGTCTATTTCTCCCTCGAAGCGCAGCCCGCGCTGCGTGCATTGATCAATTTGCTTCAGCTTGATGCCGCGCCGCTGAGCATGCCGATGTTTCTGATCCGCTTCGAGGACAATCGACCGGTGTTCTGCAGTCGCAATGGTGAGAATGCACGCACGGCCGGTCTGCTGGCCAGATTGAGCCCGCGCGAGCGGGACGTGGCATGGCTTGTCGGGCAGGGGCTCAGCAACGACGAGGTGGCGCTGCATCTGAGCAAGAGCATTCTGACCGTGAAGCGCCAGCTTCGATCGATCTATCAAAAACTCAACGTCGCCGGCCGTGGACGCCTGACCGCGATGCTGCGCTAAGTCTGAGAAGCACGAAAGCCGCACACCCTTTCGTCCTTCGATTCTTCAATCGGACGGCATATCCTCAAGGGCTGCGGCGATGTTTCGATGGGCTTCAATGATTCGGGCGACTTCAATGCCTGTGCCGGTGCAGCGGTAGAAAATCAAATAGCGGCTGCGCCATCGAGGCCGGCCGATCACAAAGCAAAGCATGCCCTGCCACAAGTCCGGGCGAACACGCCCGATCAGCGGCCTTGTCGCCAGCAGGTTCAATTGCTCCTCAATGTAGTCCAGCACCCTCCCAGCGGCCTCGACACTGTCGTGGGCTATGTAAGAGCCGATGACTTCAAGATCCTGAATAGCACGGTTGGATAGGACAAACCGGCTCATGCAAGCAGGTCACCGTGCTTGGGGAGTGTTTTTCTTGTGCCCATTCAGTCGCGCCTTCAGTCCCTTAAACAACAGGTGGAGATCCGCCTTTGTCTCAAAGGCTTGGGAGCGGCCAGCCGCCAGGTCGTCAAGACCCTTTCGGACCTCTGCCTTCAAAAAATCATGCACCAAGTCCCTCAGATCGCGGTAATCTTCGGCGGATGTCACGATCACAGCAGGTTTCCCATGTTTTGTAATGGTCACGGGTTTCCGCCGGGCCGCATCAATGACCGCACCCAGATTCTGCTTCGCCCCGTTGGCTGAAATAGTCTGCATTGCCCGGCAGTATTCGTCCGTTTTGGATGCATTTCAAGAATTTGCGGCGTCCCCGCCGTGCCGCATCGTAGTCTATCTGTCCGGAGAATCCCGAACTGCCTGCGTCGCTGCACGTACTCACGCAGCGCTTCCCCGACGGTCGCCCGTTTGGATCGAAGCCTGCCGAGCTTTTGGGCTCCAATAATCAATTCCTTGTCCAGGTGGAGATTTGCCGCCATGTGGGCACGATCGCGCAATGGCCTGTACAATGCAGCGCTGATCTTGGGAAACACGAAGACAGTTGCTGGTACCCTCCCCTCGCAGCGCTACCGATACAGCGCGGTGATCGGCGCCGCCGTCAGGACATTGTACTGGCGGATGGCGAGCCTCCACCAGTCCGCGAGGGAGGCGCTCGGGCGACGCCACAGCTCCTCGTGCAGCCAGATCATCGACTCCGCGTCGAGCAGCAGCGACATCTTCTCCTTTGCGCTCAGCTTGACGGGGCCCTCCCCCAGCAGCCTCTGTCGAAGCTGGAAAAAATAATCGCGCGACTCCTCGCTGGGCCTCCGCTGGCGCAGCAGTGACACATGGACCGCGTTCACGTACGGATCCACGACAGCCTGCATCAATCCATAGTCCGCCCTCAGCCTCTCCAGCGGCTGGAGCTGCTGGTAGCATTCGGCAAGATTGCGGCGCAGCCGCTGGAGCAGGCCCGGCTCAGCCACCTCCTCGGGAGTCAGGAAGATCCCCAGTCGTTTTGCCGCATCGCCGTAGTCCGTCTTGCTGAGTGCAATCGACAGCGGGATCGCAAGCACCAGGCCGGCCAGGACCGGACTCAGCCACCAGAAAAAGGTCGGCAGAAGAATGTAAGCCGACACGCCCCAGATGACGCCGAACAAAGTCTGCTCGCCATGCGTCAGAATGGCCTCGCGCCAGTCGGTTCCATCATCCGCACCACGCTTCTGCGTCACCCACGACACTCCCTGGCCAAGCAGTGTGAAGACCACGAACTTGGTGTTGAAGAGCATGGCGATCGGCGCCAGCAATGCGGAAATGGCGGTCTCGCACAGTGCGCTCACCGCCATCCGTCCGACGCCGCCAAACCGGCTCGTTTCCGAAGGGTTCTGCGCTGCGGCGAGCAGCCCGAGGATCTTCGGCAGAAACAGCAGCAGCATCGTGAAGGCGAAGAGCGTGAGCGCTTCGGGAATCGCCAGAGGATATCCCGGCAGGATCGATCGCCCCACCTGTTCGGACGCCGCGCCAGGGTCACGAAGCAGGTTGAATACGTGGATCGTCGACAGCACGAGGAGCAGCAGCCACAGAGGCGACGAAACATAACCCATCACACCCATGAACAAGTGGAAGCGGTTTGCCGGGCGAAACCCGCGCGCCGTCAGCAGCCAGGTATGCTGCAGATTTCCCTGGCACCAGCGTCGATCGCGCTTGGCCGAATCGATCAGGGTCGGCGGCCCCTCCTCAAAGCTCCCCTCAATGTCATGCGCCAGCCACACCTGCCAGCCCGCCTTTCGCATCAATGCGGCCTCGACAAAGTCATGGGAGAGAATGCGCCCGCCAAAGGGTTCGCTTCCTGGAAGCTCGGGCAGCGCGCAATGATCGATGAACGGCTGCACACGGATGATCGCGTTGTGCCCCCAGTAATTTCCGTCCGGCCCCTGCCAGTAGTTGAGTCCCGCAAGGAAAACCGGGCTGTAGAGCCTGTTCGCGAATGACATCATGCGCGCATAAAGCGTCTCGCCGTTTACGATTCGTGGTGCGGTCTGGATGATGCCCGTGCGGGTGTTGCGCTCCATCATCCGCACCAGCCTGACCAGCGCTTCACCCGTCATGAGTGAATCCGCGTCGAGCACGACCATGTAGCGATACTTCCTGCCCCACCGGCGCAGGAAATCCGCCACATTGCCGGCCTTCTTGTTGATCTGCTGCCGGCGCTTCCGATAAAAGATGCGCCCAAACCCCCTGACCTGCCTGCACAGCTCCACCCAGGCCACCTCCTCCTGGATCCATTGGTTCGGCTGGTTGGAATCCGAGAGGACAAAAAAATCGAAGTGAGACAAGCGCCCCGTTTCCTCCACCGAGCGGTAGATCACACGCAGGCCTTCAAACACGCGCGACACATCCTCGTTGAATACCGGCATGATCACCGCGGTGGTTCCCAGCTCCACACTCTCCCGCTCCCAGTCGATCGTGTTCGTGATCCTGCGGGCGTCGCCACCGCGGGTGATCACGTAATAGCCCAGCACCGCCGTGACGAATCCGATGGCAACCTGTGAAAACAGCACGGCGAACAGAACGAGTATCAGCCACTCCATTCCGGAAATGCCATTATGCCGCCACAGCAGGTCCGCCATGAACCAGGTCGCCAGAGCCGTCAGCGCGAACGCGGACGAGAAGAAGGTCGCCCGCCGCCGTCCGACACGTCCAAGGTCCGGATTGTCTGCAATGAAGCGAGCCATCTTGTTTTCCACGGCCGGTCAGCGCGTGGCGTAGAATATCCCGACGAGCGTCGCCACAAAGACGCTCCATAACAGAAGGGTCCGAACCAGCGGCCACTTCTCGATCCGCTCCAGGGTCTCCCCGGCAGCCTCGCTGATGGGACCCAGGTCAATCTCCCGCGGGACCATGCTCGAAACAGCAAGATCGGGCCCGGCCCGGATGGAGCTCTCACGCATCGTCCGCGCAAAATCCTCCGGAACGTTCTTCGAGTCGAGAAAGGCATAGGGCCATTTCTGCGGGCCGTCCGCAAGCAGCAGGGCGACCCTCCCAGCCACGGCAAGGCGTTCGTGAGGGAGCCCTTTCTCTCCCAGCAATTCGGAAAACCACTCATCCATCGCCGCCTCCACCTCCTCGGCTGCCAGCGTGGTTGGCTCAACTGCCGGCGTCGCCTCATGCCTGCGCGCCGCGCGCTCAAGTATCGCGAGGATGAGGCGGCTCTGGTGCAGGCGATTGTGGATGCGGTGCGCCCGCAGGTAGTCCTCCACGCGAACATAGGCCGCGTTCCACCCTTCCATCGTGCCCGTTCGCGGGCGGAAGGACGCTAGTGCCGCGGCGGTCGCCGCATCCGTATCGGTAGGCATGGTTGGGAGATTCCGGGCACCTCAGTCGCAGGCCGGTGTCCAGGCAACGAAAAGTAGCCGCCCGCCAGTCGACTGCAACCTCAAGGCTGCCAAAGGTAGGTCCATGTCTCGCTCAGCACACCGGACCCCTTCCTAAGGAAGCATCGGAGCTCCACCGGTTTGCCCGATCCGTCCGGTCGAAGAGCAAAGGCGACCCGCCAGGTGTCGTTGAAGGGGTTTTTCTGCACAGCCTCGTGAGCCAGCGTCGCGCCTGCCCCGACACTCACCACGCACCCGACCCCGGACTCCGCGGCGAGCGAGCGCAACTGCCGGCTGTCGAAGTCGACAACAAAGCGCTGCAAATCCGGCTCGTGCGTCCTGCTCCGTCCGAGGCGCGTCGCCACGGCCTGTCCCGTCGGTGAACCCGGACTGCCCTCCCTGCCTTCGGTGAACCAGAGGAGGCGGTAGCTGTATTCAATTGTTTGATACGGCTTCACGGGATGCTCGGGAACCCAGAAAGCCACGATGTTGTCGTTCGTTTCATCCGGAGTCGGTATCTCAACGAGGCGCACCTGCCCCCTGCCCCACGAGCCGCGCGGCTCCACCCAGGCGCTGGGACGCAGGTGATAGCAGGCCTCGAGATCCTCGTAACTTGAGAATGCGCGGTCGCGCTGCACCAGACCAAACCCCTTCGGATTCTCATCCGAAAACGAAGTCGTGCGGACTTCACGGGGATTCACCAGCGGCCGCCAGAGCCGCTCTCCGTTTCCGCGCTCCATGAGCAGGCCGTCGGAATCGTGCACTTCGGGACGATAGTCGTCATTGCTGGTCGTCGATGATTCTCCATGCCAGAACATGCTCGTAAGCGGGGCAAGGCCCCAGGTCCTGATCGATTCTCCCACCCGCGGAAACAGCGCGACGTCGATGTCCATGGCGGTCGTCGTTCCCGGATCGATGACAAACCGGAACGCACCCGCGGCAGACGGGCTGTCGAGCAAGGCATGGACCACAATGGTGCGCGCATCCGGAGATGGACGCTCGACCCAGAACCGCTCAAACACGGGAAACTCCTCCCCCGCCGGATCTGCCGTGTTCAATGCGAGGCCGCGGGCGGAGAGCCCGTAGCGCTGGCCGCTGGCGAGCGCGCGAAAATAGCTCGCGCCCTGATACACCGCCAGTTCGTCCCAGGCATCCCTCCTGTTGAGCTGATACAACACGCGGAATCCGGCGAATCCCAGGTCCGGTGGCACCGGCCCGCTCTCGATGCCATCGCCAAACTCGAACATCGATGGATCATAGGCGATCGGAGTGGCCCGTCCATGATCGACCTGCGACACCTCGATCGTTCGGTTGTTGATGAATCCGGGATGGAAGAACTCGAGGCGAAACGGCAGTCGCTCGCGTCGCCAAACCGCGCGTTCACCGTCAAACCGTATCCGCCGATGCTGGTCGTAGGTCAGCGACTGAAGCCACTTTGGCACGTGGGACGCCCGGGCCACATAGGGTGAAGCCGCCAGCGATTTCGCCTGAAGCTTCAGGACTTCAAAATTGAAGGGCCGCTCCTGAGCCCGTGCGGCGCCCGCAACTCCGGCCAGCAGGAGAATTGCGCACCCATGCAATCCGGTGCTGAGTTTCATTTGTTCAGAAAAAAGCCACGCTGCTTGTCGGAGATCGGCAGACCGATCCGTTCCATGACCTGGAGCAGATCCTCCCAGACCGCACGCTTCACCCGATTGGACTCATTGCGAAGAACGTAGCTGGGATGATAGGTCACCATGACCGGCTTTTCTGAAAAGAGTTTCCATCGCCCGCGAATTTCCCGGAGGGTCTTGAAGCTGCCCATTCCCAGAAGCCCCTGCCCGGCGGTGGCCCCCAGCGCGACAATCACATCCGGGTTCACGATCTGCAACTGGGCCTTCAGGTAGGGCAGGCAGTACGCCATTTCCTCGGCGGTCGGCGGCCGGTTTCCAGACTGCTCCATCCCGGCATGCGTCGGCACGTCCGGCCGCCAGTTCATGATGTTGCCGATGTACACCTCCTCGCGCTTCAACCCCATTCCGTGAATCATTCTGTTCAGCAACTGGCCTGCCGGTCCCACAAACGGTTCACCCTGGATTTCCTCGTCCGCTCCGGGAGCCTCTCCGCAAAAGAAGATCTTCGCGTCCAGATTGCCGACCCCAACAACCAGCCGTTTGCCCGGACGCACATGGCTGAGGCAAACCGGGTCATTGAGCACGCGATCGCGCAGCCAGTCCATTTGCGCATGCTTGTCGCCCGAGGGAAGTGTCACCACGGGTGGAGGAGGAAACCCGCTGTCCGCTCTCGACGGGCTCTCGTGCACTGCGTCCGGCTTCGGCACAGGCTTAGAATACGACGCTGTCGCATCAACGGCGGCCACACCGGACGCCCGCGCCCTGACGACGGACTTGAACGCTGAAATGGTGTCGGCTGAAACAGGAACTGTTTTCACTCCGGCCGCCTTCAAACGCCGAAGCTCGGAAGTCAGTGCGAGGAGGATCTTGCGCATGGCGGCACTAGCACCGGGGTTTCGCCTGGAGCTGCGGCTGCAGCAGTTTCTCCACGTATTTCCCCAGCAGATCGAATTCGAGATTCACGGCATCCCCCGGCCTGCGGAAATTGAGATTCGTAACCTCCAGCGTGTGCGGAATGATCCAGACGGAAAAGACGTCGCCATCAACTTCCGCAACCGTCAGCGAGATTCCGTCAATTGCAATGCTGCCCTTGGAAATGAGATGGCGCCCGCAGCCTGAAGCCGCCGCGACCTTGAGAAAATGATCCGCTCCGCGGCGCTCAATCACCTCCACTCTTCCCGTGCCATCGATGTGCCCGGTCACAAAATGACCGCCCATCTTTCCCCCAAAGGAAAGGCTGCGCTCAAGATTGACGGCGCCACCCGTCGCAAGCGACCCAAGATTTGTCAGGTGCCTCGTTTCCTCCAGCACGTCGAACTCAAGGGTGCCTGCGGACGCATCACTCGCCACTGCGGTCAGGCAGCACCCATTGACGGCAATGCTGTCGCCCAACGCCAATCCCTCCAGCACCAGCCGTGCGTGGATCCTCAACCGCCAGCCGATGCTGCTGGCGGAAAAGCCGAGTATCCGACCCGTTTCCTCAACAATCCCTGTGAACATAAGAGCCGGGCAGCGCGGACCCTGCGTTTGCCCGGCCCTACCAAACGCCAAATTGGCCGGAAGGCTATTTCAATTTTATGCGCAGGACCTGAGTGTCGCCGCCCCTCCGAATCAAGAGAACCGCCTCGGTGCGCGAGCTGTCGGCCTGGATGGCGCCCAGCTGATCGATAGCCTCCTTGTACGACGTGATGGGCGTGCCATCGATTTCCTTGATCCAGTCATCGGTGACCAGCCCCGCCGTCGCCGCCGGTGAATTTGCCTTCACAAAATGCGCGATCACACCCTGATGCTCGGCAACGGGCGCGCGCCGCATGATGCCGTCGGCGTAGACGAATTCACGCGCGGTGAAGCCCAGCTTGTCGAAATACTTGCGGTCCGCCTCGCGGAAGAGCTTGGGCTCCTCGACCAGCTTGGCTGCGACATCAACGCGCTCGCCATTCCGCAGGACCGTCACCTTCACCACGTCACCGACCGCACGACGGGCAATCTCGCGCGCGAGATAGTTCACCATCACGCGATCAGGCTTGAGGCGCGGAAGGGGCTTGCCGTCCATGGCGACCACGACATCGCGCGGCTGCAGCCCGCTCTGCTCCGCCGGGCTTCCGGCCAGCACCTCGCTGACAACCACGCCTATGTCGATCTTGAGGTGCGCCGCCACTTCCGGGTCCGTCGGCTGCAGCCCGTACCAGCCAAACCACGGCACCGATCGACCGTAAACATTCAACGGCCTGCGGTTCAGAAAGGGCAGGATCTCGTCGGCGAGCTGGAAGGCACCCGTTTCACCAATGTTGACCAGAGCCACCTGCTCGCCGCCCGGTGAGCGCTTCGAGAACTCGAGATAACTCTGGGCAAACCCCGGCATGCCAAAACCCAGAAACACGCCCTTCGCATCAAACACGGGAAGGCCCGGTCCGGCAACGTCATCCATGCACACGGCAGTGCGCTGCGGGAGGGTCTGCAGCAGGCCCACCTGCGCGGAGAGGATATAGGGGGCGAAGTCCTCGTCCTTTGCCCGTAGGGCGATCCCCCAGACCTGCTGCGCCAGCTGCACATCCGTCGATGCCGTCGCAGGACCGGCAAATGCCGTGATGGGCACCAGCGACGGCCAGAGGGATTCGGCCACCTTCACATACTGCCAGGTCGTGAAAACATCCTGACCGATGTAGGTGGCGCTGGCATACGTCCTCACATTTTCGCCGGGAAGGTACACCCGGAAATCCTTCAATTCCGAAGGGGTCGACCGCACGTTCACGGCGCCGCCAGAAAAAACAACCGTGCCCTCCTTGTCGATGACCGTGCCGAAAATCACGGTTGGCCGGCGATCCAGCTCAGTCTCGGTGAAAAACTCAATCGCAACAACCGACTTGAGGCGCTCCTTCCATAGATCGCGAATTTCGGCTGCGCGGGACGACAGGGCTGCGCACGCAAAGGCGCACGCGAGGAGGATGCGCCTCGTTGTGAGACCAGGCGCGGGTCTGGAGTGTGCTGGAGACAGGTTCGGAAGCGAACCCAGCGGGGGTATGGCTGTCATTGAGGAGGATTTCATGGCTTGAGGATATAAAGGGAAACCTGGAAATAACGCTGCGCCTCGACCAACGTTGGTTCAGGCTTTGCTTCGTAGGCGGAATAGATCTTCCGGGCAACATCGACCGAAGTAATCCTCTGCTGGTTGATGCTCGTGATGATGGCCCCGCGGCTCAAACCCGCGACTGCGGCTGGGAACCCGGGCTGAACTCCCAGCACGATCAGTCCGGTGGAGTCGGGAAGCTGATGGTTGCGCGCATAGGTTTTGGAAACCTTTCTCACCGTTATTCCCCACTTCTCGAATGCCAGCTCCTCTCCGACCTGGCTCTCCAGCTTCTCCGTCACTACAGAATAGTCCCGCGTTTCCGTTCCCCGCTTGATCGTCAGCAGGACCGCGCTGCCAACGGGCCGGCTGGCGATTGAATTCTGGATGGGCGGAAGCTGTTCAGGGAAGCGCCCATCGACAGGCTTGCCATCGATCGCCAGCAGGATGTCGCCAGCACGCAGTCCGGCGCCCGCGGCCGGCGAGCCGGGATCAACCGAGTTGATCAGCATTCCCTCATTCAGCGAGAGTGCGTAGAATCCCTCGAGATCCCGAAGCTCGCGCGGCACGATTCCAATGTAACTTCTCGTGATGGAGCCATCATGGGCCAGTCCGTCAGCCACTCGTCTCGCAATGTTTCCAGGAATCGCGAAGCCAAGATTGTTGGCCCCGAGATAGCCGCGCGAGGTGATGCCGATGACGGCCCCCTTCTCCGTGACCAGCGGCCCCCCGGAGTTGCCCGGGTTAATCGCGGCATCCGTCTGGAGCCAGGTGTTGAACTCTCCCGTTTCATAGCCGCGCACACCAGTGTTGTCCTGAAAGTAGCGCCGGTTGTTTGAAATGATGCCACGCGTCACCGTGCGCGTCAGCCCGTGCGGCGTCCCCACGGCGTAAACGACCTCTCCCGGATAGAGTTTGTCGGAATCGCCGAAAAGCGCGTGCGTGAATTTCAATTTCCTCCGGGCGACATCGTCCACATCGAGTTGCAGCAGCGCCAGGTCCGTCCAGTGATCCCAGCCCACGAGTTTCGCCCCCACGCGCTCAAGGCTGGAAAGCGTGACCAGCAACTCAATGGACTTTGGACTGGCAACATGCGCATTGGTCAGGATCAGCCCGGTCTTGGAAACGATCACACCTGATCCAACGCCCGCCGAAAACCGCTTCACCCCGCTGTCGTATGAGACCTCGCGCACATCAATGCGCACCACCGCGTTCAGCATGTCATTGAAGCCCTTGGACATCCCAGCGGCCCGTGCGCCTGGCACCACATGGACCAGACACACTGCCAGGAGCAGCAGTCGCAGCGTCGTTGACGCAATCCTCGAAAGATTTACGCTGGCCCGTTCATTCAAATGGCTACGCATTGCAAAGAGTACGACTTTCTCCAAATCGAGCCGCATTGGCAATCATTCTGGGATCAAACCCGAGCCTTTCGCTCAGAGCCAGACGCTTCGAAGCAGAAGTATTACGTACTCGACATGTTTCCCTACCCCTCGGGAGCCGGGCTGCACATCGGACATCCCGAAGGCTACACAGCCACCGACATCATCGCGCGCTACAAGCGTGCAAAGGGTTTCTCGGTGCTGCATCCGATCGGCTGGGATGCCTTTGGGCTTCCCGCCGAACAGCACGCGGTCAAGACCGGCACGCACCCCGCCAGCAATACGCAGAACAACATCGCCAACTTTCGGCGTCAGATCAAGGCGCTGGGCTTCAGTTACGACTGGGATCGCGAGATCGACACGACCGATCCGCGCTATGTGCAGTGGACGCAGTGGATTTTCCTACAGCTCTTCAAACGCGGCCTCGCCTACGTCGACGAGCGCCCTGTCTGGTGGTGCCCGGAATTGCGCACGGTCCTCGCCAATGAGGAAATCGTCGACGGCCGCTCCGAGGTGGGCAACTTCCCCGTCGAGCGCCGCAACCTGCGTCAATGGGTCCTGCGCATCACCGCCTACGCCGAGCGCCTTCTGAACGACCTCAAGGATCTCGACTGGCCCGATTCCACCAAGCGCATGCAGGAGGCCTGGATCGGCCGCAGCGAGGGTGCCGAACTTCTTTTCGAGCTGGAACCCGCCTCGCTGGGCGACCTCAAGGTTTTCACCACCCGGCCGGACACGCTCCATGGCGCAACCTACATGGTGGTCGCCCCGGAGCACCCGCTGGTCGAAAGCCTCACCACGCCGGAGCAGCGCGCCGCGGTGGAGGCCTACCGCAGGAAGGCCGCCTCGAAGAGCGACTTGGAACGCACCGATCTGGCCAAGGAAAAATCCGGCGTCTTCACCGGCTCCCACGCCATCAACCCGGCCAACGGCCAGCGCATTCCCATCTGGATAGCCGACTACGTCCTGATGGGCTACGGCACCGGAGCCATCATGGCGGTTCCCGCACACGACGAACGCGACTACGATTTCGCCATCCAGTACAAGCTGCCCATCGTGCGCGTGATCGAGCCCTCCGACGCTTCGCTCTCCCCGGAAGCCCGAGAAACGCTCCCGTTCGTGGGCGACGGGAAACTGGTCAATTCCGGTCCGTACAACGGCCTCGACTGGAGCGAGGCCAAGAGGCGCATCACCGTCGATCTGTTGAATCGCGGTCGCGGCCGGGCAACCGTCAACTACAAGCTGCGCGACTGGCTGTTCTCTCGCCAGCGCTACTGGGGGGAGCCGTTTCCCATTCTCTGGGTCAATGAAGCCGATTACCATCGCGCCGCGGCCGCCGGCCTGAGCGGTCTGCCGCCCGAACCTGTCACCTATCGGGACACCGCAACAGGCACGTCCTGGTACGCGCTTCCGCTTCCGGAAAGGATCCTGCCGCTGACCCTGCCCGACGTGCAATCCTATCTTCCGAGCGGCACGGGCGAAAGCCCGCTGGCAAATGTTCCGGACTGGCTGGAGTTGTGGTACGATGTCACCACTGGGCGCCATGTTCCTGCAAGTGGACCGCGTCCCGAGGGAACATCGTGGATCCGCGCTCGTCGGGAGACCAACACCATGCCGCAGTGGGCCGGCTCCTGCTGGTATTACCTGCGCTTTGTCGACCCCAGGAACACCGAGGCCTTTGCCGCGAAGGAAGCACTGCGTTACTGGGGCGTGCCGGATCTCTATGTCGGCGGGGCTGAACATGCGGTGCTGCACCTGCTCTACGCCCGTTTCTGGCACAAGGTCCTGTTCGACATCGGGGCTGTTCCGCAGAACGAGCCCTTCAGGAAACTCTTTCACCAGGGAATCATCCTGGGAGAAGACGGTGAGAAGATGTCCAAGAGCCGGGGCAACGTGGTGAACCCCGATACCATCATTGCAAGTCACGGCACCGACAGTCTGCGCCTTTACCTCATGTTCCTCGGCCCGCTTGAAGCGATGAAACCGTGGAACCCACGCGGCATTGAGGGCGTGCACCGCTTCCTGCACAAGGTCTGGCGCCTCGCCATTGGGGCGCATGGCCAGCCCAATCAGAAAATCACCCCGGCGGAGCTCTCGCCCGTGCTCGACAAGCTGCGGCACGAGACGATCCGAAAGGTGGGCGAGGACATCGAAGCGCTGCGATTCAACACGGCCATCTCCCAGATGATGATCTACGCCAACGCACTCCAGGAGGCTTCGTCCTATACGCGCGAGGCGGTGCTCACGCTGGTCCAGTTGCTCGCACCGTTTGCGCCACACCTCGGCGAGGAGCTATGGGCGCGCCTTGGCCGGACCGAATCGCTCTCCACCGCCCCGTGGCCCGCCCACGATCCGGCGAGGCTGATCGCGACCGAACAGAAAGTGGTGTTCCAGATCAACGGCAAGCACCGCGGGGAACTGCTCACCCCCGCCGGGGCCAGCCAAGAAACGGTTGTGGCCATCCTGCGCGGTCAGCCCAAGCTTGCCTCCCTCATCGAGGGCCGGACCATCAAGCGCACCATCTACGTCCCCGGAAGAATTCTGAATCTGGTCATGGAGTAAGCGTTGACGGATTCCCCCCTCTGAGGGTTATTACCCACCCGAGACGAGACCGGTTGCGTAAAAGCCCGTACTCTTTGCTGGTTGATGCCCTTCAGTTGCCTGAGCCTAATTCACGCATGATCGTGTCCTGCCCATCACGCTGGACCCTCGTGACCACCGTGCTCGCGACGGCGTGCCTTTTCTCGATCGGCAGCTTCACCAGCCGCGCAGAAACGCGGTCATCGGCTCCCGCAGGCAAACTCTATGTCGCCGAATTGGCAGGCTCGGTCGAAATCGATTCGCGCGCGCGCGTGCTGGAGATGGTGAAGAAGGCGGTTTACGACGCCGACGACACGATCATCCAGACCAAGCCCGGAGCCACCAATACGATCGTCTTTTCCAATGGAGTCGGCGTGTTCCTCGATTCCGACACAACCCTGCAGGTCGATCGATTCACGCAGCAGCCTTTTCAACCCAACCGCGCCGACCTCGATCTCGAGCCTTCCGTCTCGCGCATGTTCCTCACGCTGCGCAACGGAACCGTCGGACTCTGCACCGGGAGGATGCTTCCGGGGAGCGTTCTCGAGGTCACGACACCTCACGCCACTCTCTCGATTCGCGGCAAGCGCGTCGTGATTCAGACCAGCGTTGCAGGGACAACCGTCTCCCTGCTCGAAGGGGATGTCACCGCGCGCCTGGGCACGGACGACGCGAGCGGGCAGGTGCTTCAGCCCAATCAGCGCGCCATCATTCGACAGGGGCGGCTGGGCGATCCGCTCCGCATCGTGATCGAACCCATTCCCGAGGAGCTGCGGCGCGACCTGGAAGACCGGGCGGCATTTGCCTGCATGGCCAGGCACACGGTGTATTTCGACACGGAAGAGGGAACCCCCGGCGCCAGCCTGCGCACGCGGCCGGGCATCTCCGTATTCGAAACAACGGAGCCTCCGGGTGAGGGCGGGTTAAACCCGATCCCCGGAATACCCCCGCTTCCGGAAATTCCGACATACGTCAGCCCGTCCGAAATTCCACAGCCACCGCCCGGAACAACGACATGATCCCCGCGCCGTGCTGACATGAAGTCCCTGCGTCGCATGCGTTCAGTACTGGGCGCGCTCTTCCTTTTAGGCCTGACCGCCCCCACGGTGATGGCGTTGCTGCGCTGGAACGACGGCAGGGAGGAGATCTACCTCGTGCTCAACACTGCGGTCGGCTGGGACTCCAATATCTTCGCAAGCGCGGATGCCAGATCCGACGCCATCTTCACCGCGGCCGCCAGAGCCGAATACGAACGCCGCGCCGGCATCATCGGCATCAACGCCTCGGTCGGGGCCGAGGTCGGCACTTTTTTCAACTACAGCGACGAAAACTATGTCAACCCTCGCGCATCCGTCGAGCTGTTGAAAAAATCCGGTCGGACCACCGGATCGGCTCAACTCGGCATTTCAAAGGAGAGCCGGGCCGATGTTGCAGCCAACATCCGCGCCGAATCCTGGAACACGGACGCAGCCGTGAAGGTGCGTTATCCCGTGATCCGGCGCTATTCCATAGCCGGTTCACTCGGTTACAACTTCCAGGACTTCACGAACAACGCCCTGCTCGTCGACCTGGCCACCTACACCGCGGCCGCCGACCTGCTCTACGCCCGCGATTCCAAGCATGACCTGTTTGCCGGATATCGCCTGCGCCTGACCGACAGCCAGCTGGACACCTCCTCCTACGATCACGCATTCACGCTGGGAATCACCGGCCGGATCGCGCCGAAACTCAATGGAATCGTCCGCGTCGGCTATCAGTTTCGCGACACCCGGGGTCCCGTGCGCAATGAAGACTTCTCCGGTCTCAACGCCGGCATCGCGGTTACCTGGACTCTCACCCGTCGCCTGAACATGACCGGGCAGATCTCAAAGGATTTCTCCACCACCTCGACCGACATCAGCAACGATTCGTTTATTGGATCCCTGGAGGTCAGGACAAACGTCAATCCGCGGCTGAACGTCTTTGGAAGCTTCACCTATGGAATCAATGACTTCCTCGGCACCCGCGGCGCGGGAAGAAGAGACGAGTATGCGAGCATCGGCGCAGGCGGCAAATACACCCTGAACGACAGGATCAGCCTGTCCCTCACGGCAACTCATCTAGAAAACTCGTCAAACGTCGCAATAGCTGACTACGATCGCGATTCCGTCATCCTTGGGCTCAATTGTCGTTTCTGATCCAATCGCAGCATGCAAACGCCGCAGTCCATTCTCCATTCCCTCCTCCGCGCCGGCCTGTGGCTGCTCCTTGTGATGGGCACAGCGGGCTCCTCGAATCTTTCCGCACAGCGCCTTCCGGCAACGACGGGAACCGTGCCGCTCACCTACACGATTGCACTGACGGATCGCCTCAGAATCGGCGTCTATCAGGAGGACGACCTCTCCATCATCGCCCGCGTGGATTCCCTTGGCTGCGTGAACCTTCCCCTGGCGGGCGAAGTGAAGGTCATGGGACTCACCATCGGCGAGGCCCAGAAGGCAGTGGAGGAGGCCTACATCAAGGGCCGCTACCTGCGCAATCCGCAGGTCACGATCAATGTCGAGGAATACGCCCCGCGAGAGGTTTCCATTCACGGACAGGTGCGCACACCCGGACGCTATTCCCTGCCGATCGAGGCAACCATGACGGTTCTTGATCTCGTGACCAAGGCCGGCGGGCTGACCGACACGGCGAAGGGCTCTGAAATCACCGTGACCCGGGTTTCCGCCGATGGAAAACGGTCCACATACACAATCGACGTCGAAAGTCTCATCAAGGGTCGCGACAATGCGGATGTTAAGAAGAACGCGCTTCCCCTGCTTCCCGGCGACATCGTCAACGTACCCGAAAGAATCATCTGATTTCGAGCCATGGCGGATACCCCTCAAAAATCCTATGGCCCGGGCTCCCAGAAGGGCTACGGCCGTGATGAGTTTCTCGTCGAACGGCGAACGCTGCGCGACTACTACATCATTCTCCGCGAACGCCTGTGGATCTCCCTCCCCCTCGCGCTGCTCGTGGCTCTGGGTTTCGGCTACTACCAGGCGCGCAAGACGCCCATGTATTCAGCGATGGCCACGATGCAGTTCGAGAAACCCGAACGCGTCGTTCTCGAACAGCAGGTGGTCGATCCAACGGTCACCAGTGAAATCGACGTCAACACCTACCTCCTCACGCTGCAAAGCGCCCGCATTCGCAACAGGGTCCTGGCATCACTCACACCCGATGAACTCGCGATGGTGCAGAAGCCCTACCTTCAGGATGTCCCCGCAGGCAAGCCGCCGCCAAGCCCCGAGACCGCGCTGGGCACGCTGACAGCGACTGCCATCCGCAACAGCTACCTGATGAGCGTTGCCGTCGCCCACCGCGATCCGAATGCGGCGGCGTTGATCGCCAACCGTTACGTCGACGAGTTCATGCAGGATCTGCTTGACCGCGTCGGAGGAAGCAATGACTACGCCGTCGAGTCGCTCAAGAGCGCCGCTGAAAAGCTGCGCCAGAGCTCGGAGGAGGCGCAGGTCAAGCTCCTCACCTACATGAGGGAGAAGAATCTCGTCTCCCTCGACAACAGCGTGAACATCGTCGCCGAGCGCCTCCGCCGCGTTAACGAGGCTCTCGTGCGCATCCGCGAGGAGCGCCTGGCAAACGAGCAGCTCTACGCACAGGTGGAGGCGTTCCGCAAGGAAGGCCGCAGCCTCCTGGAGATATCCTTCATCGCCAATCACGGCTCCATTCCGACGATTCGCAGCCAGTTGAACTCCCTCATCCGCGACCGGTCGGTCTACGAGGAGCGCTACCTGGAAAAGCATCCAACAATGATCAAGCTCGCGCACGCCATCGCGATCTCGCAGCAGCAGCTCGACCGCGCCGTCGACCTGGCGGTGAAGGATCTCGAAAGCACCCTCGAGCGCATCCGCTCCCAGGAAAAGACCTTCGAGGGGGAGTTTCGCGAGCAGGAGCAGGCGCAGCTTCGCCTGCGGGACATTTCCGTCGATTACGACACGCTCAAGAAGCAGGCAGACGTCGCCACAAACAACTACACCCAGGTTCTCAACCGTCTGACCGGCGTCACGACGAGCAGCAATCTGCAGAAGTTTCCCGTGCGCCCGCTCGATCGCGCAACACCGCCTGACAAGCCTTTCGCACCAAATCTCGACCGCATCCTGCGCAACAGCGCCGGGCTCTTCGTGCTCGTTTTTCTCGGCGTGGCCTTCAGCCTGAGCATGGTCGACGATCGCATCAAGAGCGCATGGGACGTCGAAACCTTCATAGGGGTCAATCTGCTGGGCATCATTCCGGAACTCTCCTCGATCAAGGACTCGGAAAAGTACTCCATGGTGACGGATAACAACCAGTCGCCAGGCACGGAGGCATTCCTCAGCATCTATAGCTCGGTCAAGATCCACTCGAAACTCGACTTCCCCAAGAGCCTCCTGATCACGTCCACCATCCCGGGCGAAGGCAAGACACTGGTCGCCTGCAACCTCGCCGGAAGTTTCGCGCGCCACGCCAAGGCAACGCTGCTGATCGACTGTGATCTGAGGCGCCCGATGCTGCACCGGCATTTCAAGCAATCAAATGAGAGCGGCCTGATCTCCTGGTTTCAGAACGGCGCATCCCTCGAGGGCGATCCGATGGCCAACACCCATCTCGGCATAGTGAAGGTCGGCGAAAACCTGTGGCTGCTTTGCTCCGGCGGGCGATCGAAAACACCCACTGAGCTCCTCGACAATCCGGTCTTCGGAAAATTGCTGGAGAGCCTGAAGACTAAATTTGATCTCCTGGTCATGGATTCACCACCCCTCGGCGCAGTCACCGACTCCATGCTGATCGCGAGCCGTTCCGATGAAATCGTCTATGTCTGCCGTTTCAACCGCGCCTACCGGAAACACATCCGGCTGTACTTCAATGCCCTTCGCGAAGGCAAGAATGAGATTCTCGGCATCGTGCTGAACGGGCTCTCACCGCGGCGGATCGAGTACTACACGAACTACCGGTACTACCGGAGTTACAAGAAATACTACGGCTCCCAGACCTGAGGCCACCCGGCCGATCCAACGCCGCCCCCGCGACCCGCTCCTGGCCGGCATTTGCCCAGACGTCATCTTCATGCTCAACCGCCTCTGTTTTGGAATACTGCTCCTTGTCATTCCAGCCGCGAAGTCCGGGTTGGCTGCGGGTGATGAGACCCCGGTGACCACCAGTGAATGGAACGGTTTTGCGCAGGAGGAGTTCATCGTCGCCGGCAGACCGTGCCGCCTGGTGCTGCCAAAGACAGCCGCCCCGGGCAGACCCTGGATCTGGCGGACGGAGTTCTTCGGACACTTCCCGCAGGCTGACATCGCCCTGCTCAAGCGCGGCTTTCACCTCGGGTACATGGAAGTCTCCGACATGTTCGGCGGTCCTCCCGCGATGGTCCTGATGGATGCTTTCCATGCCAGCATGACGAAGGAGCGCGGCATCGCGGCCAAACCCGTGCTCATCGGCCTGAGCCGGGGCGGACTCTACGCCTTGAATTGGGCGGCCCGCCACCCGGAATGGGTTGCGGGCCTCTACCTGGATGCGCCGGTCTGCGACTTCAAGAGCTGGCCCCTCGGACAGGGCAGGTATCCGGGAAATCCTGTCGAATGGGAGCGTCTGAAGAAAGTGTACGGCTTCGCCAGCGACGCCGAAGCCATCGCGTATCCGCTCAACCCGATCGACAACCTCGCACCCATCGCCGCAGCGAAGATCCCCATCTTGAGCGTTTGCGGCGATGCCGACAGGACGGTCCCCTTCGAAGAAAACACCGCCATCCTTGAACAACGCTATCGACAGCTTGGCGGCTCCATCCGCGTCATTCTCAAGCACGGCGTGGACCATCACCCCCACAGCCTGGATGACCCCCAACCCATCGTTGATTTCGTCCTGAAGTGCACGGGCACCGTCGAAACGAACCCCTGAAGCCGCCATCTCCCGAGTCACGGCTCCCGGACCTCGCCCTCTGGCCTAGCCGCTCTTTCCCCCTCCCACTCCCTCGCGTCCCCTCCGCACCTTGGCGCCTTCGCGTTTTCCCCCACCTTCGTTTTCACTTTTCACTCCCCACCCGTTGCTTCCATCTCCCACGCTTGCCGTAGTTCAACGTCTCGGGTTCGCTCAATGCCCATGCCCACGCTGCCGGTGTCTCCCTACCTGCCCGCGTCGTTCGACGCCAGGAAACCCGTTGCCCTCATTGCAGGACAGGGACGCTACCCCCTCTTGGTCGCGGATTCAATCCGCCGGACCGGCGTGCCGCTTCGGTTGATCGCCTTCGAGGAGGAAACGCCGCCAGAGCTTTACGCCTCCTTCGTCGAAGCGGATCGTCGCAGGATCCTGGTGGGCCAGCTTGGAAAGATGCTGCGGGCGATCGAGGACTTCGGCGCGGGCTACGCCTTGATGGCCGGCCAGATCACGCCGCGACGCCTGTTCAAGGGGCTGCATCCGGACCTCAAGGCGACACGCATCCTCCTTGGACTCAAACGCCGCAACGCTGAAACCATCTTTGGAGCGATCGCACAGGAAATCGAAGACATGGGTGTGACCATGCTCGACGCCCGCTGTTTCATCGAAAGCCACCTGGCGACGGCGGGCTGCATGACCGGCAGGCGATTCCCGATCGAGCAGGAATACCTCGATCACGGCATCCACATCGCACGCGAATGCGCCAGACTCGACATCGGCCAGGGGTGCGTGGTCCGCAAGGGCACCGTCCTCGCCGTGGAAGCCTTTGAGGGCACCGACGCCATGATCCGCCGCGCCGGAGAACTCAAGACCGACAAGGCTCTCTACGTCAAAACAGTCAAGGCGCGCCAGGATTTCCGTTTCGACGTGCCGGTATTCGGTCTTCGAACGCTCGAAACCATGCGCGGTGCGGCCATCCATGCGGCGGCATTGGAAGTCGATCATGTCATCATGCTCGACAAGGCGCAGGTGATCCAACAGGCGAAAGAATGGAATATTTCGCTGTTCGGTTTCAGTCCGCCGGGTTGATTGTCCGGAAATTGCGCGTCAGCACAATCCCCCCGTTGTTCAATCCCAGCCTGCCGCAAACTGCGAATCCCTTCCGCTTGCGCCTGCGGACGGGTGTGCTCATTGTCAACCCATGTCACATGATGTCGTTCCCGTCACCGTAAAGGGCTTGATGCCCGCCGCCAATGGCTGCGCCATTTTCCTCGGCAACGACGAAAAGAGCTTCATCATCTATGTCGACCACTTCGTGGGGCATGCCATTCAGATGACGTTGAATGGAGTGAAGAAGGACCGCCCCCTCACGCATGACCTCATCGGCCACATGCTGATGGGGCTCGGCGCCCGCCTCGAGCATGTGGTTGTCAACGACTTCAACGAGGGCACCTACTTTGCCCGCATGCTTCTTCGCATGGAGAATGAACTGGGCAAAAAGATCATCGAGCTCGACGCCCGCCCCAGCGATTCCATCGTTCTCGCCCTGCAGCAAAAGCGCCCGATCACGGTCGCGCGCAAGGTGTTCGAGTCCGTGGAGGACATGAGCGAAATCCTCGAGCGCGTTCTCAGGCAGCAGGCCTCTGAGCAGGAATCCGGCAATGGTGAAACGGGTGACGAGGACGACAAGCCCGGCGCGTGAGCACCTCTTCGGACTCCACCGGCAGTCCTGTCCGACCCGCCACGATGACTGCGCCCAACGTCAACCGAACAATCCCGGCCGCGCTGCCGCAGCCGCACCTCGCCGGCCAGCCGCTCACGGCGCTCGCGCCCATGCAGGACGTGACCGACCTCGCTTTCATGCGGGTCGTCGCCGACATCGGTGCGCCCGACTACTTCTTCACGGAGTTTTTTCGTGTTCACGCGCAGTCCCGGCTGGAGAAACACATTCTTCGATCGATTGACGAAAACACCACGGGGCGCCCGGTGTTCGCACAGTTGATCGGAGAGGACCTTCACCACCTCGAGCGTTCCGCCCGGGAGCTGCTGCATCATCCCATCGCGGGCGTGGATCTCAATCTCGGCTGCCCCGCCCCGAAGGTCTACAAGAAGAACGTCGGCGGCGGCCTGCTGCGCGACCCGGAGCACGTCGACGCCATCCTGGGCGTGCTGCGCGCCGCGATTCCCGGGCTCTTCACCGTCAAGATGCGCATCGGTTTTGAGGATACCCGGAATTTCGACCGCATTCTGGATTCGGTGAACAGCCACGGCGTTGACCTCCTGACAGTCCACGGGCGCACCGTCAGGGAAATGTACCGGAGCGAGGTGCACTACGACTGGATCGCGCATGCGGTGTCACGGGCCGGCTGCCCCGTGCTGGCGAATGGCAATGTCTCCTCAGCCTCGGCAGCCGTCCGGATTCTTGAAACCACCCGCGCGCACGGGGTCATGATCGGCCGGCACGCCATACGCAATCCATGGATCTTCCAGCAGTGCCGCGAACGCTTTTCCGGGCGCGAGCCCCGGACCATCACGCTCGGCGAGGTGCGCACCTACATCGACAGGCTCTATCGCGCCACCGGTGACCCGGACGTGCCCGAGCGCGCCCACGTCAACAAGATGAAGAAGTACCTCAACTTTGTCGGTCAGAGCGTCGATCCCGGCGGCGCGTTCCTGCACGACATGCGCCGCACGCAGACGGAGGCGGAACTCTTCGAAGTCTGCGACCGCCACCTGCTCGCCAGCCTCGCCAGGGAATTTCACCCCGAGCCCTACCCCGGCGTCATCGCGCGGCCAAACTGCGAGACTCCCCTGGCCGAAGCCGACGGCTGCTCCCTGGACGCCGTCACCGCATAGACCACCCCGCCCGGAAGCGTGCGTCCGTGCGGCTGGTCACTCGGCATCGATCACAAATCCAGCAGGCTACTTGATCGAACTGCGCACAATGGCGCGTATCACCGCCTGCGGCCGCTGGTTTATCGTTATGAACATGCGTCCGATATATTCCCCGAAGAGTCCAAGAATGATGAGCTGCACGCCGGAAAATGTCAGCAGCGCCGCCATGAGCGTTCCCCAGCCGAACTGGGGCCCCCTGTCGTGCAGCCACCAGTACGTCACCACGCCGATGGCGACAAATCCGCACAGGGCCATGATGACACCCAGCACCGTCGCGATCCTGAGGGGAATCACCGAAAAATTGATGAACGTGCTGAGCCAGAGGCGCACCAGCCTGCGAAATGTGTAGCCGCTGCTGCCCGCCTGGCGTTCGTCGTGCCGCACCAGCAGGGAGCCGATCCGCTGCGTCACCTGGAGCAGCAGCCCGTCGATGTAGGGAAACGGACCCGAGTTCGCCGCCGCCTGCCGCGCCACAAATGCCGTCACGCAGCGGAAACTGGAGAGATAGAAGCCGCCGGGCTTGTCCAGCGCCAGATCGGTCATGCGGTTGGTCATCCAGCTTCCGGCATTTCTCCATGCCGAATGCTGCTTCACCTCATAGTATCCGTAGACGACGTCCAACTGATGCTCCCGCGCATGAAGGAAAAGCCGCACCGCCTCGTCCGGCGGGTTCTGCCCGTCGTCATCGAGATTGACCACGTACTCACCGCGTGAGTGTCTCCACCCGGTGAGCACGGCATTGTGCTCCCCATAGTTTCGCGAATGCTCGACATAGGTGATCGGTATTTGAGCATTGGATGCAAGGTCGCGGCAGATTCCGGCGGTCGCATCGCTGCTTCCGTCATTCACCAGGACCAGTTCATGGCCTCCCTTCACCTCCAGCGACTCAATGGCCTTCACCAGCGCCCGCAGCGTCTCCGCGCTGTTGTACAACGGGATGACAAGGCTGAGCGCCGGGGTGGTCGCGCCGCTTGTGTCAGACATAGTGGGCAAGCTCCTTCCGGTAGAAGGCGAGCGTCTGAAGCAGCGCCCGCTTGAGGCCGGTCCGGGGCCTCCATCCAAGCTTTGCACGGATCAGGCTCCAGTCCGCATAAAAGTCCCCGATGTCTATTTTCTTCCGATCCGGAGGGAAGCTCTTCACGCGAAACTCGCCGCCTCCATTGCAGGCGACGAGGAGTTCCGCAAGCGCATGGAGTGAGACAGGCGGCGGACCTCCAAGATTGAACACCCCGCCCTCCGCCGCCTCGCTGGCTGCGGCCAGGAGCAGCGCGTCCACGCAGTCGTCGACGTAGGTGAAGTCCCGGAGCTGCTCTCCTCCCCACACCTCGAACGGCCTGCCCTCGAGCACGGCACGGATCCAGACACCGACAAACGTCTGGCGTGCATCCTTGATCCTCATGCGCGGGCCGATCGTGTTTGTCAGCCGCAGGATGGTGCTTCGTATGCCGTGGTTGCGGTGATAAAGCAGGTGGTAGTGCTCCCCAGCCAGCTTGTTGATGCCGTTCACGTCCACGGGTCGAAGCGGATGCGACTCGCTGACCGGCAGTACATCCGGGCGCCCGTAAAGCTGGCGCGTGCTCGCAAACACGACCCGGATATGCGGGTTGTGCCGGCGGCAGGCCTCGAGGATCGACAACTGCGCCCGGGCGTTGATCTCGAGATCCGTTTCCGGATCGGTCATCGAATCCATGTGGCTCGTCTGCCCCGCCAGGTTGAACAGGTAGTGCTGATCGCGCACAAAGACGGGAAGCGAATGCCGGTCGCGCACATCCGAGATATTGACGTGAACCCGGCCCGATAGGCCCGCAATGTTGAACAGGTTTCCACCGTACTCGGGAATCAGCGAGTCGACCAGCGTCACCTTGGCCCCATAGCGCACCAGCCGGCGCGCCAGATTTGACCCGATGAAACCGAGCCCGCCAGTGATGAGGACATGGCGTCCGCGGAAGCACGATTGCAGGGTTGAACGCGGCGAGGACACGTGTCGGGAGGTCAATTGTCGACGGGATCGGGGTCGGGCTTCACGTCCAGATCAATGCGATAGGCGGCAAAGCCGAGCAATCGGTGGTCGGTGGCGTTCGCAGGCTGGGGAGGCGGGCTGGACTTCATTTTCACAATCGTGGTGCCAGGGGCCACTGTTATGGATGGAGTTTTCACCCATGCAAGGTCCGTCCCGATCTTCGCACGGCGGCGCCTTTTTCCGTTCACCGAAACCTCAAGCTCGCAATCAACCAGCGCCCGCGCCCGGCTTCGGATTGCAACAGGCGAATATTGCAGAGCGACTCCAGCAACGCCCGCAAACAGCGGCCAGCATCGCTTCCATGCCCGGGGCGCAATCAGCCAAGCCAGGCCTGCACCCCCAAAATACACGTGCAGCAGGAGTGCGAAAGCTGTCGGGTGGAAAATCATGCGACAATCCTACAACGGCGATCGCGCGCTCGTCGCACTTGCAAACAAAGAAGTTCCCCACGTGAACCTGCCACCCACTCCAATCCAAGCACGTTCAACACCCATGACTCCACGCATCATCGCCTCAACAACCGCGGACCGTGCTTCAAGATCACTCGATCCCGGAGAGCCGGGAAACAGCTTGCGCTTCAGAAATATCAAGGGGAACGGCAGCGCATTCCAGTGGGTCAGCCGGTTCAGATGAAAGCCTGACTTCACGATCTGCTGCGTGAACTCCCTGCGTGAATAGCGATGCCGGGACTGGCAGGCATCATCATGATACGACCACATCCATTTGTAGGCCGGCGCGTTCAGGATCAGCAATCCTCCCGGCCTGAGCACGCGCGCAACCTCGGATATGGCCCGGTCCGATTCGACCGGGTGGGCAAGCTGGCAGAACAGGTCAATGCATGTCACCGCATCAAAACTGCGGTCAGCAAACGGCAGTTCCAGTATTGACGCCTCGCGAATGTCACGGCCAGGACACCGCTGCCGGGCGAGCTCACAGGCCTGCGGCATGAAATCGACGCCTGACCAGGACCAATGGGGCGACAATGATCCGAGGCGTTTCAGCAATCCGCCCGCACCGCATCCGGCATCAAGGATTTCCGCGGTTTTGGAAGCCGGCAAATGTTCAAGCAGCTCCCGGCGCACATGCGCGTGAGCGGCGCGGAAATACCAGATCTCATCGTCGAGGTCGGCGAGTTTGAGGTACTCGTCAGGTTCCATGAAACAATCAATTCCAGCGACTGCAACCGCGCCCGGCGCGAACAATCTTCGCTCCGCTCATCAAGTCATGCAACGGCCTTTGACTCCCATTCCAGACGAGAGAACAGTGGCCCGATTCAATTCTGCTGATCGGTCTTTGCGATGGAAGAGTCACGGGATCCATTCAGAAATCCTGGCGTTGATTGCGAACTCCTGGCCGAAGAGATGCGTGGCGTCACCTTCGCCTTGATGAGACCGACCGATCGCAGACCATTGTGCGCCCGGATCAGCCTCACGGAAGGCTCAGGCGAACTGAGGTCAAACCGATTGATCCCCGGCTGAAGATCGACGGCGATCGGCGGAAGCGCGACGGG
The DNA here is from genome assembly GCA_015075305.1 of Opitutaceae bacterium. Lineage (NCBI taxonomy): Bacteria > Pseudomonadati > Verrucomicrobiota > Opitutia > Opitutales > Opitutaceae > Opitutaceae bacterium. The sequence continues at coordinate 304,257 of JABTUS010000007.1, read as the reverse complement.
CGAATCGCCAATGTTCATTTCCGTCAGGAGCTCGCCGCGATAGGAAAGTTCAACGGTTCGATTTCCCATTCCCACCAGGGTGAGTTCCAGATTCACCGGCAGCGGACGATCGATCGGATTGAAGTACATCAATACGGAGGGCCCATGAGCCCAGAGTACATCTATTCCTGTGGATGACTCGAGGTGGGAATACCATCCCTCCCCCGGAGTCAGGGCATCGCCAAGCGGTGGATGTGTCTGGTCAACCTTCCCCAAGACAACGGCCACCTGGCCATCCTCTCCCTCAATGACATTTGAATATCCCCTGTCCCTCAGGGTGCCAAGCACACTCGCACCTCCATCCTTGAAGCCACGACGGTTGATGTAGAGAGCTCCAAATCCATGGCTTTCCAGCCGCTTGACCAGTTCCGCCGGAGGCAGTTTCTCAAGGTCATGCTGCCACCGCGTGCGCGCACGAAGCTTCACCCCGCCGTAGGTGAAATGCAGTGTCGACGTGTGCAGATAGGGTCGGAAATGCTCATAGTCCGACATGACGTGCGGGGGATTGACTTCGGGAAATCCCATGACCGGAAGCTGGAACACGAGCGTGCCGGGATGCAGGGATTTCTCGAGCCTTCGCCCGAAATCGGAGTCAGCCTGAATCGCCTTGGCCACTTGAGCGCGCCGCTGCGCAGAGTAGGCCTTCGGAATCTGATCCATTGCCCCGATTCCCGTGAGTATCGCCGCCAGGACACAGCTCCAGACGGGGCGCACCTTGCTTGTGAGGCCCGTCAGTTTGTGAACCACAAACAGGAGCACGATGCATGAAATGAACACCGAAATGCGATTCGTCGCCCGGAAGAGGTTGAAGCCCAGATAGAGCGCAACAAGGTTGGTGATGCCTCCCATCGTCGCGTAGGCAAGCATCCAGCCAACCTGAATGGACCACCCGGATGGGGACCGGCCTCTCAAAAGCTGGCGCGCCGCGTCAACCCAAAGCCAGACAAAGCCCACCATGCCCACCATGCCGAGATAGGGAAGGAACACCTCCCCCCGCCAGTTCGTCCAGCGACCATAGCGGAACCCAAAAAATGCCATCCAGTCCCAGTTGTGTGATGTGGGTGGAACAAACATCTCCACCATCTTGAGCGCATAAACCTCGGTGCCCGCATAATTGCGCACGAGCAGCGGCACGGCACCGGATTTCGTGTACAGCCAGAATTCCGCGTTAACGACGAAAAAGCCCAGCCCAGCCACTGCAACGCACGCCGCGCCCACCTGCAGGTTCACCCGCTGTCGACCGCGAAAATACTGGGCGATCATCGAGAGGATCAGCAACTGCCCCCAGAAAAACAGGTTGTATGGATTGCTTGCACCCAGCGATGCAGCGATCGCCAGGCAACCCCACGCCGCCGGACTCCGCCATCGCATCGGCGCACGCCGCCCGATCAACCAGCAGGCCAGCAATCCCAGCGGCACGGTCCAGGTGAACAGCAGCAGCAGGTGCGCCAGCCCTCGATCGAAGACCGAATACGTGTACGCAAACAGGACCGCTCCCATCATTGCCCACTCGAATCGCGCGCCAAGTCGTCGGGCGACAAAATAGAAGGCCAGCCCCGAACTGACCGTCGCCAGCAGCATCGCAAGATTCGCAGCCATTTCGAGGCCAACCAGCCGGGTCAGTCCACCCAGCGCCAGAATGAGAAACTTGTCCGGCGTCGGATAACCATTCCAATGCGCGCCCCAGGGCGCACCCAGTCGATGGATGACCTGCGGAAGCATCGGCCACGTATCCCCTTCCGACGCGGCCTTGATGCGCGTGAGTATCTCGAGGCTGTCGCCCGAATAGTCGAGAGCCACGCGCCACGCCTCCACCGTCCACATCCGATAGTGCTGACACCAAAGCAGGCAAATCAACACCACCAGTCCAAGGATTCTCAATATTCGCCAAACTCGCGCAGTAGGCGCGGCTGCGGGATGAGGGGAAGGGGAAACTGTGGAATCCATAAGAACACCAGCATCCCTTGCCCACCCTCGGATAGAGACGGGAACAGAAGCCGGACAAGGCCATCGAAGGCAAATGTCCGGGCACAGTGCTGGCAAGCCCGCAGGTCGGAAAAGTTTTTGCCTCCCGGTGACTCCACGCTATTCACCCCTTTCTTGTCTTCCTCACGTCCATCACTCCAAAAATCACACGCCCGCCGATGGTGCTCCTGTGAGGGCCTTTTCCTCGACTCCCTCGCAACCGACTCTGCATGGATCCGTGAAGTTGGCATCCTTCGCCTGCCTCCCCTGGATCAGCCGCTCAGCTTGAGGATTCACGGAGCGTTTCAGAGCCATCCCGAAGGCAACGCGCGAAAACCCGGCATGCCGGGACTCGAGATTCGCGTCACGGGCTCCGACAGGATCCATCGCGTTGCTGCCCCGCCCCAAGGTGCCGGGCCGTGGGAGGTCACGGTGCAAACCGCTCCCGCACCCGCCTCTGGGTCCATCGAAATTCGCCTCCGTCTGACAGGCGTCGCATGGACCAACGCCCTCGCCTGGCTGGGGCGCGTCACCGGTTTTTCCTTTCTGCAGCGCTTTCGAGCACAGGGCAGAAACCGGCGGTTGCGAATTTCAAAAGTCGAGACAAGCGGAGGAGAAACCATCCTGGATTTCGCCAACCGCCAGTCTCCGCTTGCTCCGGAGTTTCTGCGCAAACATCTCAATCTCGGCGTCAATATCGTCGGTTTTCTCACCGCCGATCTCGGCATCGGCGAGAGCGCCCGCTGCATGGTCCGCGCCGCCGACGCCGTCGCCCTGCCGGCCGCGCTGATCGATCTCCGGCTCCATTGCAAGAACCGGCGCGGGGACATGACCTGCGCCCCGCGGCTCGTCAGCGAACCGGTGCACCCCGTGAACATCGTTCACGTGGATCCGCCCGCATCGCTCGATCTCGAGCACCACCACGGGAAGAAATTTCGGTCCGAGCACTACAACATCGGCTACTGGGCATGGGAGCTCCCGGAATTTCCAGATGCCTGGATGCGCGCCTTTGATTGCTTTGACGAGATCTGGTGCCCGAGCGAATTTGTGCGCGCATCCATTGCCTCAAAATCGCCGGTCCCGGTTCTGGCGATGCCACACGCCATCGAATTCCGCCGCCCAGCCGCCTCCACGCCCCAGCTTCGTCAAGGCCTCGGCCTGCCGGTGGATCATTTTCTTTTCCTCTTCCTCTTCGACCTCAACAGTTACGCGGAAAGAAAAAATCCCCGCGCCGTGATCGACGCCTTTCGCCGCAGCGGGCTCCAGCAGGAGGGGTGCCGCCTGGTGCTCAAGGTGCACAATGTCGCGGGCAATGAAAGCGACCTCGCAATCCTCCGCGCATCCATCGCGGATCTTCTAGGCACGGTGGTGATCACCGACACGCTTCCGCGTGACGAACTCTATGCCCTCGAGGCGGCGTGCGACTGCTTCGTCAGCCTGCACCGTTCGGAGGGCTTCGGGCTCGCACTCGCCGAATGCATGTATCTCGGCAAACCCGTCATCGCCACCGGCTGGTCCGCGACAACCGAGTTCCTCGACGCCGAATCCGGTCTCCCCGTGAGGGCGTCCCTCGTCACGCTCGATCGCAATCACGGACCCTACTCCAAAGGGCAGGTCTGGGCCGAGCCGGACATCGATCACGCAGCGGAACAGATGCGGCGCGTCCACCGCGACGCGGAACTTCGAACGAGAATCGGCAGCGCAGGCCGCAAACGAATCGAGTCCGCACTCTCACCGGCTGTGATTGGCGCCCGCTACCGGCGGCGACTCGAAGCCATCGCGATGCACCACGCGTCGCTGTCGTGACCCGCCTGCCGCCGGCTTCAAAATGATCCTCGTCGATCTCACCCACACGAGTCACACCCGCGCAAAAACCGGCGTGCAACGCGTCTCGCGTTCATTGCATGTGGCCCTGGCGCGCCGCGCGGGACACGAGGTGCGCGGAATAACCTGGGATCCCTACCGCAGGGCGTGGCGACGCCTCGTGCCGTTCGAGTCGGAAAACCTGCTCGCGGACGATACTCACCACCATCGGGCAGCACGATGGCCGATCGGAAGCAGACTCCGGGGCACCCTCGAACGATGGACTGGAATTCCCGCCCAGACGCCGCTTTCGGGTTCATCCCTGGTTGCTCCGGAAATCTTTTCGCGTGAAACCGCAGACAGGTTTCCCGGACTGTGTTCACGAATATCGGGACCACGCGTCGCGTTGTTCCACGATGCCATAGCGCTGAAGCTCCCGGAGCTCACTCCAACCCGCACCGTGGCCAGGTTCCCCGCGTATCTGCGGGAGCTCCTGATGTTCGACGGCATCGCAGCGGTGTCGCAGGACTCCCGCAATGCGCTCGTGGATTGGTGGCGCTGGATGGGAATCACGGATGCACCCGAAGTATCGACCATCCCCCTCGGGATAGACGAGCCCGGGGATGATCCTGTTCTCGCGCGCACGACCTCCGCGCCCGTGGTGCTTTGCGTGGGGACTCTCGAGGGAAGAAAGAACCACATCGCGCTGCTCGACGCCTGTGAGTCCCTGTGGAAACAGGGTCATTGCTTCGAACTCCGTCTCATCGGCATGGCCCATCCGGACACGGGAAAACTCGCGCTGCAGCGCGTGCAGTCGCTCCAGGGCAGCGGGCGGCCGCTTCGCTACGACGGCGCGGTTGACGAAAAGGCGCTGTGCGCCGCCTATCACGAATGCGCGTTCACCGTCTATCCTTCCCTCATGGAGGGCTTCGGCCTGCCGGTGCTTGAGAGCCTGAGTTACGGCAAACCCTGCATTTGTTCGTCGCAAGGAGCGCTGGGCGAGTCTTCACGCGACGGCGGCTGTCTTTCGCTCGCATCCGTCGATTCATCCTCACTGGCCTCCGCGATCTGCACGCTTCTTACAAACCCGGAGCACCACCATCACCTGAGTGTCGCCGCACGGGGTCGCACATTGAGATCCTGGGACACCTACGCAACCGACTTGCTCACCTGGATGCAAACGCTGCCGCGCCGAGCCGCCCAAGATGGATCGCCCCTGCAGGGCTGAACGAGCACGATTTTATGCCGCCCCTTCAAGGCTGAAATCTCCCCCTTCCCCCCATCACCCAAGGCGTTGCCTTGGGCTGCCATGGTTTGCGCCCTCAGCGCGTGTGTGGTTGAAACGGTTTGCTAAGCCCCCCCACCCACCTACCGTCTCCACTCCGACATGGCGTTTTCCCTGTTTACCAAGAACAAAAAGGCGTGGATCGAACGCTGCCGCGAGGACTACGCCACAAGGATGCGCCTGAAATACGCGCCCTACTACCACTCGATGGAGGCGCAGACAGGCACCAGCGTCACCCTCGACGGTCGCGAGATGATCATGCTGTCCAGCAACGACTATCTCGGCTTCTCCTTCCATCCGAAGGTCATCGAGGCGTCGCGGCAGGCCATTCTGAAATGGGGAACAAGCACGACGGGCGCGCGCCCTTCCAACGGATCCCGGGGGTTCCACCTCGAACTCGAAAGGGACCTGGCCGCATTTCTCGGACGCGAATCCTGCCACGTCCACTCCGCGGGCTACCTCTCGGTGATGACGAGCGTCACGGCATTCGCGCAGAAGGGCGACCTCATCCTCGCCGACAAGAATCTCCACTCCTGCCTTTGGGACGGCATCCGGCTGTCGCACGCCTCCGTCGAGCGCTTCTCGCACAACAACCCCGATGATCTTCGCGAGGTGCTGGCCGGCGCGAATCCCGAGGTTCCAAAGATGCTCGTCATCGAGGGGGTCTACTCCATGGAAGGCCACGTCGCGCGGCTGCCGGAACTGCTCGCGCTCGCCGAGGAGTACGACTGCTTCACCGTCCTTGACGACGCCCATGGCTTCGGTGTCCTCGGGCGCCAGGGTCGCGGCACCGTCGACCACTTCGGACTCAATGACAAGGTCGACCTGATCTCCGGCAGTCTCTCAAAATCGCTCGCAAGCACGGGTGGTTTTGTCGCGGGCTCGACCGACGCGATTGAATACCTGCGCACGCATTCGAAACAAACCATCTTCTCGGCGGCCATCGCGCCGTCGCAGGCCGCCGCCGCCCGGGCCGCCCTGGCGCTCATGCAGTCCGAGCCCGAGCACCTCGACCGGCTGTGGAAAAACACACGGCGCTACGTGGCCATGTTGAAGGGCCTGGGACTCGACACCTGGGAGACCGACACCCCCGCCGTGCCCATCGTGCTCGGCACCCGCGAACTCGCCTACCGCTTCTGGAGCGCGCTGATGGAGCAGGGCGTGTTCACGGTCATGTCGATCGCGCCGGCCGTCCCTCCCGGCAAGGATCTCATCCGCACCGCCATCTCCGCCATGCACACCGACGAACAGCTCGATCGGGTCGGCGAGGCCATGGCCCGCGCGGTCAAGGCCCTGTAGTCCGCCCCGGCTATCGGCAGCGACTCCTGATCACACCGACGGTCTGCGCCCACGTTGTCGGAGTTCGCTCAAGCGCCTCATGGGCGAGCCGCAGCCAGGCTGCATCGTCAGTCAGGAGACGCTTTGACTCCTCCACCCAAACATCGAGTTCGCCCACCGGAAGACTGACGCAGCCTCCGCCATCGGCATTCTCCCGCAACACGGGCAGGTCGCTGCACAGGCAGGGCACTCCGAACCAGAGCGACTCCAGCACCGGAAGCCCGCAGCCTTCCGCAAGCGTAGGGAAAAGTGTCAGACGCGCCTGCCTGTGGAGTTTCGCGAGCATCGTGTCATCCGCGGCCTCGTGAAACGCGATCCGTCCGGGAAACTGTTTCGCGAGTGCCCTGATCCGCGCGCGTATTGGCGCGCCGAAATGCGGATTGACCCGGCCGACCAGGTGCACGGCCACCGGCAAGCCGTCGTTCCACAGGCGCTCCGCAACCTGAAGCGCGAAAACCTGGTTCTTTCTCGGCTCAAGGATCCCCACGACAAGCAGGGACGGCGGCGGTGGATCAATCCGCGCACTCGGCCTCGCCTGCCGCAAGCCATCCGCCCCGAGCGCGAGCACGCTCACCTCGCCCGCAGGATTCACGCCCTGCCATCTCCAGAATTCCAGCAGCTCCCTGCGGCTGGCCTCCGACACGGCGAAGACGCGATCGAACAGCGCGAGTTCCTTCATGTACAGCGCGTGCCGGGCGACACTGTGCGGCCAGGTGATGTGCGGCAGCTTCAGCGGTATCGCATCGTGATAGACCGCGGCGCGGCGGCAGCGCACCGTGCGCAGCCACTCCGACCATCCCGGTCGATCCGCAGCCGAAAAAACCTCCGGCGTAAAATACCAGTCTTCCGGCTTCATCTCGCGACCCCAGCGCCCCCACGCCACGGGACTCATCCCTCCGGCCCATTCCTCGCGCAGCCGCGAACTGACGCGCGTCAGTCCCGAGCGGTGTCGCGCGCTTCCGGACTTGGTGATGTCGAAATATACCATCGAAATGAAACCGTTCAGGACTCTCGTCGTTGCGACTCAATCTCCCGCAAAGCACCCAGTCGCGAGTTTTCGCGGACACTGAGAAAAAGCTGGCGGAGTCGCGCCGCATTTTTGTGGGCATCAAATTCACGTTCAACCCAAGCACGCGCACCACTGCGAAATCGCCGGCACAGCGCGTCATCGTCCCTCAATTCGATCAACGCCTTCACCCACGCCTGGGTGTCGCCGACGTTCGCAACAAGCCCGGTCTCCCGATCCGTGATCGCCTCCGTCGTCGCGGCCGCGGGTGAGGTCACGACCAACACTCCCGCCGCCATCGCCTCCGGTATGACGTTGGGGAGGCCGTCGCGATCGCCACTCGCGGAAACGATGCCGGTATGCACCAGGACATCCGCCCACGCCAGCGCCTCCATCACGCCCGCTGGCGCGCAGTGTCCTCGAAAGGAAACCCGGTCCTCCAACCGCAATTCCCGGCACCTGCGCATCAGCGATTCCCTCAGCGGCCCGTCCCCAAGTATCCTCGCCTCAAAGGAAACTCCAGCCTCCCGCAGCGCGGAATAAATATCCAACTGCCCCGCAATCCCCTTCTTCTCGACAAGCCGGGCGATGCAGACAATGCGCAGCGAATCGCGCGGCGCGCGCAGCGGTTTCAGTTTCGGAAACGCGGGCAGTCCGCGGCGGATCACGTGAATTCGCGCAGAGTCGACTCCCCGGGACACCAGTGTCGCGAGCGCCATCTCCGTCGAGGTGTGCACAAACGCGGCGTCACGCAGCTTCTCCTTCAGCCACCAGTCGCCGCCATGCTCGTAGATGTCGTACGCATGCGCCGCCGCGCTGAAACGCAGTCCCGTCAATCGGGAGAGAATCCATGCCGCCGTCGCGGGTCCGCCCGCCCACGCGGCGTGAATCAGGTCCGGGGGGCTTCGTCGGAATTCCCGCGCCATCACACCCGCAAACCCCGCCCCGAGCATGTTCTCCCAGAAATTGATCCACGAGGGTGCCCTCCTGGTCAAAAGCCCGCGCAGCAGCTCCGACATCAGGTCCCACCGGGTGAGCGTCGTCCAGGGAATGATCCAGACGAGCGCAAACAGCCGCGCGAGGCGGAAGCGTCGAACCTCGATCCCGTTGAAGCTCCCTCCTGCACCCCACAGCGAATGGATCCGAAGCTCCACACCCTGTGCCTGCATGGCGATGATCTCGCGCTGCAGAAACGTCTCGGTGGACTTCGGAAACGTGGTGAAAATGTAGGCGACCGTGAGCGGACGGGAACTCACAACAGTTCTCCTTCCTTACGTTCTTTCACGCCGGCCGCCGCCGTTCGCGGGAGGAAACGGCTGGCGCGACAGTTCAATGTCCGCGGTCGAAGCGGCCAGGCCCACAATCTCATCGATCAGGAGCGTCGGATCCTCCTCATACCGTAGCGACACAAACCTGTTCCGATACTGCGCATGGGAGTCTGAGTCGGACATCCATCGGCGGAGGATGCGGACAAACTCCTCGCCGGACTCGATCTTTTCCGAGCCCGCGCCATTGCGGAAGAATTTCCAGGTGAGGTTCTCCTGGGGCATGATGCCGCCGAAGGCGTTGAACACGATCGGACACTTGAAGTGCAGCGCCATCGCGCATGTCGTCGTGCCTCCCCGCGTGACAATGGCATCGCTCGCCTGCATGAGCAGGTGCACCTGGTCGGAATATCCCTCGACATACAGGTTCAATGACGGGTGGGTGGACCGCCAGTGCATCACCTGATGGAAGGTCTCCCTGTCCTTCCCGCAGATGACGACGACCTGGACCTTTTGCGAAAAAAGCAGCAGCGCGGGCAGCAGGGCAAAGTGATTGTTCGCGCCATTGCCTCCCGTCGCCAGAAACACCGTGAAGAGGTCCGGCTTCAGTCCCAGACGCTTCACACGGAAACTGGCGCGATCCGCCGGTGCCACGAGCTCAATGTGCGAACGCGGCCGCATGAGATGCCCGCGCACGCGGCATCTATCCGGCGGCATGCCCTTGCGCACGGCGTAGTCGCGCGCGGTCGGTGTGCGCGAATAGTAAAGATCGGCGGAGGGCTCGATCCAGTTGATCGAGTAGCCCCAGCCTCCGGAAAACTCGCCGCAGTACGTGACGCACCGCACGCGATTCGCGCCGAGTATTTTCCGCGCAAGTTGAAAGTACCCGCGGTTCAGGCAGTCATGCACGCTGAAGATGAGGTGGGGGCGGTACTCCTCCAGCACCCGGCGGTAGTAGCCCCGGCCGAACGAGACCGTGCTCCGGTTGAGAATCGCCAGAAATTCGATGATCGTGTAATAGATCCCGTGCAGGATCGGCAGGCGCCTCTGGATCCAGTTGTAGAGATTCACGCCACCGCGGTTCACGACCGACGATTTCTCCAGCATCTGCTCGATGCGCACATCAACGCCGTGGCGATAGAGCTGGAAACACCACTCGGCCATCGCCTCGGCCCGCGCATCGTGGCCGCCGCCCGTGCTGGACGTGAGGATGAGGATGCGAACCTGCTCCACGGGTCAGCGCGCCCCAAAATACCAAGCCATCAACGCGCGCTTCAGCGCAAGGGGCGCGAAACGGGCGGCAAACGGCGCCATCACGGTCTGGAAAAACGTGCCGCTTCGAACCGTCCCGCTCACCCCGCGCAACAGCGCGCGCTCAAGATCGCGCGCGGCCCGCCCGGGATGCGGCGCCGTGTTGAGATTGTGCTCCAGGCGACGCCAGATCGAAGCGAGTTCAGGCTGGGCGGTCAGTATGGCCGTGGGTGACATGGACGTGTTGAACTCGGTGCGGTGGTCGCCGGGTCGAAAATCGATCACGATGACATCCGTGCCGCGCATTTCAAAGATCAAACTCTCGCTGAACGCCGTCAGCCCAGCCTTCGCCACATTGTACCCGCTCATGCAGGGAATCGGAAATTCCGCCGCGATCGACGAGACATTCACGATACCGCCTCGCATGCCGCGCCCCTCCCGCAAGCGCCCGAGGAAAAGGTGGGAAAGTCTCAGCGTGGTGCACAGCATCGCCTCGATCTGCGATGTCCAGACGGCGATATCCGCCGAGGCAAAGGGCGAAAACACACCATAGCCCGCATTGTTGACCAGCAGATCGAACGCTCCGCCGGCGGCGTCCGCCGCGCCCGCAAAAGCCTTCTCTGCGGTGTCGCCCGCCGCGAGGTCGAGTTCAACGGAGGTGAATCCCTCCCTGCCCGCCAAGGCGCGCAGCCGGGACGCATCACGGGCCGTTCCCCAGACCCGGACCCCGGCGTTCAGCAGCCGATCCGCACAGGCCAGGCCGATGCCGCCGCTCGCGCCGGTGACAAAAGCGGTGGGAAATCGCTCCGACAACCTTGAGCAGGTACCTCGCGCCCGGGTGTCCACGGTGGTTGCCGCCCTCAGGCCTTGCGCAGAACCACGCAGACATTCGCACCGCCAAAGCCGCTGCTGTTGTTCAGCACGACATGGGGTTGAACGTCCACCGTTGTACGGAGAATATGGATACCCTCGCACTCGGGATCGACGCGCGTGATGTGCGCGGATCCGGGCATGAAGCCGTCCCTGATGGCAAGCGCGCAGAATGCGCTCTCCATCGCACCCGCGAGCGACAGTCCGTGGCCGGTGAGCGCCTTGGTGCTGCTGACCGCCGTCTGGGCCGCTCGCGCGCCAAAGACAGCCCGCAGAGCCTTCACCTCCGACACATCGCCGATCGGCGTCGACGTGGCATGGGCGTTCACGTAGTCGACATCCGCGGCGGTCAGCCCGGAACTCGCCAGCGCGAGCTCCATCGCGCGACGCAGCCCGTCGCCTTCCGGATGGGAAATGGCGACATTGTATCCATCCGACGCCTGCCCCCAACCCGCAACCTCGCAGTAGGGCGTCACACCGCGACGCGCCACCTCCTGCTCACTCTCCAGTACAAGCACGACACCGCCGCCCGTGCCGACAAAGCCGTCGCGCGAAACATCGAATGGCCGGGAGGCGGTGGCCGGATCGGTGCTGAGCGACAGCGCGCGCATGCCGGAGAACGGCGCGATGGTCTCGTAGTTTCCATCCTCCGCCCCCACGACAAACATGCGCGACTGCCTGCCGAGCGCGATCTCATCGTACGCGAATCCCATGGCGTGCGTCGAAGACGCGCACGCGGATGAAAAACCCGTCGACGCCCCCTTGATCTTGAAATGCGCAACCAGGTTGAACTGAACCGTGCCCGCGATCGCCGCCACAATGCCCAGTGGCGGACAGCGCATCACGCCCTGCGCATGCATCTGCGTCAGCAGGCGGTAGAGCAGTCCGGGCGAGCCTGCGGATGCCGCGTACAGGCCGGTCCGTTCGTTTGAAACGTCCGGCTCCACCAGCTTCGCATCCGCTATCGCCTGGAGCATCGCGCAATAGGCATAGAGCGAATTCGGTCCGAGTCCGCGCAGCACCTCGCGCTTGATCCGGTAGCCCGGCGGAAACGTCCAGTCTTCCGGATCTGTCGACTCCAGATTGAAGCCGCGCACCGGAGCAGCCACCCGGACGGGCAGGTCCGGCCGCTGGAATGGCGGATACACGACCATGCCGTGCTGCAGCAGCTTCAGCGAACGGGTGACTTCGGCGCGGTCATTCCCAATGCTGGTGATGAACCCGAGACCAGTGACAAAGACCTTGGGCATGAGAATGGAAAACGGCTCGCCTCCATCTGACCGCGACCATGCGGCCGGCGGCGCTGCTACGCGCGAACAGCCGCGGCGAGCGGAGGTGCGGCGGTTTCGGAGGCTGTCTTGACCGTTGAAACTGTTGGCGCGGGAGCGGCGTCCGCAACTGCGGCCGGCAATGCCGCCGCCTCGGCGTAGGCAAACGTCAGCGTCATCTCCTCGACCACCGCCGCCTTCTCCTGTCCGACGCGTATCGATCCTTCAAACGTCGCAAAAGGCGCCTTCAACCGCTTCGGCTTCACAAAGAGCGTCAGCACATCCCCGGGACGGCACATGCGGTGACAGCGCACCCCTTCGCAGCTCGTGAAAAAAATCTTGGATGAATCGACCGTCCGGCCCTCCTCACCCACCGAGCCCTCGATGAGAAACAGCACGCCGAGCTGGCCCAGCGCCTCGAGCATGATCGACGCCGGCAGGATTGGATTGTTCTTGAAATGCCCCTGCAGGAAAAACTCCTGGCCCGTAAGCTTGTACTTGCCCTGCGCGGAATGCGCGCCGACCTGCGCCTCACTCACAAACAGAAACGGCGGCTGCACGGGCATCACGCTCGCAATCTGCTCCAGCGGAATGAACTTCGCCGGCTTCGGAATCGGAAGCCCCTTCACCTTGCAGTCGATGAACGTCTTCACGTCCCCGACCGAGCGCAGGCCGCGAAGCTCGTCATTGTTCGTCTGAACCTGAATCGTCTCCTCCACCAGCATGACGATCTCCATCATCGTCAAAGAATCGACCCCCAGATCCTCGACCAGCCGGAGCTCATCATCGCCTTCGCGGAGTTTCGGACGCAGATCCGATTCAACAAAGCGCTCAATCACTCCGATGACAATCGTGGGCAACTGAGCGGTGTCGTGGCTGCGGCGATACAGGACCGCCGCCTCAACCGTGGCAGACGAGCAGCGTTTCAGGGATTCCCTAAGGGTGACCTCATCCGCTTGAGTAAACGGCTTGGAGGCAGCTTCCTCCCTGATCGGTGCCGGTACCCTGTTCGCAACTGAATCTGCCATGGTCCAAATCTTGTAGTTTATCCGAAAATTGAAAGTAAACGCAAAAGGGGTAACACGTCCGTCAGGCCGGACTGTCGCCCCAAGGTTGCAAGTAAAGACGTCTTGCCGGGATAGTCAATTGAAGGAATGGAAGGTTCCAAAAACGTGCCGCTTGCAGCCGCACTCGTCGGAAAGTGGTGCTTGGAGAGTCACATCAAATATACGCGTCAGTCCACCCCCGGGATTCATCCAAGTGCCAGGAAATCGATCTCCGCGTGGGAAAAAGGTACTATTGCAGCAAAAATGCCGCCTCGACGCTTGCGCTGATGCAAAAGTTGCGCGGCCATAGTCCGCAGCTTTCGCTGGTTGTTTACACGCATGCGGGACTACTTCCTTCGCCGTCTCCTTCTCATCCCTCCGACCCTGCTCGGGATCACCCTTCTCGTGTTTCTCATCACGCGGATCGTCCCGGGCGGACCCTTGGAGCGGTCCTTGATCGAGGCGCAAATGGGCGAAATGGGCGGCGGGCGGGCGGACACGGGCCGCGGCGCAATCTCCGAGGAGCAGATGGCCCAGCTCAAGGCCTACTACGGCTTCGACCAGCCTCCGGTCACCGCCTACGTTCTCTGGCTGAAAAAAATCCTCACGGGCGACTTCGGCATGTCCTACCGCTTCGGCGAACCCGTCCTGCAGATCATCCTGGATCGCGTTCCGGTGTCACTCACCTACGGCCTGATCACCCTCCTGCTCGTCTATGCCGTGTGCATTCCCCTGGGCGTGGTGAAGGCGATCAAGCATCGCACGCCAATTGACAACATCACCTCCGCCCTCGTGTTCACCGGTTACGCCATCCCCGGCTACGCACTCGGCGCCATCCTCGTCGTCTACCTGGCCGCGCGGCTGCGATGGTTTCCCATGGGCGGATTCACCGGCCGGGATTTCGATGACCTGGGCCTGCTCGGGAAGATCGGCGACTTCGCCCACCACGCGGCCCTGCCGCTGTTCTGCTACACCGTGGGCAGTTTCGCGCTGGTGACCCTGCTGATGAAGAACCACCTGATGGACAACCTGGCTGCTGATTTTATCCGCACCGCGGTCGCCAAAGGCGTTTCCTTCCGCGCCGCCGTCGTCAAACACGCCCTGCGCAACTCCCTCATCCCGATCGCCACCCACCTCGGCCAGCAGTTCTCCCTCCTGGTCACGGGATCCTTCCTCATTGAGACAATCTTCGACATCAATGGCATGGGGCTCCTCGGCTACACCTCCGTCACGGATCGCGACTACCCCACGGTCATGGGCGTGCTCCTGATTTCATCGTTGCTGATCCTGGTCGGTCACATTCTCTCCGACGTCCTTGTGGCGATCATCGATCCCCGCGTGCGTTTCAAGTAGGACCTTCATGTCTCTCTCGTTTCCACGCCCGCGCCTGAACCCGATGACCCGGAAAAAACTCCGGCGTTTCCGGCAGGTCCGGCGGGGCTATGTCTCCTTCCTCATCCTCTGCGGTCTGGTCGTCATCTCGCTGGTTGCCGAACTGCTCATCAACAACCGCGCCCTCGTCGTGATCTACAAGGGACAGTGGCACTTCCCGACGTATGGCGCGGTGCACACGGGACGGGAGTTCGGCATGGATTATGACTACGAGGTCAACTATCGTGACCTCAAAAGGAAATTCGCAGGGACCGACAACCGGGTGCTGCTTCCCTTGATCCCCTACAGCCCGACGGAGAATTGTTATCCAGGCGAAATCTTCCGCCCGCGTCCTCCTGACTTTTCGAAGGGCCATTATTTCGGAACCGATCAGATCAATCGCGACATCCTTGCCCGTCTGCTCTACGGCTTCCGCAACGCCCTCATCTTCTCGGTGTCCTTCATGGCGCTCACGTACGTCATCGGCATCGCCATCGGGTGTCTCATGGGCTATTTCGGCGGCTGGTTCGACCTGCTCGTGCAGCGGCTCATCGAGATCTGGTCCAACATCCCCTTTCTCTTCGTCGTCATCATCGTCGCCTCCGTCGTTTCCTCCGCAGGGATCGGCATGAAGCTCTGGGTGCTGCTCCTGATCGTCGTGCTCTTCTCATGGACGAGCATGACGTACTACATGCGTTCGGCCACCTACCGGGAAAAGGCGCGCGACTACGTGCACGCCGCCGAAGTGCTCGGCGCCTCTCCGGGCCGCATCATCTTCCGGCACGTGCTGCCCAACACGCTTTCAACGCTGGTCACCTTCGTCCCCTTCACCGTCGCCGGCGCCATCAGCTCCCTGACCGCCCTCGACTTCCTCGGCTTCGGCCTTCCCCCGCCGACGCCGAGTTGGGGAGAGCTGCTGCGCCAGGGCACGTCCAATCTCAACTCGCCATGGATCGTCGTCTCCGCCTTCAGCGCACTTGTCAGCGTACTTGTGCTGGTGACCTTTGTCGGCGAGGCCATCCGGGAGGCCTTCGATCCGAAAAAATTTACAACCTACCAATGAGCTCTGTTCACCGTCCTCTGAATTTTTCACGCATCGCCGTCATTTTTGCAGCGCTCCTTGCGCTCTTCGCCTTCGCCGCCTGCGGGAAGAAGGGCGCTTCGTCTTCCGGCTCCTCAACCGCGGCCGACACTTCGGCTCCCGACATGGAGGCCGACCTCGCGAAAACGCTGAAGGACCAGCCCGAGTTCTACATCTTCAAGACCGCCGCGGATGTTCCCGCAGACTTGAAATGGGAGGATGGATCCGATCTGCCCGAATTTGCGGACCCCAACGCAAAAAAGGGCGGCACGTTCACCTACTATCAACAGGATTTCCCGCGCACGCTGCGCACCATCGGACCCGAGGCCACCGGCGGGATCCGCCAGTACCTTCTGGATTTCACCACCGTTCGCATCCTTCAGGATCATCCCAACCTGGCCGGGAAGGTGATTCCGGGTGTTGCGAGGGAATGGGCGGTCGATTCCAGCAAGGCCACCGTCTACTATCGCATCGATCCCGACGCGCGCTGGTCGGATGGCGTGCCCATCACCACGGACGATGTCATCTTCCTTTTCTATTTCATGAGGAGCCCGCACCTCAACGAACCGTGGTACAACAATTTCTACACGACAAAATACAAGACGCTGACGGTGTACGACAAGATGACCTTCGCACTCACGATGTTCGCCAACAAGCCCGACCTCGCCAGCGCATACAGCAATTTCAGCCTGTACCCCCGCCACGCAATGAAGGACTTCGGCCCAGGCTGGCTCGAGCGCTACCAATGGCGGTTCCTTCCCACCACCGCACCCTACATTCTCAAGGACAAGGATCTCGACAAGGGCCGGTCCATCACCTTCACGCGACTCGACAACTGGTGGGCGAAGGACAAGCGCTTCTATCGCGGGCGCTTCAATCCCGACCGCTACCGTCTCGAGATCATCCGCGATCCCGACAAGAGCGCCGAGGCATTCGCCAGGGGCGACCTCGACATGTTCCCGCTCTCGCAGCCCAAGTTCTGGTACGAAACCATTTCCAATCAGCATCCGGCTGTGACCGCGGGCTACATCGCCAAGGCCACGTTCTACAACAACATTCCGCGACCGGACTGGGGACTCTGGATCAACCGCGCAAAGCCCGAACTTGATCAGCGCGAAGTCCGCCTCGGCATCCAGTACGCGACCAACTTCGACCTGGTCTGCAAACAATTCTTCCGGGGCGACGCCGTGCGCATGAACACCCGCTCGGACGGCTACCCCTTCCGCGTCCACCCCACGCTCACCGCCCGGCCCTTCGACCCCAAGCTCGCCCGCGAGCATTTTGCGAAGGCTGGTTTTACCACCCAAGGTCAGGATGGCGTTCTGCAGAACGCAGCCGGGCGACGTCTCTCATTCACGCTTTCATCTTTCCGACCTGATCTGCGCGACATGCTGCCCATCCTGAAGCAGGAGGCTCTCAAGGCGGGCCTGGAGCTGAACCTGGAGGTCCTCGATCAATCAACCGGCTGGAAAAAGTTTCAGGAAAAGAACCATGAGATCGCGCTGATCGCCCTCTCCCGCTCCGTCGAGGCCTACCCTCGTTACTGGGAAATGTATCACGGTTCCAACGCATACGAGGACGCCTACTTCGACGCCAATGGAAAACCCGTCGAGCGTTATTCCGAGGGAAAACCGAACCCTTCGCCGAAGAAGATCCGGGTTCAGACCAACAACATGACATCCACGTTCATTCCCGAGCTGGATCGCCTGATCGAAGCCTACGATGCCGCAAGCACCATGGAGGACATCAAGGCCTACGCCGCGCAGATCGAGCAGATCATCTACGACGACGCCGCGTGGGTGAACGGCTGGGCGATCCCGTTCTACCGGGTCGGCTACCAGCGCTACATCAAATGGCCCAAGGGATTCAACGTCGCCCAGAGCCGGACGCCTGAGGAGTTCTTCGTCCACTGGATCGACCAGGACGAGAAGAAGGCTGTCACTGATGCCCGGAATTCCGGCAAGACGTTCCCGCCGATGATCCAGGTGTTCGATCAGTACAAACAGTAGGCTGCGAACGGAATCCCGCCGGACTTGCATCCTCCCGCTTCCATGCCAGCACACGAGCCGACCGACGTCGTCCTCGACATCCGCCGTCTCGTCACGACGTTCGACACCGACGCCGGCGTGCTGACCGCCGTCGACGGCGTAAGCTTTTCCGTCCGCCGCGGACGCACGCTGGGCATCGTTGGCGAATCAGGCTGCGGCAAGAGTGTCACCGCGCTGTCCATCATGCGGCTCCTTCCGCAGCCGATGGGAAAAATCAAGAGTGGAGAGGTGTTGTTTGATGGCCGGAACCTCGTGGAGCTGCCAGGAGCCGAGATGCGCAGGATCCGCGGCGGTCGCATCGGCATGATTTTCCAGGAACCCATGACCGCGCTCAATCCGGTCCACACGATCGGCCGGCAGTTGAGCGAGATTTTCCTGCTGCATGTCACCTCCGACCGGCGCCGCGCGCTGGAGATGTCGGTCGAGATGCTCCGCAGGGTCGGGATTCCCTCACCGGAAATCCGAGTCGGCGAGTATCCCCATCAACTCTCCGGCGGCATGCGCCAGCGCGTGGTGATCGCCATGGCGCTCGCCTGCAAGCCCTCCGTCGTTATCGCCGACGAGCCGACCACCGCCCTCGATGTCACGATCCAGGCGCAGATCCTCGAGCTCATGCACGCGCTGCAGGAGGAAATGGGCATGGCCATCATTCTCATCACGCACGACCTCGGGGTCATCGCCGACATGTGCGACGACGTCGTGGTGATGTATGGCGGACGGATCGCGGAGTCGGGACCGGTCGACGACATCTTTGCCGCACCCGCCCACCCCTACACGCGGGGGCTGCTGAGCTCGATACCGCGCCTGACCACGCCGAGGAAATCCCGCCTGAATGTGATCGACGGCATGGTCCCCGGTCTCGCGGATCTGCCGGAGGGCTGCCGCTTCCAGAACCGCTGCCCCTACCGCATCGACGCCTGTGCCCGCCAGCCTCCCGACGAGAATGTCACACCTGATCACGTCGTCGCCTGCCATCGCTGGCGCGACCTGCCCCGATTCAACTCCGCCCCATGAACCCGCCGCTGATTGAGGTTCAGGACCTGTGCATGCACTTCCCCGTGAAGGAAGGCCTCTTTCAACGCAGCAAACGCTTCTGCCGCGCGGTGGACGGCGTTTCGTTCTCGGTCGGCTCCGGTGAAACCATCGGCCTCGTGGGGGAATCAGGCTGCGGAAAATCGACGCTCGGCAAATGCATCGTTCGGCTGCTCCGCCCGACCTCGGGACGCATCCTCTTTGACGGAGTGGACCTCTCCGGACTCTCCCCGCGGCGCATGAAGCCGCACCGGCGTCATCTCCAGATGATCTTCCAGGATCCCGTCGAATCGCTGAACTCACGGCACACCGTTGGAGAAATCCTCGCCGAACCGTTCGCGATCCATGGAATCGGTGATCCCGCCGGGCGCCGGCAGAAGGTCCGCGCACTCCTCGACAAGGTGGGCCTTCCGGCGAGTGCCGCCGATCGCTATCCGTTCGAGTTCTCAGGCGGACAGCGACAACGCATCGGCATCGCCCGCGCGATCGCCCTCGAGCCGCGGGCGATCGTCTGCGATGAACCCGTCTCGGCCCTCGATGTCTCCATCCAGAGCCAGGTGCTGAACCTCATGCTCAACCTCCAGCGCGAGATGGGCCTCAGCTACCTGTTCATCGCGCACAATCTTGCGGTCGTGAAACACGTGTCCGATCGCATCGCGATCATGTACCTCGGACGCATCGTCGAGTTTGCCGACGCCGAGGACATCTATCGCGACCCACGACACCCCTACACGCGCGCTCTGATCTCCGCGATCCCCGAGCCCGATCCCAGGAGACGCAGCAAACGCATCGTGCTGACGGGCGACGTCCCCTCGCCCATTCACCCCCCCTCCGGCTGCGCCTTCCACACCCGCTGCCCGTTCGCGACGGAACGCTGCAGACAGGAAACCCCGCACCTCCGCCCCGCCCCCGACGCCCCCGCCCACACCGTGGCCTGCCACTACGACCGCCCGTGGAACGCCACGGCATGATGGAGGCTGGAACGGCCCTCCGACGAACGATATCCGACCACTGACCGTGTGGAACAGACATTGACCACCAGCCTTTGATATCCGCCCGACTCGTCCCCAAACTGGAGGGGCACGCTTTGTCGTGACCTGGGACCGCACAACGCGCAACTGCGCCGGAATAGTCTCACGCAAAGCCGCAAAGCACGCAAAGAAATCCCCCACAGCCCGAAGCACATATCTCCGATTTGGAGGGGCACGCTTTGTCGTGACCTCCGACCGCCGCCAGAAATACTGCGCCCGACAAACCTCCCATTCGCTCCAACCGCACGCCATTCCTCCAGCCCCAACGGGGCGCAATATCTCCACATAGCCTGCGCCAACGGCGCGCCATTCCCCAAGCCCCAAAGGGGCGCAACATCCCAAGCCCATGGCAACGCCATGGGATACCCGTCGAAACAAACCCGGTGAGCCCTGAAGGGGCGACCCAACCCCCGCGCAAACTCGCATTGGAACGCCCCTACAGGGCTCGGCATGGTGGCTCGCCAAAATCCCAAGGCGCTGCCTTGGGCTGCCAAGGCTGGGCCGCTGGCGCGCCATTCCTCCCAGCCCGTTCCGCTCTCACCATGACCGCACAGGGTGTCACCGAGTTCGCAACGGTGAACGTGAGTGACTTCGACGGCTTGGGCTTTCGGAAGGTGTGGAGCCCGCTCTGGCAGACGCCCGCGCCGGCGGGAACGATCCGCGGATTCACCCGTGTTTGCGTGGATTGAAATCCCGGCCTCGCGCGCGTACGCTTGCGGGATGAGGAACGGCGACAAATGAACCGCAGAAAATTCATCCACCGGACACTCGCAGCCACTTCCGCAACCCTTCTGGCCGGGAAGGTGGCGGGCGCGTCCAACAAGAGAACACCGCATGGGAAGGTGATCGCCGGCGCGCCCTTCACTTCTTTTCCGACCGACGGGCACACGATCTACCAACTGAAGCCCGCGGCGGTCGGCGCGGGCGATGCGGCCCGCGCGATTTACTGCGCCGCCTATGACGGCACCGTGCTGTGTCTCACCCAGCAAGGCGTTCTCCTCTGGAAAACCAAACCCTCGGCCGGCTTTCCCTTTGACCTGGCCTCGGGCGACATCGATGCCGACGGCTTCGACGAAGCGCTGGTCGCCTCCTCGGACGGCGGCCTCTACGCGATCGACCACGATGGCCGGCATCTGTGGACCTTCAAGCGGGAGGCCCCGCTCTACCAGGTGATCGTGCGGAACGAAGCCGGCGGGCCGCGCATCCAAACCGGCGGCATTGAGCGCGTCCTCTACACCCTTGCGACAGACGGAAGCATTGTCGCGCAGGAGAAACGGGACCGGGTCATTCGCCGCCTGGGCGCCTCCGGCGCGCAGATCAAATCAAGGTGCAAGCCTTTCCGGGTGCGACCCTATCTGACAACCTACGCGTCGCACGTGAAGAGTGACACGTTGGGCGACGAGTTCCTGCTGAGCCTGTATGGACGGAATCTCATGATCGCGAACAGCGATGGCTCGTGCCGCAAGGTGCTCTACGGAACGACGGTGGCGGCGGGCGCGGTGTTCGACCCTCGGACGAACACGTATTGGATCGGCAGTGACATCTCAGGCGGTGACGGCATTCACGGTTTCCATCTCGACCATCCCGGCTGGCAGGATGCGTTCACGAATCTGAGACCGGTCGGGACGATGATTGAGCTCGAGCAGAATCTCGCCGCGCTCGCGCAGCAAACCGAGGCGTTCAAGGCCCTCCCCTACCAGAAGCCGGCCGGCCGGACCATGGTGCTCCTCGAGGAGTGCATCGACTGGGATTACCGGAAAACCTATGACGCCATCCGGCGCGAATACCTCGAGCGCCATGGGCTGAAGAACGTGTTCTTCGTCCCCTACGTCTATTCCCACGAGTCGGTGTTTTTCTTCAAGGAGGCCTACGATCCCGGCATCGCCGATCCGGCCAAACTGGCGGCGTGGACCAGGGAGCACAACCGCATGGGGCACCGGATGCTGAAGCAGGCGGAAATCCTCCGCTTCGCCGCGGAACGCGAGGCGGCGGGCGAACCTTTCTTTATCTACGCGGGTCACGGTCGGATAACCGGGATCGATTTCTATCTCAGCCCCGACACGCTGGCCAGAATGCTCGTGCTCGCGCCGACGACCCTGCAGGGTTTCGTTTTCGCGGAATTCGAGACCATCGACGACAACATGGCCCTGGCAATACGGGAGCAACTGCTCCCCCTCGCGGACCTCTGCCACGAGCGAGGGAAAAAGATACTGCTCCGCGGCAAAAACATCTTTTGGAACGGCAGTGTCTACGCTGACGTTTTCAAGCCGCTCATGTCCGAGGAAAAGTATCGCGAGGTCTTCGTGCCCAGCATGGAGGAGACCAACTCGCGCAACCAGTCGCTGAGCCTCACCGGGCGCACCGGACTCTGGCTGACAAAAAAGTTCAACCACATGTCCGGGCGCGCGGTGACCGACAACGGAAACTTCAACCGCCTGTGGGACTGGTGCCAGTCCGCGCACCTCAGTCACTTCGTTCGCGCGATGATCCTGGCCCGCTGCCAGGGCGCCGACATTTTCCACCTGAACATTTACAGCGACAACGCCGGTGAGATGCTGCCGTTTTACCAGATGCTCGAGAAGGGCATCCTGCCGCTGCCCGCGCGCGAGGACATCCTGTCCATCTCCGATCTCGCCATTGGCATGCTGCAGCCGGATCAGGACTTCCTGCGGCACGGCATCAACGGACACGGCATGGACCTTTATTCTCCCGGAGAAGCGCCGTTCGTGTTCGACCGCCTCGACTGCTTCTGGGGCGGGGCCATGCTCGCCGATCACGACTTCGAGAACTACGCCCTGCACGCGAAGCGAAGGATGACCAATTTCATCTCGCGCAGCCCCTACGGCAATCTGGCGATGATCCCGGCGGACACGGACCTCGCCCGCTTTCCAATTTTCAAGCGAAAGCTGCTCACTGACGGCCGCTACTGGTATGACGACGCCGGCAGGCGCCACACCGCCCCGGAATACAAGCCCGTGGTGCTTCAAGCCCTCGAGGAGGCCGCCGCGCGGCTGCCGATCCGCGTGACCGGCGACGTGGCCTGGGCCGCCCTCAGGCTGGATGCCACGCACATCCGCGTTGTCGTCATCGATCCCGGCTATTTCGACCCGGCGCCACGCCAGGCCATTGTTCGCTTTCAACACGTCAAGCCCACCGAAATCCGCGACATCCTCGACGGTGCAAAGCTGACCGCGGAAGTGGAAGGGCTGGCGCTAAACATTCCGATGGGAAGCCTGCGAATCATCGACGTTGCTCATCAACAACCCGACGCCGAGCGCCTGACCTGACATTGCGTGAAACCATTCCGGCGGCGTTACACGTCGCACGTCCCCAGGTCACGACGGAGCGTGCCCCTCCAGTGTTGCCTGCATCCTCCCCAGTGTTGCCTGCATCCCCCCTCCGTTGGAGGGGCATGCTTTGTCATGCCCAGGGTTCGCGCCTCGCGCCACAACGCCGGCCGTTTCGCGTCCAACCCATCGCGACTCTTCTTGAACTCCACATCATCTTCTCCTCTCCTCCGCGCCTCCGCGTCAAACCCTCCGCCGCCGTTCCTCCACGCACGTCCCCTGGGCACGATGCGGCGCGCACGGGCCTTGCGTTCATTGCCGCGAGGGTTGATGATGGCCGGCTCAACCCTCCCTTGCCCAATCCCATGAACTCCTCCCGCTTCCGCCTCATTGCCACGCTCGCCGTGATCAGCCTGGCATCGCTGCACGCCGCTGAAACCAGCCTGTTCGACGGCAAAACTTTGAACGGCTGGCAGAACTTTGGCGGCGGCAGGTTCTACGTGGAGGACGGCGCCATCGTCGGCGAATCCAAACCGGGGCTCCCCAATTCCTTCCTCGCCACGAAGAAGGTCTACAACAACTTCGAACTCGAGGTCGATTTCATGATCGACCCGCTCCTCAACTCGGGAATCCAGATCCGCAGCAATGTCTATCCCGCCGAGACAAAGACGATTCGCTGGGGCGGCCTTAACGCACCCGATGGCAGCCGCATCACCAAGGAGATGACCAGGGAAAAGGGGCGTTTCTGGGGATACCAGATCGAGATCGATCCAAGCGAGCGCGGGTGGACTGGAGCCATCTATGAAGAGGCCGGCCGCGGGTTTCTCCACCAGCCGAGCCACACCACCGCCTACCGACCCGGCCAGTGGAACCACTTTCGCATCCGCGCATCAGGCGACCACATCCAGGCATGGCTCAACGGCGTCGCCATCGCCGAGGTGCACGACAACCTCACCGCCTCCGGCTTCATAGCCCTCCAGCTCCACGGCATCGGCAACTCGAAGGAGAAGGCCGGCCAGAAAGTTCGCTGGCGCAACATCCGCCTGAAGGAACTTTGAGACTCCCCTTCGCCGGCAAATGAGTTCGGTCGCTGCGCGCTGGTGCGGAACCTGAAGGCCCCCACCACCCCACAACCATGTCGCGCCCAGACGTCCCCGGCAACCCTCCCGTCTTCCACGCGCGCGGGCTCACCAAGGTGTACGGCGAGGGCGACGCCATAGTCCGCGCCCTCGATGGCGTCGATCTGGATTGCGCACCCGGCGAGTTCATCGTCGTCCTCGGCGCCTCAGGCAGCGGAAAATCCACCCTGCTCAACCTGCTTGGAGGACTCGACACCCCGACCAGCGGCACCCTGCTTTACCAGGGATGGAACCTCGGCGAATCCGACGAAAAAGGCCTCACCCGCTATCGGCGCGAAGCCGCCGGCTTCGTTTTCCAGTTCTACAACCTCATACCCAGCCTGACCGCGCGGGAGAATGTCGCCCTCATCACCGAGATCGCCGCGGACCCCATGACTCCGGAATCCGCGCTCGAGCTCGTCGGCCTGGGCGCGCGCATGAACCATTTTCCCGCGCAACTCTCCGGCGGCGAACAGCAGCGCGTCGCCATCGCCCGCGCCATCGCCAAGCGCCCCGCCGTCCTCCTCTGCGACGAACCCACAGGAGCGCTCGACGTGCGCACTGGCATCACCGTCCTCGAGGCCATCGAGCGCATCAACCGCGAGCTCGGCACACTCACCTTCGTCATCACCCACAACGCCGTGATGGCCGACATGGCTGACCGCGTCCTGAGCCTTTCCGACGGACGCATCACAAGCGAGAAGCGAAACTCCGCCCGGATGCCGGCGAAGTCCCTGGTTTGGTAAGCCGCCATGTCGCTGCTCGACCTCAAGCTCCGGCGCGATCTGCGCGGCCTCAAATCCCAGGCCATCGCCGTGGCGCTCGTGATGGCCTGCGGTCTCACGATGATGGTCATGACGCGCAGCCTGATCCGCACGCTGGAAACCACGCGCGACGACTATTACCGCGACTACCGTTTCGCCGATCTCTTTGTCCGATTGAAACGGGCCCCGGACGCCGCCGCACTGGACCTCGCCGGCATCCCCGGAATCTCGGCGGTGCAGACCACCATCGCCCTCTCCGGCCGGCTCGATCTCAAGGGCGTTCCTGAACCCGCAAACGGACTCTTCCTGTCGCTGCCGGAAACCGGTGAGGCGGTTCTCAACCGCCTTTTCCTGCGCAGGGGCCGCATGATCACGGGCCGCTCCGCACCGGGCGAGGTGCTCGTCGGCGAGGCCTTCGCCGAGGCGCACGGCCTGCAGCCCGGCGACGAAATCGCCGCCGTTCTCTACGGGAAGCGCCAGGTGCTGCGCATCGTCGGCATCGTGCTTTCACCCGAATTCGTCTTTGAGGCGCCCCCTGGCGCGGCGCTGCCCGATCACCGGAGCTACGGCATCTTCTGGCTGCCGTACAAGGAGCTCGCCGTCGCCGCCAGCATGGAGGGAGCCTTCAACCAGGCGTCATTCTCCCTCGCACCCGGCGCGCGCGGCGACGCCGTCATCGCCGCGATCGACCGCGCCCTGCGTCCCTACGGCGGCCGCGGCGCGTACGATCGTGAATCGCACACGTCCCACATGCGCCTGCGCGACGAGATTCGCATCCTGCAGGGACTCTCCGTCGGCTTCCCGCTCGTGTTCCTCGGCGTCGCCGCCTTCATGACCAACGCGGTCATGAACCGGCTGATCACGCTGCAGCGCGAACAGATCGCCATCCTCAAGGCGTTTGGTTTTTCCAACCGGGAGATCGGCGGACACTTTCTGAAGTTCGCGCTGGTCATCGTGCTCGCGGGCTCCGCGCTCGGCATCGTCGGAGGCATCGGGCTCGGTCACAAGCTGGTGAACATGTATCACCTGTTCTTCCGCTTTCCCCTGCTCGAATTCCACCTTGCGCGCGGCGTGCTGGCCGCCGCTGTTCTGGTATGCGGTTTCGCGGCCATTGTGGGCGTGTGGGGCGCCGTGCGCGCTGCGGTGCGCCTGCCTCCCGCGGAGGCCATGCGGCCCGAGCCGCCCGCATCCTTCCGCCCCGCGCTGCTCGAGCGCACGAGGCTCGCCGCGAGCTTCACTCCATCCCTGCGCATGGCGCTGCGCAACATCGAGCGCCGCCCCATGCGCGCCGTGCTCACCTGCACGGCGCTCGCCCTGGCCACGGGCATTCTCGTCGTGCCCAGCGCGTTTCGCGACGGCATCGACCACGTGCTCGACTACCAGTGGGACCTGATGCAGCGCCAGACGGTCATCGCCTCCCTCATCGAACCGGGTCCGCCCCAGGCTCTCGCTGACTTCTCCAACCTTCCGGGCGTCACGCTCGCCGAACCCAGCCGCGTCGCCCCCGCGGAACTCCGCTCCGGCAACCACCTGCGCCGCCTGAGCATAGTCGGCGTGCGTTCGCAGGCGGTGCTCAACCGCATCATCGACGCCCATGACCGGCAGATTGCACTGCCTCCCCACGGGATCGTGCTCTCGGCCAAACTCGCCCAGGTCCTTCATGTCAAACGCGGGGATCCGCTCCACGTTCGCGTGCTCGACGGACGCCGCCCGGAATTCGTCGTACCGGTGGCCTCGCTCGCCGAGGATTTTGCCGGCACCGCCGCTTACATGGAAATCGACGCGCTCAACCGCCTGCTCGGTGAGGGCGACCGCATCACCGGCGCCTACCTTTCCGTCACCTCCGGCGGCTGGCTCGATTTTCTTCACGCGGTCAAGCTGACCGCACGCACCGCCGCCATCGTCAACAAACAGGCCATCCGCGACGGCTTTCGAAAGACCACCGCCCAGAGCATCGGGCTGATTCAGAAGATCTACCTCACCTTCGCCACGATCGTGGCCTTCGGCATCATCTACAACAGCGCGCGCATCGCGCTCTCGGAGCGCCAGCGTGAACTCGCGACGCTGCGCGTCCTCGGCTTCACCCAGGGGGAGGTCGGCGCCGTGCTCGTCGGGGAACTCGCCATCCTGACGCTCGTCGCACTGCCCTTCGGCATGATCATCGGTTCGGGTCTCGCCGGCGCAATACTCACCTCGGTCAACACCGAATTCGTCCGCCTTCCCCTCATTCTCACCCCTTCGAACTACGCATTCGCCGTGCTCGTCGTCAGCATCGCCTCCCTCATCTCGGCAACCCTTGCGTGCCGGCGCCTTTCCCGACTCGATCTCGTCGGTGTTCTCAAAGCCCGCGACTGATCCTCCATGAACCCGAATCACCAGAAATCTCCCGGAGCAAAGCCCGCGCGAGCCGCGCGTCGTTGGACGCGTTTCGTGCCGTGGATCGCCGGCGGAATCGTCGTCGCGCTGATCGTGACCGGCCTCTGGCCAAAGCCCCTGCCGGCGGAACTCGCGACGGTCGCCCGCGGGCCGCTCCAACTGACGGTCAACGAGGAGGGCATGACACGACTCAAGTTCCGCTATTCCGTTTCGAGCCCGGTCGCCGGACTGCTGCGCCGCATTGACCTCAAGCCCGGCACTGCGGTCGAGGCCGGTAAAACGGTCCTCGCGACACTGGAGACGCGCGATTCCGATTTTCTCGACGCCAGAACCCGCGCCCAGGCCGAGGCCGCCGTCAAGGCGGCCACCGCCATGCTTGCTGAGGTTTCCGCGCGCCGCGAAAGCGCCGCGGCCGCAGCCGTTCTTGCGCGCACGGAGTTCGAGCGTATCCAAATGTTGTATACATCGGGCTCCGCCTCGCGCCAGGAATTCGACGCCGCCGAGCTCCGCCACACCGTAGCCGAGCAGAACAGCCGCGCCGCCGGATTCGCACTCCAGGTCGCCGAGCACGAACTTCAGCAGGCCCGCGCCATGCTCGCGCGCGGCACCGGCACCAACGACGCCACCAGCGAGCCGCTCGTCATCACCTCGCCCATAACCGGCAGGATTCTCAAGGTTTTCCAGGAGAGTGAACGCGTCGTCCCGGCGGGATTTCCACTTCTCGAGGTCGGCGATCCCACCGACATCGAGGCTCGCATCGAGGTGCTTTCACGCGATGCCGTGGCGATCAAACCCGGTGCAACCGCGCTCCTGCACAAATGGGGCGGCGTCGAACCGCTGCGCGCGCGGGTCCGCGTGGTGGAACCCGCCGCCTTCACGAAGATTTCCGCCCTCGGAGTCGAGGAACAGCGCGTCTATGTGGTCGCCGACCTGCTCAATCCCCCCGATGAACGCCCCTCCCTCGGCGACTCCTATCGCGTGGAGGGAAGCATCGTCGTCTGGTCATCCGACGACGCCCTCAAGGCGCCATCGGGCGCCTTTTTCCAGCGGGGCAGCCAGTGGATGACCTATAGGGTGGACGGTTCGCGCGCCCGCCTGTGTCCCGTGCGCATTGCTCACAACAACGGCATCGAAGCCGAGGTTCTCGAAGGCCTCGCAGCAGGGGACAAGGTCGTCGTCTATCCGGGCGACCGCCTCACCGACGGCAGCCGAATCGAGGCCATGACCGTGACCACGCATTGAACGGCATCTCTGTGTTCAGGAGTGTGGGGTGGACATTCCTGTCCGCCCGTTCCTTGATGAGCACAAACAGGGAATGCGTGCACCACCCGTGAAGCAGGCGACGGCTTGCTACGCCACGGGAACCTTCTGACCAGCGACATCACCTCGCGGCACCGCAAAGCCCGTATCCTTCACACGCACGGACCTCGCAAGGCCAATGCTCAGCAGGCCGGCCGCAACGGCTATCCATCCGAGCCAGTTGAAATGCAACAGACGTTCGTCGGGCTGCTTGGTGACAATCCAGCCGCCCACCGTCGAGCTGACTCCGGAAATCAGGTCCCGCGTGCAGCTGCTCAGACTCAGGAACGCCCCGCGGCGCGAGGACGGCACCGCGAGCGTCACGATCGCCTGACTCGGCACGAACCGTCCGCTCGCAAAGATGAAGAACAGTCCGTTCAGGACGAGCGTCAGCCAGACGGGCGTTGGCCCGGAGTTCGCGATCACCAGAGTGACCAGCATCGCAACCACCACCATGATGTTGAAAATGCGCTGACGGCCGAATCTATCCGCCAGACGGCCAACCCGCGGCGCGGTCAGGACGCTTGACACGCCGCCGATGAAATAGACGACGGAGAGGTATTTCTCAGGCAGCGCCATGTCTCCGACGAGATGCGGTGACAGCAGCGGGATGACGCTGAAGTGACTCAGCACCGTCACCCCCATGAAAACGAGTGCCCGCCAGGCATTGCCGTCACCCAGCAACTCGCGAAACGACCGTCCCCCAGCTTCACCTTCACTCAGGTGCCCGCGCACCGGAGGCACGATGCGAAACACGACGGACCACATGACGCCGGCGACCAGCGCGAGCAGCGTGAACGGCGTGCGCCAGCCGAATGACTGCGCCAGTTGCAGCCCCACCGGAACGCCGATCGCGGCCGCGACGGCAAATGCCGTCATGACGATTCCAATTCCCGCCGCACGACGCTCCGGCGGCACAATGTCGCTCACAATCGCCATGCACAGCGACCCGGAGATCCCTCCAAAAGCACCGCCAATAGCGCGGGCAATCAGAAGCGTGTGCGCATCCCGCGCCAGTCCGCAAAGCAGCGTGGCCACGCCGAATCCAGCATACATGCACAGAAGGAGCGTGCGCCGATCGAATCGATCGATGAACGGTGCTCCAAGCAATCCCACGACTCCCGCCGAAATCGAATAGGCCGCCACAAGCGCGGTGAAACGCCCCGCCCCCAGATTCAGCTCGCGCATCAACTGCGGCGCGAGCGGCATCATGACCATGAAGTCCATGATGTGTGTGAACTGAATCCCCGCCAGGATCAGCAGGAGCAGACGTTCGGAAGGAGACTGGCGCGACATCGTAAACCTTCAGACTCTCCGAGACCAAACCCGTGGGCAACCCGATCCCGCGGGAAATGCCGGCACGCTCCATCGCGCAGAGCATTCGCGATCAGCCGGACGGCGGGACAAGGCAATACTACAATTTCCTCGAGCGCCTGACGGCGCGGCGCACACGCGGTTCTTCCGCTTCCTCCGGACTTGGAGGCACATGCTCAGCCTGCAGCGCATGCAGTTGTTCAATGATGCCGGCCAGCTTCACACCGGTCGGAGTGAGGCTGTATTCGACATGCTGAACCTTTCCCGCAAGTTCCTCGCGGGTGATCAGTCCGTAGTCGCGCAGCTTGCGCAGGCGCTCGGTCAGCACCTTCGTCGATATCCCCGGAATGTAGCGCTCCAGCCTGCCTGGCCGCGTCACGCCCCGTTTCAGCGCACCGACAACAGCGGCCGACCACTTGCAGCCAACCACATCCTCGAGCCGCCGATAGGCCGAGCGTTCGTCGATGGAAAGATTTTGGGCGGGCATCGCATTCCCAGATTGCTCACTTCCACGCGCGACGTCGAGCAGGCACCTTTTGGTGCCCCCTCCGCAATTTGTGCCCTCTGGCCGGCATGCGTGCCTTCGGTTAAACTCATGAGGTCGGAACGCGAAGCCATCCGGCGTCGCATCCGGCGCGTTTCAACAAACCTCCGAATCCATCCAAAAAATAATCCTCATGAAAACTTCCGCAAAATTCTATCACGCCGGCTGCCCTGTTTGTCTCGACGCCGAACGCGTTGTCACCCGCTACCTCGATCCCACCAAGATCCAGGTTGAGATCGTCCACCTGGGCACCGCAAAAAACCGCATCGCAGAAGCAGCTGCGGCAGGAGTAAAATCCGTGCCCGCCCTCGTCATCGACGGCAAACCCGTGCACATGAACTTCGGCGCCGCATTGTCCGACCTGAAGTAGGCGCCGGCACTCTGCTCTCGTGCTCCGCGGCGCTGAGTGAAGCTAACCGGCGCCGTGGCGCTGCGCTCCGTCGCGCGAAACTATGCCGGCTGCTCTGGAGCTCCGCGTAAAAAATTCCGCCGTCGTTGCGCGACGCCCGTCCCCTGGTCACGACGGAGCGTGCCCCTCCAAAATTTTTCAAATCCCCCCTCCAGATGACGGGAAATGCATGCCGTTGACCCTCGTGAAATTTCACACCCTCACACGCACTGCCGCTGGCTCACCCCTTCAGACAAATCCGCTTTCAACTTCCCCCCATTCCAGCATCTATTGACCGGTGATGCTTTGGTTTCGTTTTCTCGGCTTGTGCCCGCTCCTGGCGTCAATTCCCGCCAACGCATCGGGCGCGACGGTTGACTACCTGCGCGACGTCAAGCCGATCCTCACCCGGCATTGCGTCCGCTGCCACGGCGAGGGCAAGGAGGAGGCCGGCCTGCGCATCGACACCGCCGAAGCCATGAAGCTGGGCGGCGAAAGCGGCTCCATCTCCAAGCTCCGCCACGGTCGCGAAAGCCTGCTGATCGAGGTTATCACCGGCACCCACACGGACATTCCGCGCATGCCGTACAAGAAGCCGCCGCTGGGAGCCGATCAGATCGCAACGCTGCGCGCATGGGTGAATCAGGGCGCCATCGCTCCACAAAACGAGGAGCCCGGCCGCTTCATCCACTGGGCCTTCGTTCCGCCATCCCGCCCCGAACCGCCACCCGTGAAGCAGAAGCGATGGGTCAGGAACACCATCGATCGCTTCATTCTCGCCCGCCTCGAAAAAGAAGCGATCAAACCTTCGCCCGAAGCGGATCGGGTCACTCTGCTGCGCCGGGTCAGTCTCGACCTGACAGGCATTCCGCCGACGCCCGCAGAGGTCGACGCATTTCTCCGCGACAGGTCGCGCGACGCCTACGAGCGCGTCGTTGACCGCCTGCTCGCCTCCTCGCGCTACGGCGAGCGCTGGGCGCGCACCTGGCTCGATGTGGCGCGCTACAGCGATTCCGATGGCTACAGCGTCGATTCTCCACGGCAGATCTGGAAATACCGCGACTGGGTGATCAGCGCCTTCAACCGCGATCTGCCCTATGATCGTTTTGTCGTCGAGCAGCTCGCCGGCGATCTTCTTCCGGAGCCGACTCTGGAGCAGCGTGTCGCCACCGGATTCAACCGCAACACCCAGATCAACCAGGAGGGCGGCATCGATCCGGAACAGTTCCGCGTCGAGTCCGTTGTTGATCGCGCCAACACCTACGGCACCGCCTTCCTCGGGCTCACGGTGAGCTGCGCCCAGTGCCATGACCACAAGTTCGACCCACTCACGCAGAAGGAGTACTACCAGCTCTTCGCCTTCTTCAACAACAGCCCCAATGACGGCCACGGTGAGTCGAAGGCCGGGGGACGGCTCGAGTTTCCCGGCGAATCCGCCCTTCCCCCCGATCATGAAGTCGAACTGGAAAAGGCCCGCACCGCACTCACCGCCTTCCTCGACGGAAAGTCCGATCATGTCGTCAGGGAGATCGCCGAACTCACGCCCGATTCGATTCAAGCACTGAAGCAGAAGACACGGGATGCGATCGCGATTCCCTGGGCGGAACAATCCCTGGAGCAGCGCCGCGACATCTACTTCACGCTCAACGGAGCCGATACCGAATTTCTCAACCTGAACCAGTCCTTTCTCGCGCTCGATCGCGCACCGCGATTCGTCTCGACGCTCGTGATGTCCGAGCTGCCGGCGCCGCGTCAGACTTTTCTCTTCATCAACGGCGACTTCACCCGCCACGGCGAAGCCGTTTCCCCGGGTACGCCGCAGGAGCTCCCGCCGCTGACAGCACAAAATCCCAACCGGCTCGATCTTGCCCGCTGGACGGTCGATCCGGGCAATCCGCTGACAGCGCGCGTCGCCGTCAATCGCATCTGGCAGCAGTACTGGGGTCGCGGTCTGGTGGAGACCGAGAACGACTTCGGCACCCAGGGCGAGCCACCCTCGCACCCCGAACTGCTCGACTGGCTGGCCACGGAATTCATCGCACAGGGCTGGAGCATGAAGGCGATGCACCGCCTGATCGTCACCTCGGCAGCCTACCGCCAGGCATCGACGGTGAGGCGCGATCTGGAAAACATCGATCCCTTGAACAAACTCTGCGCCCGCCAGACCCGCATCCGGCTCGACGCCGAGGTCATCCGCGACGTCTGCCTCTCGGCCAGCGGCCTGCTCTTCGAAAAACTGGGAGGCCCGCCCGTGCACCCACCCCAGCCCGATGGCGTCATGGCGCTCGGCCAGGTGAGGCGCCCCTGGCCAACCAGCACCGGGGATGATCGTCATCGCCGGGGCATCTACACGCAGCGCTGGCGCGGAACCCTCCACCCGGCCTTCGCCGTCTTCGACGCACCGGACGGCGTGACAGCGTGCACGCGCCGGCTGCACTCCAACACACCGCTGCAGGCGCTCACCCTCCTCAACGATCCGCAGTTCCATGAATTTTCCCAGGCGCTTGCACGCCGCATGCTCGACACCCGCAGGGGCGGCATCACAAGCCAGATCGAAACCGCCTTCCGCCTCTGCCTCGCGCGCAAACCCGACCGCATCGAGCGCCGGCGCCTCGTTGATCTCTATCAGCAGCAGCTTCAGGCTGCGTCCGGATCCGACCCGCAGCGCCGCCTCGAAGCCTGGGAAACCGTGGCCCGCGTCCTGCTCAACCTCGACGAAACCATCACGCGGGAGTGATTCACCGCCCGTATCCAACTTTCAAACACATGCGCCCCATCTCCCCCGAGGAACACCTCCGCCAGTTGACGCGACGCCACTTCTTCAGTCGCTGTTCCGTCGGACTGGGCGGCATCGCACTGGCCTCCCTGCTGGGGCGGCACCCGCTCTCCGGCGCAACAACCGCTCCCCTGCCTGGCTCCCCCCGGAGGCATCCACACTTCGCCCCGAGCGCAAAAAACGTCATCTACCTCTTCATGGCGGGCGGCCCGAGCCAGCTCGAGCTCTTCGACTACAAGCCCCGCCTCGTCGAGCTCAACAACCAGCCGATCCCGGAGTCGTTTCTTGAAGGGAAACGCTTCGCCTTCATGGACAGCAGTCACTCGACGAAGCTGCTCGGCACGCGCCGGACATTCAGCCAGCACGGACGCAGCGGCGCGTGGGTGTCCGACCTCTTCCCCCACACCGCCGGCATCGTCGACGACATCACCATCCTGAAGTCCTGCCAGGCCACGCTGTTCAATCATGCTCCGGCAAAGTTGTTCATGAACACCGGATCGGGTCAGTTCGGCCGTCCGAGCATGGGCGCATGGGTCAACTACGGACTCGGCAGCGAGGCGAAGGACCTGCCCGGTTTTGTCGTGCTGCAGTCCGGGCCGCGGGGCCCGCGGGGAGGACCGGTCAACTGGGGATCCGGTTTCCTGCCGACAAGTTTCCAGGGCGTGCCGCTGCGATCCGGTGCGGAGCCCATCCTCGATCTCAGCAACCCGCCCGGCGTGACATCGCAGAAGCAGCGCGAGACGATCGACGCCATTCGCGATCTCAACCTGCGCCGGGCGGTCGCCACCGGCGACCCTGAGATTCACACGCGCATCGCCGCCTACGAGATGGCCTTCGCCATGCAGTCGAGCGCGCCGAAGCTCATCGATCTGTCGGGCGAATCCGACGCCACGCTGCGGCTCTACGGGGCGGACCGCACCACGCACTCCTTTGCACGCAACTGCCTGCTCGCCCGCCGGCTGATCGAGCGCGGCACGCGCTTCGTGCAGTTGTATCACACGAACTGGGACAGCCACGGCGGCCCGGGTGAAAACCTTCAGGGTGACTTCGAGAAGATCTGCCGCGAGGTCGACCAGGGGCAGGCCGCCCTCGTCACGGATCTCAAGTCACGCGGCCTGCTCGATGACACGCTGGTGATCTGGGGCGGCGAGTTCGGCCGCACGCCGATGGGCGAGACGCGCGACACCACCGGCCGCAATCATCACATCGACGCCTTCACCATGTGGTTCGCAGGCGGAGGCGTGAAGGCCGGCGCGGTCATCGGCGAGACCGACGAACTCGGCTTCAACGCGGTCGAGGACCGCGCGCACGTGCACGACATCCATGCGACAATCCTGCATCTGCTGGGCATTGATCACACGCAGTTGACCTTCCGTTTCCAGGGCCGCGACTACCGACTCACCGACGTGCACGGAAATGTAATCAACAAGCTGCTGGCATAGTCGCGCAAGCGCGGGTCCTCTTCTCCGCGTGCTCCGCTTCTCCGCGTGAAACCTCTCGGACTGCTATGCTGCGCCCGCGTGAATTTCCTCCGGTGCCGTTCTTCCACGCGCGTCCCCAGGTCACGACGGAGCGTGCCCATCCAGAATCGCATGCTTCCCCTCTCCAGAATCGCATGCTTCCCCCCCTCCGTTGGAGGGGCATCCTTTGTCATGCCCAGGGTTCGCGCATCGCGCCACAACGCCGGCGCACATTCTCATCAACGCATCGACTCCTTCCTCCCCGCGTTTCCATGTCCCCCAGTCTCCCTCTCCCTCTTCTCCGCGTGCTCCGCGACTCCGCGTTGGAAATCTCGGCAATGTCTCAACGCTCGCCAATCCGCCCGGCCCCCGCCTGCTCCGCCAGCAGCGTGACCGGGCCGAGGAGCCCGGAATCCAGAAGCGGGCTGTCCGGCTTGAACGGATTCAGCGAGGACCAGGTGAACCGCTCCGCAGGCGGCAGCGCCAGATCCCCGATCATCCGGTTCGGCCAGAGATTCGCGACCTCGATCTCCAGGTCGTTGGCGCCGCGCCGCAGCGCGCCCGATACTTCGACCCGCCAGGGCGAACACCAGACAACGCCCACATCGCGCCCGTTGAGTCGCACTCGCGCGATGTTCTTCACGGTCCCGAGGTCGAGCCAGAGGCGCCGTGCACCGCGTTCGCCGCCGCCCGGTTCCCATTCAAACCGCTTCCGGTAAACCGCCACTCCGGAATAGTGCCGGATGCCGGTTTCGGGCCGCTGTATCCAGTTTTCAAGCACGTCGAAAGCGACCCGCTCCGGGCCTCCCCACCTGGGATCAAACGCGACGGTCCAGGGTCCGCGCACTTCCTGCACGGAATGCATCGCCGCGAAATTCTCCACCCCTTCCCAACCTGCCTGATTTTCGGGAGCGCTGCGGAAGATGACAAAGAAGGACTGCTCCGGCTCGAAACGCAGGGGAATCGTGGTGCGACCGGCCTGGGTCCCGAATCTCCGCAGAGGCCTGCGTCCGCCAGTGACGGGATCCCAAAGCTCGGGCTGCGGCCCAGCAACCCGGAACACGCAGTTCGCGTCCACAGCGCGATTCTCGCGGTTGGCGACAAAATACAGCTCCGTCGTCCCCAGCCTGCGATGCGTGTAGCGCACCGGTCCGTCACTTTCGAAGTCGGGTGCAACCGCCATCCGCTTCAGCAGCGCGGCGGTGCCCGCGTGGGCGCTGTACTGCGTGAAGACATCCTGCGGCGCCGCATCCGCATCCCAGACAACCCGGCCCTTGCCGTGCGCATGCTCCTTCACCGCACGCCCGTCGCATGGGCCCCACACCGCATCCGCAAGCGTGCGGACCTCGTCGTCACAATCGGGAAAATTCTCAAGGCTCGGTGAATGCCGCGGGCGCGGACCAAGGATCGTCGCTCCGGCGCTCACGAGCGCATCCAGCCTGCGCAGCAGGCGCGGGGTCATTGTAGGCCGGTTCGGCAGCACGAGCACGGCATAGCTTCCGCCATCGCGCAAATGGATCCGCCCATCCCTGACTGTCACGCCCTCGAGCAGCGTCTCAGGCGCACAACCATCGAAATTGTACTCGCGGCGGTCCGGCCGGTTGCCGGTCGTCGCATCGGGCGGCGGACGAAACACCTGCGGCGCGCCTTCACCGGCGAGGTAGAGGATGTCCGCAACAGGCTGCCCCTGCTGCAGCATGAACTGGCAGCGCGAGAAATATTCATGACACGCCCCGGCCATGGGCCACCAGGTCTGCGTGCGCTCCCAGTGCACTCCATACTTCCACATCATCATTCCCGGCCTGCGGTCAAGATACGGCTGGTGCGTGTAGCGGTGTATGTAGAAGCGATTGATCCCCGCGCAGAACGCCCAGTCGCCCAGTCCCTTGACCGAGCCGGGATACCCCCGCCAGTCCTCGCCCGGGTCCGAAGTGAACGCCTCCGCGCCGATGATCCGCCTGCCGTTGGTGTGGCCGATGGAGGCAGCCTCAATGACGCTGTAGTCCGTGTTGAAGTTCGGACAATGCCACCAGAATTCCCCCATCGGCAGATCCGCCGCGGCGCCGAGCGTGAGATCCGCATTGGGATTCATGTCATACGGTTCGATCGAGAACGTCAGACCGTGCTTCCGCGCCATCGCCTTGAGCGGCAGCATGTGGTTCGCGACAACCAGTTCCTGCGCGGTCTGGCGCAGGTCCCACAGGAAACGTTCCGTCTTTTCGGGGCTGTCGACAACACGGCCGGTGAACGCCGGCAGCCAGGCCCAGGGATCGTAGTTGCGGCGCTTCCGGAACTCGTTCGCAAACTCCCCCGACCAGTTCTGCGCGCTCATCTCCCAACTGTCGAAATGAAGCACCTGCACCCCGCCGCCCTTCCGCGAATCGGGCCCCAGGCCGCTTAGCAATGGACCCGGATAATGCGCCAGATGATTCTCCACCGCCGCAACCGAAAACTTGTCGCTTTCGAATCCAAGCCCGCTGGCCGGAGCCGGCCGCGTGGTCTGCCCGGTGCTCACGCGCCCAAAGCGCAGAATCGTCCATTCACCGGGCGGGACCGACCAGTCTAGCCGCCCATCGGGACCAAGCCGCGACGTCAGATCCACGATCGCATTCGTCCGAACGCATTCATCGGGCGGCGCGGAGGGAAAATCGGCCGGCATGGGCAGAAACGGCTTCACTCCGGGCACCGAGGAAAACGGCGCCCGGCGATAGAGCGCCTTCTCGTCTATCCCTTCAGTTCTCAGACCGCCGCGCGGCGTGGGGAAGGCCAGCACACGGACGTCGCGATAGAACTCCTTCCATTCGCGCGTCAGCTCTGGAGTCATGGTTTTCGCGCCAAAGAACGGGACCCTCGGCTGGGGACGCGGCAGCTCGCGGTTGAAATGCGCGGGTCCCGTCACATTCATTTCACTCGCGACCAGATGCTGCATCGACTGCTCGGGCGACACCCACGGTCCGCCTGTGCCGCACCATCCCGGCCCGGCAATCACACCGATCTCCAGTCCCAGTCGTCGTGCCTCGTTTTCCGCATGGGTAAAAATCTCCCGCCATTCCGGGCTCATGAACCCCACCGGACCGCGGGGCAGGCCGAGGTCCACTTCCATGATCATGAGACCGCCGATGCCGGCCTCGCGCATCGCTTCAAAATCGGCGGTGATGCCTTCGCGCGTGAGCGTTCCATCCATCACAACGTAGTAGACCCACGGTCGCGCTGCGGCAGGAGGCCGCAGAAAGCCGCGTTCTAGGTGCTCGTCGACTGCAGAGGCCTGCTGCATTGAGAACAACGACACGACCACCACAATGCCTGCACGAAAAGCTCTCGAAAAACTCATGCTTGAATGGTTCGCCTGATGAATATTGGCGACTGGATGCGGCGGCAATCCCGTTCATTGAATTCGCGCTGCATTGGCAGGGCAGACACTTTTGGAGCCTGAATCAAATTGGACAAAATTATCGAATTTCGCTCAAAACTCGTCAGCGGTCTTTCCTTTGTCCCGAACCGCGCTATTTGCATTGGCTTTCCTCTCCAGAGGAATCCGGAATTCTTTCCATGAAGTCCACTCCCCTCCGCGTCGGATTGTTCGGCATCGGCCTTGATGAATACTGGCCCCAGTTTGCAGGACTTCGCGATCGGCTTGAGCATTACGTCGGCAAGGTGGCGGGCAGACTCTCGCGCCCGGGTGTTGAAGTCGTGAATCTTGGGCTCATCGACACGCTTGATCGCGCAGTTGCGGCCGGCCGCACCTTTCGTCAGCGCGAGGTCGACCTCATTTTCCTGCATGTGACAACCTACGCATTGTCCGCCACCGTGCTGCCGGTCGTGCAGCGCGCGAAGGTTCCCGTCATCATTCTCGGACTTCAGCCGTCAGCGGCGATCGACTACGCATCCTTCAACGCGCTGCGCGACCGGACAAAAATGACGGGGGAGTGGCTCGCCCATTGCGCCATCTGTTCGGTGCCGGAGCTGGCGAATGTCTTCAAGCGCGCCGGCATTCGTTTTCACCAGATCACCGGATGCCTTGAAAATGACTCCGCCTGCTGGAACGAAGTCGATGCCTGGATCGAGGCCGCGGGTGTTGCCTCGGCCATGGCCGATAACCGCCTCGGCGTCATGGGCCACTACTATGGAGGCATGCTCGACATCTACAGCGACATGACCCTGCAGTCCGCGACGTTTGGAACCCAGATCGTGATGCTCGAGGTTGACGAGCTTTCCGCCATTCGCCGGGAAATCT
The DNA here is from genome assembly GCA_015075305.1 of Opitutaceae bacterium. NCBI lineage: Bacteria > Pseudomonadati > Verrucomicrobiota > Opitutia > Opitutales > Opitutaceae > Opitutaceae bacterium. Next base: position 264,998 of record JABTUS010000007.1, on the reverse strand, counting down.
CCGGCGACGCGGTCGCCCGGCGCACCGCTGAATTCCACGATGTGTTTGACGTCCAGCCGGACTGCGCCGAGTCGGATCTCGCCGACGCGGCACGGACCTCCCTCGCACTGGACCAGATGGTCGCCCAGCACCGTCTCGGATCCCTGGCCTACTATTACAAGGGCACCGGAGTCGCTGAAAACGAGGCGACACTGGCCTCGATCATCCTGGGCACGTCAATGCTGACGAGCCGCGGCATCCCCGTGGCCGGCGAGTACGAGATCAAGAATGTCCAGGCGATGAAGATCATGGATCTTTTCGGCGCGGGCGGATCCTTCACCGAGTACTACGCCATGGATTTCAACGACGATGTCGTGCTGATGGGACACGACGGCCCGGGACACATCGCGATTGCACAGGGCAGAACAAAGGTCCGCCCACTGGATGTCTTTCATGGCAAGGTTGGTCGCGGCGTGTCGGTGGAGATGGCTGTCCGGCATGGGCCCGTGACGCTGTTGTCCGTGATCGAATCGGCCAACGGCAGGCTCGAGCTGCTCTGCGCCGAGGCGGAGTCCGTGCCCGGACCGATCCTCGAGATCGGCAACACCAACAGCCGGTATCGTTTCGCCTGCGGTGCTCGCGAATTTGTCAATCGCTGGAACGCCCACGGCCCGGCGCACCACTGCGCGGTCGGTGTCGGCGCCCTCGCCGACCGCATCTCCAAACTCGGCGCGCTGCTCGGCCTGGAGGTGCATCGCGTCTGCTGAATGCCGTCCTCCGCTCCCCGTGAATTTCCTCCCGCGCTGTTATTCCACGCGCGTCCCCAGGTCACGACGGAGCGTGCCCCTCCAAATCAGAGAAGCCCATCCGTTGGAGGGGCATGCTTTGTCATGCCCAGGGTTCGCGCGTGGCGCAAAGACGCCGGTGCATATGCTCATCAACGCTTCGACTCCCTCTTCTCCGCGTGAATCCATTCGGTTCTCCGACATCTTCGAAGTCCAGAGGCTCATCGCACCTCGCGGGCCGCAGGATTTGCCGGCGGATCGGGCGGTGCAGGTTGACGTGAACGGCAACTGGCGGCAAAGGAGTGAACGCCGTGCCTGAGTTCACCAAATCTCCCGATCTTGTCCTCATCGGCCGCAGCGCGGCTTCGGTTGATTTCGAGGCCGTGCTCAGGCGGCACGACCCGAAGCTTACAATCCGACTCTATCAGACCACCGAGGACCTGCTCCGCGAAAGCTGGCGCGAGCGGGGGTTGCTCGCCGCCATCGTCGAAGCTTCGGATGACGCGATCATCGGAAGAAAGCTGGATGGCGCCATCATGAGCTGGAACTCAGGAGCGGAGCGGATTTTCGGCTACAGGGCCGAAGAGGCCATCGGACGCCACTATTCATTCCTCGTGCCGCCGGATCTGCGGGACGAACTGGAGGAAATTCGCAGGAAGATCGAGCAGGGAGAGCGGATTGAGCATTATGAATCGGTGCGCCTCGCCAAGAACGGCAGCCTCGTTGACCTGTCGCTCACGGTTTCGCCCATCAAGGATGCGCGCGACGTCCTCGTTGGAATGTCGGTGGTCGGGCGGGACATCACGGCCCGGAAAAAAAATGACGCCGAACGGAGCCGCCTGGTGCTTCTGCTGGGTGAACGGGTCAAGGAACTCACGGTCATGTATCGGATGGCCCACGTGCTCCAGTTGGAAGGAAAGCCGGCCATCGCGATGCTTGAGGAAATCGCCGCTCTGCTGCCGCCGGCCTGGAGGCATCACGAGGTCGCCGCCGCACGAATCAAACTGGGATGCATGGAGTACAAGACCTCGAACTTCCGCCCATCGCGATGGAGCCAGCGGGCGGAGTTCACAACGGCCGACGGACGCGGCGGCATGGTCGAGGTGGTCTACTTGGCGGAATGTCCGCCGAACGCGGAGGGTCCCTTCTCGGCGGACGAGCGACGGCTGATCGATGCCGTTGCCGTCAATCTAAAGGCGTATTCGGACCGCAAAGACCTGGAATCGGAAATCCTGGAAATCAGCGAGCGCGTCCAGCGCCGCATCGGGCAGGATCTGCACGACGGTTTGAGCCAGCGCCTGCGGGGCATCGCCTATCTCAGCCACGTGCTCGCGGAGGATCTGGCGCAGAAATCCCTGCCGGGCGCCGTGGACGCGCATCGAATCACCCAGCTCCTCGATGAGGCGATCAAGGAGGCCCACTCGCTGGCGCAGGGGCTTTCTCCAATAAGTCTGGAAGCCGAGGGCCTGATGTTCGCCCTGAAGGAACTGGCCTCCTCAATCAAGGGCATCTACGGGATCTCGTGCAGTTTCGCTTGTCCAAATTCCGTGCTGGTGCACGACAAATCCACCGCGATGAACCTGTTTCGCATCGCGCAGGAGGGCGTCCAGAACGCCATCAAGCACGGCCGGGCGAAACGCATTGCCATCCGGCTGACCGAGAAGGACGGCACCGTGAAACTCGCGGTCGCCGACAACGGCTGCGGACTTCCCGGGGATCTTTCTCGGCAGCGGGGAATGGGGCTGAAAATCATGGAGCACCGGTCGAGCATGATCGGGGCCGAGCTCACCTTGCAACGGGCGCCGGGTGGCGGCACGCTGCTGACCTGTCTGCTGCGGGGTGTCGGCGTCAAACCCGAAAAATCGAGGCCATGAGCACAAAGAAAACACGCGCAACTGTTCCCATGCCGAAACCCTCGCAGGCGGCGGAGCGAAAGAAAGTCAGGATTCTGCTGGTGGAGGATCATCCGACCATGAGGGAAGGGCTCATCCGGGTGATCGAACGCGAGGCAGACCTGACCGTGTGCGGTGAGGCGGAGACTTTTCAACAGGCACTGGAGCAGATCGCGGCCTCCAGTCCGGACGTTGTCGTCGTTGACATTTCACTGGGCGACAGGAGCGGCATCGATCTCATCAAGGACATCAAGGTCCGGTCTCCGCGGCTGCCGGTCCTGGTGCATTCCATGCACGACGAGTCCGTGTATGCTGAACGCTCGCTCCGTGCCGGAGCCCAAGGCTACATCAGCAAGAAGGAACCGCCGCAGAAACTGCTCCAGGCCATTCGCGACGTCAGGCGGGGGGAAATCTCGCTGAGCGATGCGATGACCCGGCAGATCCTCCAATCGTTCGGGGCGAAACGGACGGACGAGGAGTCCCTTTCGTTCCGGGATTTGAGCGACCGCGAATTCGAGGTGTTCGAGCTGACCGGCCGGGGGCTGGGCACCAAGGAAATCGCGGGCGCGCTCCATTTGAGCGAAAAAACCGTGCAGGCGCATCGCGACAACATCCGGCGAAAGCTGGATTTGCCGGATGGACGCGGCCTGACGCGGCTGGCCACCCGCTGGGTGGAATCCCAGGGCTGATCCCGCGGCGGAGCGGCCCGCTCCACTCCCACCCTCGCGTCCGCTTCGCCCTGACGGAGCGATCCGCGCTAGGCAATTTGCCTACGGGCCTAGTCATGGCACCCAGAAGGAATCGGCACCGCGCCCAATGACTGCTCCGCGCGGATGGAGTACGGTGTCCGCATGCAACCAACGCAGTGGAACCCGGACAATCGCCTTGGTTGCATCGCGAAGGCGCAGGACAAGGGAGCCGCAAGCGCCGCGCGGCACAATCGCCGCGCCGGCGGTCGTTCAAGTCTTCATTTGAAAGGAAACGTGAAATGATGAACAAGCCGACTGCCCGGCGACCGAAAGGGCTCAAGAAGAGAAACAGCGAACTGAAGAAGATGCTGGCCGGTTCGCTCCTGAAGAAGCGCGTCTTGAAGATCGTGAACGCCGGGAAGCCAGGATCCATGCAACTCGACACGTCCCACACTGAAAGCGATTCCAGAACCGCCGCGGCGCAAAACCATCAAGTTTGATTTTATGAAAACACATTCAATTCCATCCGACGGGACGCCGCGGGGCGCATCATCGAAGGGGGCCTTGTGAACGCACCCAGCCTGCAATCCGTCGTCGCGGCCCTGATGGCCCCGGCAAAGGCGGCAACTGCGATGTTCGCACGGACCACACGGCAATCCTCCGCTAGTTTCACCGCACATGACACCACCTGATCTCACCAAAATCGCGGAACACTATTCGGGCATCCTGCGGGAACTCGGTGCCGACCTCAACTCCGAGGGCATGGGGGAGACGCCGCTGCGAGCCGCCAAGGCCCTCGTGGAGATGACGGAAGGCTCGCGGTTGGATACCGCCGACCTCACAAAGATGTTCAAGGCGGAGTGTCGGACGGCCATCTGCCACGACATGGTGGTCGTGGACGGCATCAGGGAGGTCGGATTGTGCGAGCACCACTTGCTGCCGATTCTCATGAGCATCACCATCGCCTATATCCCGGACAAACAGATCCTGGGGCTTTCCAAGCTAGCCCGCATCGCCGGCTATTTCGCCCGAAGGCTGCAGAACCAGGAGCGGACCGCCCATCTGATCGCCGTGTTTGTCGAACAGATTGTCGAGCCACTGGGGGTCGCTGTGCTGATCGACGGCAAACACATGTGCGCCATGGCGCGCGGCGTCCACGACACGCATTCCGCCATGAAGATGAGCGAGATGCACGGAGCATTCCAGAAGGATCCAAATTTGCGCAACGAGCTCCTGGCGAGGCTGCGCTTGAACGCCGGCACCGGCGCGTGACCGGCGGGGAGTGACCAATGAAAAATGCCCATGTTGAAATCGGCATGGTCGGCCTCGGGGTGATGGGCCGCAACCTGGTGTTGAACATGGCCGACCACGGCCATTCCGCCGCGGGCTTCGACAAGGACGCCGACAAGGTGTCGGCGTTGAAAAGGGAGGCGGGGAACCGCGACATACAAGGCGCGGCGTCCATGCAGGAATTCGTCGGTTTGCTCCGAACGCCGCGCGCCGTGATGATGCTCGTGCCCGCCGGGCCGGCGGTCGACGCGGTCATTCGCGACCTGCTCCCGCATCTCGAACGTGGCGACCTGATCATCGACGGCGGCAACTCCCACTTCAGCGACCTCGAATCGCGGGCAAAAACGCTCGCGGAGCACGGGATCCAGTTTCTCGGCGTAGGCATCTCCGGTGGCGAGCACGGCGCACGCCACGGTCCCAGCATCATGCCGGGCGGTCCGCGCGACGCCTATGAACGGGTGCGCCCGATCTTCGAGGCGGTGGCCGCCCGTGCGGGCGGCGAGCCGTGTGTGGCATGGCTCGGTCCGGGAGCGGCGGGCCACTACGTCAAGATGGTTCACAACGGCATCGAGTACGCGTTGATGCGCCTGATCGCCGACACCTATGATCTGATGAAACGCGGGCTCGGATTGACCGACGACGAACTGCACGACGTTTACGAGCGGTGGAATCGCGACGAGCTCAACTCGTACCTCCTCGAGATCACGGCCGCCATTTTCCAGCCGGTCGACGGGAGGACAGGAGCGCGGCTGATAGACGTGATTCTCGACGAGGCCCGGCAAAAGGGCACGGGCGCGTGGACCTCGCAGGACGCAATGGCGCTGCAGGTTCCGGTGCCCACGATAGACATGGCTGTGGCGATGCGAAACCTCTCCGTCTTCGGGAGCGAACGCGACGCGGCGAGCCGGATTCTCAACCGTCCCGTTCCCCTCCCAAAGGGAGACCGCCCGCAGATGATCGACCGACTGCGAAGCGCGCTTCATGTCGGCATGATCATCGCCTACGCGCAGGGCATGGCTTTGCTGACGGTGGCGTCGGCAAAGCACGGATTTCAACTCGACCTCGAGAGGGTCGCGCGGATCTGGCGGGGCGGATGCATCATCCGGGCCGCGCTGCTGGAGGACATCCGCGCGGCATTTCGCGTGCGACGCGATCTGCCGAACCTGCTCCTCGATCCGCATCTCGCGAAAAAAATCGCGGAGAATCAGGAGAATCTACGCCGCGTTGTCTGCACCGCGAGCGAGCTCGGCGTGCCGGCGCCGGCCATGATGGCGTCGCTCGCCTATCTCGACAGCTATCGCAGCGCGTGGATGCCGGCCAACCTGATCCAGGCGCAGCGCGATTACTTCGGCGCTCACAGCTACGAGCGCACGGATGTCGCAGGCACGTTCCACACGCAGTGGGAGAAGGAGTAGGCAACATGGAGATTCCACCAACCATCATCGTGATCTTTGGAGGCGCGGGCGATTTGACCTGGCGCAAGCTCATCCCGTCGCTGTTCGACTTGAAACGGGACGGACGAATGCCGGCGCGCCATGCGATCGTTGCGGTTGACCGCATACCGATGACGAATGACGCGCTGCGCAGGCGGCTGCTCGACGGCGTCCGAAAGTTCGCCCGCCGGGAGACTTTCAGGGTGGCGGAATGGAATCGATTCGCGCGGGGCATCACCTACCAGCAGGGGGATTTCAACGCCCCGGCCACGTACGCGACGCTCGCGAAAACCTGCGGATTGCTGGAGAAAACCTGGCGGAGCGGTGCCAGCCGCATCTTTCACCTGGCGACGCCGCCCGCCATGGTGGGCGTGATTCCCGACCAGCTCGCCCGAGCCGGTTTGAACCTGGAACGGAACCGCGCGCGCATCATCGTGGAAAAGCCGATCGGACACGATCTGGAGTCCGCGCGGGAGCTGAACCGCGCGCTGACCCGCGGGTTTCACGAATCGCAGGTTTTCCGCATCGACCACTACCTCGGCAAGGAAACGGTGCAGAACATCCTCGCCTTCCGCTTCGCCAATCCGCTCTTCGAGCCGATCTGGAACCGACGGTACGTCGATCACGTGACCATCACCGCGGCGGAAACGGTGGGCGTCGGCCACCGCGGCGGTTATTATGAACATGCCGGCGCGCTCCGCGACATGGTGCAGAACCACCTGATGCAACTGCTCTGTCTCGTCGCGATGGAGCCGATCGCCTCGTTCGAGGCGGACGAGATCCGCGACAAGAAGCTGGATGTGCTCCGTGCGGTGCGCCGGATTGCGCCGGGCGAGGTTCACCGCTGCGCCGTGCGCGGTCAATACGGCCGGGGCATCGTCGGCGGAAAGAAAGTGCGCGGCTATCGCGAGGAGGAGAACGTTTCGCGGCGTTCACAGACGGAGACCTATGCGGCCTTGAACCTGTTCGTTGACAACTGGCGCTGGGAAGGCGTGCCCTTCCATCTCCGCACGGGCAAATGCCTGGCCGAGCAGCGTTCGGAGATCGTCATTCAGTTCCGCGATGTGCCGCATCAGTTGTTTCCACACGAAGCCGCCGTGAACTGGCATCCCTCGCAACTGGTGATGTCCATCCAGCCCGAGGAAGCCATCGTGCTCGGCTTCCAGGCGAAGCGCCCCGGGCCGCTGATGGAGCTGCGGCCGGTGCAGATGCATTTCAACTATCGGGAAAGTTTTTCCATCCCGTCGCCGGACGCCTACGAGACCCTGCTGTGGGACGTGATGAACAACGACCCCACCCTCTTCATGCGTGCCGATCAGGTCGAGGCGGCGTGGCGGATCCTGATGCCCGTGCTCGACGCATGGGCGAAGCACACCGCGCGCAATTTTCCCAACTACGCCGCGGGGAGCTGGGGGCCCAAGAACGCGGAAAGGCTCTTTGCCGGAGACGTCCGTGTGTCCGCCGGACGGAAGGCAAAGGCACGCGCATGAGAATCATGGTCATGGATGCCGGCGGCGCGCAATGGAGGGTGCGCGAAAAATTTCCGCCCGGTGGTGTCCGCTGCGGACGTTCACAAACATGATTCACGCAGTCGCATCGATGGATTTTCCGCTCTGGTTGCGCGTCAATCACTACATCAACTTCCTGTTCATCACGCTGCTGATCCGGAGCGGGATTCAAATCCTGGCCGACCATCCGCGGCTCTATTGGAACAAGCACTGCACGCCGGGCAGTGAATGGTTGAAGTTTTCGCGGAAGGTTGTGCCGAAGACCGGGCTTTGGACCTCGATGGACGAGGCCGTGGACGTGTCACCGTGGATCGCGCTGCCAGGCGGACGCCACAGCCTGGGCATCGGACGCCACTGGCATTTTTTCTGCGTGGCGTTTTGGGTGCTCAACGGTTTCGCGTATGTCTTTCTGCTTTTTTTCACCGGCAACTGGAACCGGTTGATCCCCACCTCGTGGAGCATCTTTCCGGCGGCCTGGCACACGCTGCTGACCTACGCCTCGCTCCATTTCCCTCCTGCGGACGCGCTGCATCCTTACAATCCGCTCCAGCAGCTCGCGTATGCCGGCGTCGTGTTTGTCCTCGCGCCCATCTCACTGCTCACCGGTCCGGCCATGTCGCCGGCGTTCACCGCGCGGTTTCCGTGGTATCTGCGGATTTTTGGCAACCGCCAGAAGGCACGCAGTCTTCATTTTCTGGCGCTGGTCGGCTACCTGGTTTTCATTCCGATCCACGTCGGGCTCGTCCTCATCGAGAATTTTCCGCAGAAGATGAATCAGATCGTCCTGGGGATGCGGCCCCGAGGCGAAACCCTGGCGGTTGTGCTGGGTCTTGGCGGCATCGCGGTGGTCGTGACGATTCACGTGGCGCTAACCGTATGGTCGCGGCGCCGCCCGCGCTCGGTGCAACACCTGTCCGGCCTGGTCACGGACTGGCTGATGCGCCTCCTGCTCTACCGGCTGACCACCCGGGAGGAGTACGCCGCTTCCGACATTTCCCCGGCGTTCTGGGTCAACGGACGCCCGCCGGACAATGCCGCGTGGGCGGCACTCGCGAGCAACGGCTTCGAAAGCTGGCGGCTGGAGGTGAATGGACTCGTTGAGCACCGGCTGCTGCTCTCGCTGCCCGAGCTGCGTGCCATGCCACGGAAGCGGCAGATCACCCAGCATTGTTGCATCCAGGGCTGGTCGGCCTTTGCCGAATGGGAAGGCGTGCCGCTGTCCGCAATTCTGGAGCGATGCCGGCCGCTCCCCCGGGCGCGCTATCTGATCTTCCACACGCATCAGGTGGACGGCCAGGCCCGCGAATATTACGGCTCGCTGGATATTCGCGAGGCGTGCTATCCCCAGACCATCCTCGCCTACGCGATGAATGGCGCGCCGCTCCCGATGAGTCACGGAGCACCGTTGCGGCTGCGCGTGGAAACCAAGCTCGGCTTCAAGATGATCAAGTGGCTCAAGTCCATCGAACTGGTCGAGGACTACCGCGGCATCGGCGAAGGCCAGGGCGGTTATCGTGAGGACACCCAATACTATGGAACCGGCGCCGAAATCTGAGCACCGCGGCGGTGAACAGCGGCAGGCGGCCGGATCGACATCATGATCGACTACAAGATATCGAAACATGCCAGGATTCTCTTTGTCGGAATCAACCCGCATCCCGGCTCCGATCGGCGTGGCGTGCCCTTTTCGAACAACAAGATGTTCTGGTATCTGCTGAACCGGGCGGGCCTGATCCAGGAAGCGGAGGCGGATCTGCGGAACGACGGGAAGCTCAGGCGGATTTACGACGAAAAGTTCCGGCAGGTCTACGGATTGAATCTGGTGAACCTGGTCGACCGGCCCACCATCGATGTGACCATGCTGGAAAAGGGTGAGGCGCGGGAGGGAATCGAGCGGGCGCTGGGAATCGTCCGGCGCTACCGGCCAAAGGTGGTTTGTTTCATCGGGAAGATCACGTTCACCACGTTTGGGGGCGGTCCTGAGAGCGACTGGGGCTGGCAGGCGGGGATCGGGGACTCCCGGGTGTACCTCATGCACTTTCCAATCCGGGGCCCGGCGGATGTCCGGGTGAAGGAACTCCAGGAAATGCACCACGCCGTCAATGTCGCGTTTGGCACCAGGGCCATGAACTTGGAACTTGAAATGCCCACCGCTACAACAGGCGGGAGGCCGGCGACTCGCTCCTCCCCGACAAGCGCCGCATGATTCGTCAACCCATGTCCGAATCAAACCCCCGATTTCCCCATCCCCAATCCAAAGGGGTCAAACCTCACTTTTCGCATTCCGGATGTGGCACATGCTGGATCGACTCTGGCGGCGGGAGATGGTGTGAATCTTTCCACGGGACTCCCAGGGCACGACGAAGCGTGCCCCTCCAGGGGGAAGAGACCGCATCACTCCGCGTGGAACTATTCCGGCGCTGCTCCGCACAGCGCGCCCGTCCAGGTGCATGGGACTGCGTCCCTCCGCATCAGAGCCTCTCCGCCTTCCCCATCCGCGTCTCCACCGAGCATGCACGGGCGCCGGGCGCGAATCTCTCATCCTGCGTCAAACAGGCGATCATGCATCGCCTTGGCGACCGCGCCGCTCCGGCTCTTGACGTGGAGCTTTTCATAGATCTGCCGGGTGTACCCGTCGGTCGTGTGCGCGCTCAATCCGAGCTTCGCGGCAATCTCCTTGTTGGTGAGCCCGGCGGCCATGCCTTCGACAACCTGTCGCTCGCGGGGTGACAGCGTCGTCCCCCGGTTCTCCTTCGGCGCAAGGCGCGAAAACATCTCAAGCACCCGCCGCGCCACCCGCGGCGTCATAGGCGCGCCCCCTTGCATCGCCTGCTCCAGCGCAGCGGCCAGTTCGTCCATCCCCGCACCCTTCAGAAGATAGCCGGACGCCCCCGCGCAGATGGCCCGGTAGATCTTCTCGTCGTCGTCGAAGACCGTGAGAATCACCACCTGGGACTTCGGCGACAGTTCGCGGATCCGCGCAATCCCATCCAGGCCGCTCATTCCCGGCAATCCGACATCGAGCAGGATGACATCGGGCGGGACATTCGCCGGCTGCCCAAGCTGAACGAGCGCATCCTCGCACCGGATGTACCTCGCCGTGCAGGCCATGCCGCTGATCGCGCCAACCATGCGCGCAATCACCCGGCTCAACGTCGTGTTGTCCTCAATCAGCCAGACGGTCTTCTTCCTGGCGGCGGCCATGGGCATGCCATTGAACTTCGAGAGTTGGCACGCACGCAAGGCTCAAGCGGACAACGCACCCTGGAGTCGCGCGAAAAACCAAAGACGCCGCGATCGCGTCATGACCACCAAGCCCTGCTTCCTTCCGCCGGAGGCCCCGGCTCTTGAATGAGAAAAATGGCGCCAGGCGCCCGATGGAAGATCCACCGGGTGCCGGCTTCTCAAAACGAGTCTCAGAACATCACGGTCGCTGAGAACGTGACCTTCCTTGGCTCGGGGTAGTTGAAGAACCCCGGTATTTCGACAAGCGGGTTGGTCGCGATGCCGCCAACGCGAGGAGTAATGATCGAGTAGAACCGGGGGTCGTCATCGTCGAGCAAGTTGTCCACGTTGATCTGGTATTTCGCATGGTACCTGCCGAAAAGCCTGTGCTCCCAGCTCACGTGTGCAGTGACATTGTAGTAGGATGGCGCATACCTGTAGGCGAATGCGGAATCGGCCCTCTGCTGGGGTGTGGGGTTGTCGGTCTTGAACAGGATCTGCGGACTCGTGTTTCCAATTTTCTGCTTGCCGCGCAGGTAGGCGCCGGCGCCGACGGAAAGGTTCTTCAGTCCTCCCTCGGTGAACCGGTAGGTCGCATAGAAGTTCGCCGTGTATTTGAGCGTGCCGTTGAGGCGCGCACCAGCGACAGTTGTAAGCAGCGTCTGGTCGAGCGCATCGAGGTTGCTCTGGAGAGAGTTGCGTTCGGCCGCAGTCATGACGTAACCGTTCACTCCTCTACCGGTGCTGCGGGCAGCCTCCCACTCGGGGCGGTTCAGCTCATTGTATTTCTTGGTGTCAGCCAGGCGGTCCACGATGGCGGTGTCGGGCAGGCTCAGACCGGCGGTCAACCTCAGATTGTCCGTCGGATTGGCCGTGATCTCAAATTCGTAACCGTCCGCGGTCAGGGATTCGGTGTCACGGAAGTCAATGTTGAACTTCCGCTCGTCGAGCGTGACTGTGTAGCCGATGGCGCGCCAGATGCCGCGCAAGGCGCCGGCGTTGGTGCCGGTGATGCGGTCGGTCTGCTTGGAGTCGTAGCGGCTGAAAGAGGCGTAAACTTTGCCGCCAAGGAGATTCAGCCGGATGCCGTAATCCTTTCCGGAGCCGCTCGTGGGACCGAAAGGTGACAGGTCGAAGCGCGGCAGGCCGGGCGTGGCAGGCGTGAAGTTCTCGGAGTAGTTCCAGAATACCCCGATCCACTTGGCGCGGGGAAACGGATAGGCCACCGCCCCTCCCGAGAAGGTCGTCGAATTGCCGGTCTGCGAGACGGGCGGAAGCAACACGGCGCCAGTGGGCCGCTGATCGGAAGCTTGCTGGCTGCGGTCAAAGGTGTCGTAACGCACGCCGCCGAGGAGCGAAATCCGGTCATCCCAGAGCGTGGTGTTTGAAACGAGCTGCGCGTAGTCGAGCACGTCATCCGTGTGAGTCTGGAAAAAAACCTGCCGATACTGGATGTCCGCTCCGGGAATGCCGGGAAGACCCATTATGGGATATTTGCGCGGCTCGTCCCAATAGAGCCGGTACCGCACGATGTTCTCCTCGAGGCGGAGGTCCGGGTTTGGACCATTGACGCGCCGCTGAAAGAAGGAGTTCAGGTCGAAGTTGAACCAGCGGCGTCCGCCGGCGACGGTGAAGCGCTGCTTCAGGTCGAGCCCCTTCCAGTCGCTGGCGAAATTCCAGGAGGCGAGACCGCGAATCTCATTCACCGTGCGCGACTGCGGCTGGCGCCCGACTGCGGCGTCGGAGAACGGAACGAGGAACTTCGGATTCGAAGTTCCGTCGGGAAGAAGCCGGTTGACGTCCACGCGACGGGCATTGAACAGCTCGGTTGTGTTGGCGACACGGCGATCGTCGAAGTAGTAATAGGACAACTGCGCCTCGAGGTTTCTGCTGAAACGGTGGTCGAGCCAGACAGTCACGGTGTTGAAGTTCTCGGAGGCCGTGCCGTCCGGTGGCTGGAGGGTGAACTCGCGGCTGGGCAGAACCGGGGAGTTGGGAATGTCCGCGCGCGGGGTGTCGAGCAGCGAGCCCCCGGTGCCGACCGTCTGAAATGTGTTCTGCCAGTTCTGATATCCCGCCTTCGGCACCGCGGGGATGACGAGGAAATACGGCTGGGAACTCTGCAGGGCAACGCCAGCGGCAGCGCGTTCAGCAGCGGGAATGGCATTGGCACCGACAACATCGGCGGTGCGTCCGGTCCAGTAGGAGCTTTGGTCGCTGTGATTGATGGCATAGGTGAGTCGCTCCTCCTTGCTCCACTCCGTCTCGGCCCGGATTTCGGTCTTCTCAGTCAGGCGGTACCGGGCGGCGATGTGAACTGCCTGGCGGTCAAGGTCGATGCCGTCGCGCCAGTCCTTGCCGAGCTGATAGAGGCCGTTGACCCGGATGGCCGCCCTGTCGCCGAGACGCTGGTTCACGTCAAGAGTGGTGCGAATTCCGCCGTAGCTGTCCACTTGTGCGCGAATGGAGCGGAAGTCGCGGTCGACGCGCGGCACCTTGGTCCACGTGGTCGGCTGGCCGCCGAGCTGGGCGTCGCCATAAACGATGGAGTTCGGGCCGCGGGCGAATTCGAAGCGCTCGGTGTTGTACGTGTCGCTCGTCGCGTAGAAGTGGAAGTAATTGCGCGTGGGAACCGTGCTGCCTGAACCAACGCCACGAATGTTGTATTCGTAGTCGCCAAATATCGTTTCCTGCTGGCGGAGATTGCCGGGCGAGGCGTTGACGGTCCAGAAATAGGAATCGCGGATGTTGGTGATCGCAAGGTCCTCGAGAAACTCGGCCGTGATGGCGGAGATGGCGGAGGGTATGAGTCTCAGCGGCGTGTTGGTGCGCCCGCCGGCGAGCGAATTGACCGCGAGGTAGCCGCGGTCCTCATCGACGCGCACCTCGAACGCAGGCAATTCCTGGCTCTGGCTGTCGGTGGTGGACGCCGTCGAGGAGTCGGGAGACGTCTGTGCCGACGCAATGATCGCGCCGGCCAGCGTGAACGGGATGAGGCAAAGTTGCCTGACATTCATGATGTGGATTGGGTTGGGGTTGACGGTGAAAACTGGGATCGGACTGCGCTGTCCGGCGCGGCGATGCCTTCGACAGGGTTGCTCGGCGCAACTGAGACCAGGGCGACAATCGGCAGGACGACATGCGCGCCAGCCGCCAGGGCGAAAGGCTGTGCCGCCCAGCAACCGGATCCGATGCCGCACGCGCATTTCGCATAAAAATATTCGATGAGGCCAGGGGGTAGCATCGTTCGAGCGGGATGGGGTACGATGAGGCAGACAAATCATGCAAACGTTATCATTGCAAGTTCAAATCGTCCACTCCAACGAATCTCAAGATGAAGCCCGCACCGAATCATCCGCTAAGATGCACATCCAAATTATTGCTATCCATTGGTTTAGTACGCGACCCCGACGACAGATCACCGCGCGAACGAATTGTGGAAACTGACATCACACCAACATCAACAAACGGCTGCCACAGACAAAGGTCCCGCAGGGTGCCGGGGAATTCCGGACAGCAGGAGAAGCTGGCATGTTGTTCTCAGCAGCGTGCAAGCCGCTCATTTTATGCCAGTAACACTGCCACCAAACTCGCGCCACGCACGCGCCCTGCGCAGAAATGACGCGTTCCCACAGGTTCAGCGCCAGAATTGACAACGTTTGCAGGCCGTCGGTGCTGTCTCGCCATCTCCCGCAGCAGCGGCGCTGCGACTCCGATCCCAACCGCCGCGCTGTTTCCAGCCAGCCCAATCCTGTCATGCTTCAATCCAACCTCCCTCGTGTTTGCGGCACGAGGTTCATTCTACCAGCGGGGCGAGTTTCATGGACAGGAGTACGTGCAGTTCAATCCGCTTTTTGGCTACCAGTACAGCCACGTATGGATTGACCCGCGCGGCCTCGCTGATCCCTACATGCACGACAAGGGCATCGACTATTTTGTGAATGCGCGGCGGGCCACCCTGGCCAACCGCGCCTACTGCATTGCAAACCCCGGCGGATTCAAAGGCTATGGAGAGAACATCTGGGGGCTCTCCGCGTGCATGGGGCCGGCCTCGGTTACAGTTCAGATCGAGGACAAATCCGTGCGCTTCAAGACGTATTCGGCGCGAGGGGCGAGCCGGCGCTCCATCAACGACGATGGCACGATCACACCGACCACCGCCGGAGGTTCAGTTCCATTCGCCCCGGAAATCACCATTCCGGCCCTGATGGCAATGCACGAACACTTCGGTGACCTTCTTTTCAACCATCATGGATTTCTCGATGCCTTCAATCCCACCTACAGGGAGGAATGGGGACCGGCGGCTCACGGGATCATCCACCCCGAGCACGGCTGGTTTGATGACAGGCAGCTCGGCATCGATCAGGGGCCCATCCTGCTCATGACTGAAAATCACCGCACAGGATTCGTCTGGGAGGTGATGAAGCGCAGTCCCTACATCCAAAAGGGTCTGAAACTTTCCGGTTTCACCGCCGACTGGCTGATGTAGGCGCCGCAATCCCGCCGCGCTGCCGGTCATCAACCCACGCATTCTGGGGGATGTGAAGCACGCACCCTGCCGTGCTAGAATGCCACCGCCCATGGCGCGCACGCACCCTGCCGCCCCAGGACCACTTCGCGAACCAGGCCGTTGCACCACATGACATCACTTGCTCTCCCCTTCCTCCCCCGCTCCTGCCACAGACGGGCCTGTCTCGCCCTCGCGGCCATCTGTCTGTTCGCTCTTCCTGCCTCGGTTCGCGCAGAATCGGCAACTGCACCCCGGATTCACCTGAACTGGGACGACGGCTGGAGATTCATCCTCTCCGACCCCGCAGGCGCCGAAGCGCCGGCCTTTGCCGATGCCTCTTGGGAGCCGGTGCTTCTCCCGCACGACTGGGCCATTCGCGGCCCCATCGCAAAAACACATCCCGGCATCGGTCGCATGGGCTACTACCCGGGCGGTGTCGGCTGGTATCGAAAGTCCTTCAACCTGTCCCCCGCATTCGCCGGGAAACACGTGCGCATCACCTTCGACGGCGTCTACATGAATGCCGACGTCTGGATCAACGGACACCCCCTCGGCCGCCGCCCCTACGGCTACGTCAGTTTCAGCCACGATCTCACCCCGTTTCTCCGCAGCGACGGCAATCCCAATGTGCTCGCCGTGCGGGTCGACAATTCCGTCCAGCCCAGTTCCCGCTGGTACACCGGCTGCGGCATCTACCGGCACGTCTGGCTCACGGCCACAAATGCCACCCACGTGGAACCCAACGGCATCTTTGTCACAACACCCGAGGCGACCTCCGAACTCGCGGAAATCCGCGTGCAAACTTCGGTCAAACATCAGAACCGTGCGCCAATCGGCGTGACTGTCGAACACGCCGTCCTGAGGAACGGCCGCCGCATCGCCACATTCACCCCGACTTCACAGACCATCGGCGCAGAGGGTTCGCTGGCCTTCAACCAGACGATCAAACTCCACGCCCCCGAACTCTGGTCACCCGAATCACCGGCACTCTACCTGCTCGAAACCACCGTGCGCGCCGGTGGAAAACTCGTCGACCGGGTTGAAACCCGTTTCGGAATCCGCCGCCTCGAATTCACCACCGGGCAGGGATTCTTCCTGAACGGTCGCAACACCAAGCTGAAGGGCGTGTGCCTGCATCACGACGCCGGGCCCGTCGGCGCGGCCGTCCCCGAGGACGTCCTGCGGCGGAGACTGCGCCTCCTGCAGGAGGCCGGCTGCAACGCGATCCGCACCGGCCACGCCCCGATGGCGAGCGAGTTCTACGACCTCTGCGATGAAATGGGCATCCTGGTCATGGGTGAAACCCTCGACGAATGGCGCATCGCCAAGAAGGACATGGCCGCCGGCGGCTACAACCAGCTGTTCGCCGAATGGGCCGTGCGCGACGTCCAGGACGCCATTCTCCGCGATCGCAACCACCCGTGCGTCTTCATGTGGAGCGTGGGCAACGAAGTGCGCGAACTCGGCAAACCGGAGGGCGTCGCCGACGCGCGCCGGCTTCGCGACGCCGTGCACGAGATCGACTCCACGCGGCCGGTGACCTGCGGCATCAACTACATGGACCAGGCCAACCAATCGGGTTTCGCGGATGTCTTCGACGTCGCCGGCTACAATGACGGCGGCGGATCCGTTTTCCTCTACCGCGAGGATCGCCAGAAATTTCCCAAACGACTCTTCATCGGCACCGAGCATCCGCACACAAGCCAGACCCGGGGAGTTTATCGCACCACCACCCGCATGCGGGAAAAGATCCCGGGCTACCCGCCAATCCCCGATCTCGCACCGCAGGAGGTCTTCACAGAGGTCCGGGACCTCGGCACGGAACGCCCGACACTGAGTTCCTCCTACGACAACAACTACGTCTACCTGAATGCGCGCGACTCCTGGCGGCTCACCGCCAGCCTGCCCCATGTGATGGGGGAGTTTCGCTGGACCGGCATCGACTACCTCGGCGAATCAAGCTGGCCCAGCCGCGCGTCATCCGCGGGCATTCTCGATCTCGCGGGATTTCCCAAGGACCATTACTATCTCTATCAAAGCCTCTGGACCACGAAGCCAATGGTCCACCTGCTCCCGCACTGGACCCATCCGGGCAAGGAAGGCGTCACGATTCCGGTCGTCGCCTACTCCAACGCCGAGGAGGTGGAACTCTTCCAGGACGGCCGCTCCCTCGGACGCCAGCCCATGACGCTCGCCTGGCAGATCGTCTGGAACGTGCCCTATCGGCCTGGCGTGCTCAAGGCCGTCGCCTATCGCAATGGCCGCGCGATGGCCGAAACTATTCAGCAGACGGCTGGTCCCGCGAAACGGCTCACGCTCGAAATCGATCGCACGACCATGCGCGCGAATCATCGCGACGCCCTGCACGCGACAGTCCGCATCGTTGACGAACACGGCGTGCTCGTGCCCGCCGCGGACAATCGCATCACCTATTCGGTCCGCGGTCCCCTGAAGCTACTGGGAACCGGGAACGGCGACGTGCTCGATCATTCACCCGCGCCATCCTCCGCAAGAAATGCTTTCATGGGCATGTGCCTGGCCATCTGCCAGGCGACTGACGAGGCGGGCTCCGCCGAACTGACCGTCTCCGCGGAAGGCCTCCAGCCCGCAGGCGCCCGCATCCGAATCAGGCCGGAAAACAACTGACCCGCCGCGCCCGCGCGCGCCGTCGCGCCCGCAGGCGTATCCATACGACCGACCCCGTCGGGACGCGACGCGGCCCCGATGCGCGCCACCGAGGCATCCGGCGGACGATTGAGTGGTTGACATCGATTCTATTTGATCGATTGTTTGAACAAATACCAAAGCACCCCGCGCTCAACAAGACCATTGCCCTGGCTCTGCTCATCAACAGATGGCTGGGTTTGGCAGCGTCCGCAGCGGACAATCACGCGCAGCATCACCCCCAATCATCCTCATCAGTCATGAAAAGAAGAACCTTCATCACGACCACCGGCATTGCTTCGCTGGCAGGCGCCCTGATTCCCTCAACGGCCTCCTCGAAGGAAACAGATGGCAGCCGCAAGTCCGGAAGCACAAAGGGGGCGGAGCGTGGCGCAACGCCAGCGGAGCATCGCGGGGAGAACTGCGTCTATCCCGCCGCCGCACTTGCGGTGATTGATGTCACCAAGGCACCCTATCACTGCGACAATCAGGGAAGGAAGGACTGCACCGAAGCGTTGATTCGCGCGCTCGATGACATTCTCCGTCCCACGCTCGAAGCGGAAAAAGCGCTGGAAAAGGAAATGGCCGATGACCCCCGTCAGGATTTCCATCATCCCATCAGCGTCGAAACACTCAAGGCAAACGGACGCATTCGCGTCGTATTTCCCGCACGGCCGGAGCAGTCGAGAATTCTCTACTTCCCGAACGGGACCTACCTGGTGAGCGACACCCTGTGCTACACGTTTGCCGATCTGCACAACACCTCTGGTGGGGAGCTGAACCGGCAGATCATCATTCGCGGCCAGAGCGAGCGGGGTGCCGTGATCAGACTGAAGGATGCATGCCCCGGCTTCGAAAGAGGCTCCAACAAGCCGGTCTTCAGTTTCATGAGGAAGTCGACATCGAACGTTTCAATGGCGAATCTCTTTGAGAACATCTCGATTGACACCGGCATCGGCAATCCCGGGGCGTCGGGCCTCCGCTTTTTCGGCAACAACATGGCCGCCGTCCGACACGTCACCATCCGATCCGGGGATCCCGGCAAGGTCGGAGCCGTCGGACTCCTATGCGACCGCCACAACCTTTCAGGCTGCTACTTCAAACATGTCACCGTGGAGGGCTTCGACTATGGCATCCAGGCACTGCCATACCGAATGTACACGGTCTTTGAGCACATCACACTCAGCCACCAGAAGATTGCGGGATTTCTTGTCGACGAAACCCCCGTTTCGATCCGTGGATTGCGAAGCAGGAACCAGGTGCCTGCCCTCACAATCGCGGGATCGCCCGCCCACGTCGTCCTCGTCGACAGCGAATTGGCGTTCGAGTCCGATCCGACGGACCGAACGGAAACAGGCGGGGCGGTGCCTGCAATCGAGCACATCAACGGCGTGCTCTTTGCCAGAAACGTGAGGACATCCGGATACCCGGCCGCAATCGGAAGGTTCGACAGCACGCTCCTCAGCGGCCCGATCATCGAAGAGCACTCCTCTCATGGCGTCCAGACACTGCGTTCAGAGCAGGAAAAGCGGTCCCTCAATCTGCGCATTGAGGAGACGCCTGAAATCCCCTGGGAGCAGGACATGAACCGATG
Organism: Opitutaceae bacterium; assembly: GCA_015075305.1. NCBI lineage: Bacteria > Pseudomonadati > Verrucomicrobiota > Opitutia > Opitutales > Opitutaceae > Opitutaceae bacterium. The sequence goes on along the minus strand of JABTUS010000007.1, from coordinate 245,429 downwards.
GGTAAGCGTCAACGAATTTGGAGCGAAAGGAGACGGGACAACGGACTGCACCCAGGCGATCCAGTCGGCGCTGGATTCGGGGAAATCAGTCATCTACTTTCAACCGGGTCGATACCTCATCAACGGAGCCATTCGCGTTCCGGCGACAGTCGAGCGGATCAATTTCATGTTCTGCGATCTCGTGTCGGGTGAGAATCTGAAGCAAGCGAAGAACCGCGGCACCTTTCGTGTCGACGGCGAATCATCAACGCCGCTCCTCATCGAGGATCTTTTCGCCTTCGAGGAGTTCAGGGGAGAGCAGTACCTTGTCGAGCACGCTTCAAGGCGCACCCTGGTTCTCAGCGACCTTCATGCACAAACGGGGGCGATGTACCTCAACACGGTGAGCGGTGGAAAAGTGTTCATCGAAAACATCTGTTGCACCGACCAGTTCCCGCCCAACCCCAACTGCTACCAGTTCAAGGGGCAGTCGGTCTGGGCGCGGCAGTTGAATCCCGAGCGTGCAAACCCCGAGGTGATCAACGACGGTTCGCAGCTTTGGGTACTGGGATTCAAGACCGAAGGGCGCGGAGTCGGGTTTCTCACGAAGAACGGTGGATCGACCGAAGTGCTTGGAGGCGTTGTCAATTTCGGCGGAAATGACAATCCCTTCGTCATCAATGACGAATCATCAGTCTCGATCTCATGCGCCTCCAACGGAAAATCCAATTTCCTTCACCAGGCGCCATTCGCCAGTGAGAAGATCAATGGTCGGGAAAGGGTGCTGTTGAAAAGTTCGCTCCCAAAACGCATTCTCTTTCAGGGTGCCGGTCCGTTCCGCGAAGGGGGCCAGTATTCGGAGCAAACCCATGTACCACTGTACGTCGGCAAACACAGAGGCTGATCCGCGTCCTGAATCCACTGCGCCCGGATCCCATGGCGTTCCTGAAATTTCCGCATTCCCCCTCTCGTGTCCCGCCAGGACACGCAACAACAGATGACGGCAGCGACAATCGGGAACCCGATGGCGACGCCCGGGGCACCGCCCAACTGCGGGATTGACAGCGCCATCATTCGATCAGTTTGTTTGAACAAAGTATGATGCGCTCGATTTCCCCCACTCCATCGACAGCCCCATCCGGAATTCTGAAAGGACTGCGACTGGATCCGGGCAACTCCCTGCCGCTTCATGCCCAGGCTGAGCAGTCCCTGCGTGCTCTCCTGGCCCAGCCCGCCCAGGCCCCCGGCACGCTGCTGCCCGACGAAGTCTCACTGGCCAACGCCATGGGCGTCAGCCGCAACACGCTGCGGGCCGCGATCGCCCGCCTGGTGAGCGAGGGAAGGCTCGACCGCAGGGCCGGCGTGGGCACGCGCGTGCTGGAGCCCAAGGTGCACTCCGGCGTCGGCGCATGGCAGAGTTTCACCCGCGAAATGGAGTCAAAGGGCGTGCGCGTTGAAACCTACACGGTGTCAACCCGCTCGCTGACCGCCCCGGAGGAGGTCGCCCGCCGGCTTCATCTCAAACCGGGAGCCGAAGTGATCTGCCTCGATCGCATTCGCGGCTGGGATGCCACCCCCGTCGTGCGCTTCCGCTCCTACCTTCACCCGCGCCTGAAGCTGAAGGTCGGTGACGACTTCAGCCAGCCCCTCTACGAATTGATTAGAAGCCGCTGCGGAGTCATCGCAGATCAATCCGAGGACGCCCTTTCCGCCGTCGCCGCCGATCAAAGGCTCGCCCGCGCGCTCCGGGTGGCACCCGGAGCTCCGCTGCTGCTGAGAACACGCACCGTCTTCGACACCCGCCGTAAGCCGATCGAGTATTCAATTGTCCACTACCGCGGCGATCGCTTCGAGCTCAGCCTGACGCTGCGCCCCAGTTGAACCCATCCGCACCGCTCCTCCCATGACCGCCCCGTCCCCACATTCCCACCGCTTCGTCCTCTTCGCCACGGGTGTGACCGCCATCGGCGGATTTCTCTTCGGCTACGACACGGCCGTCATCAACGGCGCCAACTCGTACCTGACCGCGCACCTCGGATTGACGCCCGCCGAGGAGGGACTCGCCGGCGCGAGCGCCATCCTCGGCTGCATACCCGGCGCCATGTTCGCCGGTTTTCTCAGCGACCGGTTCGGACGCCGGAAGATGCTCTTCCTCTGCGCCATCCTCTACGCCGTGTCGGGCCTGCTCTCAGCCATTCCGCGCACGTTCGAGGAGTTCCTCGCGGCCCGCATCATCAGCGGTCTCGGCATCGGCGCATCATCCATGATCTGCCCCGTCTACATCGCCGAGATTGCTCCGGAAAGATGGCGCGGCCGCCTCGGCTCCCTCTTCCAGCTCGGCATCGTCACGGGCATTTTCCTCACACTGTTCGTCAACCACGTCATCCAGGGCATGGGAGACGAGGAGTGGAACACCGCCTTCGGGTGGCGCTGGATGCTCGGCATGGAGGTCGTGCCGGCCATCGCCTTCATCGGCCTGCTCTTCACCGTTCCGGAGAGCCCCCGCTGGCTGGCACGTCGCGGGCGCACCGACGAGGCCCGGTCCATTCTGTCCAAAGTGGACGGTCCTGCGCACGCGGAGCGGGAAATGACCGCGATACAGTCAGCCGCCCCCAGCGCCGAGGCACCCTTTTCCGCACTTTTTTCCCGGAACTTTCGCCGCCCGCTCGCGCTGGCCGCACTGCTCGCGCTCTTCCAGCAGTTCTGCGGCATCAACGCGATCATGTACTATTCGACCAAAATCTTCGAGACCGCAGGCGCCGTGAAGAACGCCGCCTTCACCTCCTCGGTCTGGGTCGGATTGATCAACCTCATCTTCACGTTTGTCGCCATCGCGTTTGTCGACCGGCTCGGACGTCGCCCGCTGCTGCTCATCGGCACGGCCGTTCAGTCCATTTCCTTGCTGCTGGTGGGCTGGCTCTTCCATTCCGGTCAGCAGGGCCCCCTGCTGCTCGGAGGCGTGGTGCTTTTCATCGCCGCGTTCGCGATGGGAATGGGCCCGATCACGTGGATCTTCTGCTCGGAGATTTTCCCCAATGAAATCCGCGGACGCGCCATGTCCGTCGCCACCTTCGTCATCTGGGTGGCCTGCTACATCGTGGCCCAGACTTTTCCGATCCTCAACGACAGTCCCGCAGTCGGCCCCGCCATGACCTTCTGGCTCTATGCCACGGTCAGCCTCGTTTCCTTCCTTTTCGTGCTGACCCTCATTCCTGAAACCAAGGGCCGCACCCTGGAGGAAATCGGCCGCATGTGGCGGACGCCGGCGCCGTCCCCGAAGCAAATGAACCCTCGTCATGACATACCTCGCTTGTGATCTCGGTGGCACGCGCCTGAAGATCGGCGTCGTGCGCGACGGCCGGGTCCTCGCGCACACCGTCGAGCCCGCCCACTCCCAGCACGGTCTCGCACTGCGCCTGCCCGTCTTGAAGGACGCCTGGCTCCGCCTGCTGCACGGGCTCAACCTAAAGCTCTCCGACTGTGCCGGTGCGTCGGTGGCGTTTCCCAGTCTCATAGACAAGGAAACGGGGCGCATCCTCGTGGTCTATGGAAAGTACGCCGACTCGCTGGGCATCGACATGCGCGCGTGGGTGCGGACCGAGCTGGGTCTGCCGCTCGTCATCGAGAACGACGCCCGCATGGCGCTGATCGGCGAATGGCGCGCCGGGGCGGGTCGCGGCTGCGACAACCTTGTCATGATCACCCTCGGCACGGGGCTCGGCGTGTGCGCAATCATCGAGGGCCGTGTGCTGCGCGGCAAACACGGCCAGGCCGGCGTGCTCGGCGGGCATCTGACGGTGCGCTACGGGGGGCGGCCCTGCACCTGCGGCAATCTAGGCTGCGCCGAGGCCGAGGCATCGACGGCTTTTCTCCGCCAACTCGCGGAGTCCTCGCCCGACTGGGAACGGAGCTCCCTGCGCTCGCTCCCGCTCGACTACGCCAATGTCTTCGCGCAGGCCACCGCCGGCGACGCGTGCGCCGTCGCGCTGCGCGATCACAGCCTGCTTGTCTGGAGCTCGCTCGCGGTGAATCTCATACACGCCTACGACCCCGAGATGCTCATTCTCGGAGGGGGAATCATGTCGAGCGGAGATCAGATTCTGCCCGCGATCGCCGATTATGTGAACCGGCATGCCCACACTCCCTGGGGAAAGGTCCGCATCGTGCCCTCCTCCCTGGGCGACAACGCCGCCCTTGTCGCCGGCGAGTGGCTGCTGAAGGAATCCGCGGCCCGCTGACACGCAGGCTGCGTCAAAGGAAAGGAATGTTTCATGAGAAAATCCAACTACGACAAGTTTCCTCATCTGCCCGTGCCGGGCGCCAGTGCATGCGCGACCGGCTGGAACGCGATCGCGGCAAGGCTGCGGGACAGGGCATCTCCATCGCCTGGCGGCCGCCGCGTCCTGGTGGTGGAATGCTATCCCGGGGTGGACGAGGTGCAGGTGCGCACCGAGCTGACCTCCCGCCTTGCCCCGGCGCTGGTCGTCGATTCGCGCGAAGCCCTTTTGCAGCCCGACCGGATCGAATCCCTGGTCGCTCCCTTTCTTGGCGGCGATGATCCAGTTTTTGGATACATCACCAGCCTGACGCTGCCGCAGTTCTTCGATCCGACGAAGCTGGATCGGTTGCGCGCCCGGGTCGCCGCGCTCCCCGCGGGACTCGCGCTGGTGGTCGGCTGCGGCGCCCGGCTCGTCGCCGACGGCGATGTGCTCGTGTACGCCGACCTCGCGCGCTGGGAGGCTCAGTTGCGCTTCCGTCGCAACGAGTCCGCCAACCTCGGCGTCGCCAACCACACCCTGGCCGCCAACCTCAAGTACAAGCGCGCATTCTTCGTCGACTGGCGCGTCGCCGACCGCTGGAAGCGGCCCCTGATTGCAAAGTGGGACTTCGTTCTCGACACGCACGATCGCGGCACGCCGAAGCTCGCCGACGGCGAATCCGTCCGGCGCGGCCTGCGCCACGCGGTCACCCGTCCTTTCCGCGTCGTGCCGTTCTTCGATCCCGCGCCCTGGGGCGGACAGTGGATGAAGGAGACCTGCGATCTCGATCGCAACGCCAGGAACTACGGCTGGTGTTTTGACTGCGTGCCCGAGGAGAACAGCCTGCTGCTCGATCTCGGCGGAGTGCGGATGGAGCTGCCGTCCATCAACGTCGTGTTCGACCAGCCGCGCGCACTGCTCGGCGAAGCGGTTCACGCGCGTTTCGGCGATGAATTTCCGATCCGCTTCGACCTGCTCGACACCGTGGGCGGCGGCAATCTGTCGCTCCAGGTGCATCCACTGACCGAATACATCCAGCGGAATTTCGGCATGCACTACACGCAGGACGAGAGTTACTACCTGCTGCACGCCGAGCCCGCTGGCACCGTGTATCTGGGGCTCAAGGAAGGTGTGGACTCCGCGGCGATGCTGCGCGATCTCGCGACGGCGCAGGCGGGCGGCGCGCCATTCGACGCCGATCGCCACGCCAGCCGCCTGCCGGCGAAAGCCCATGACCACTTCCTCATCCCCGCAGGCACCGTTCACTGCTCGGCGGCGGGCACCATGGTGCTCGAAATCAGCGCCACGCCCTACATCTTCACGTTCAAACTCTGGGACTGGACCCGCCTCGGCCTCGACGGCAAACCGCGCCCGATCCATCTCGCCCACGGCGCGGCAAACATCCAATGGGACCGCACGGCCTCATGGGCAAAAAAACATCTGGTCAATGCCATCACCCCCATCGGCAGCGGAGACGGCTGGCGCGAGGAACGCACCGGCCTGCACGAGCGCGAGTTCATCGAAACCCGCCGCCACTGGTTCACGAAAGCCGTGTCGCACGACACGCATGGCGGCGTGAACGTGATCAACCTCGTGCACGGCGAGGAGGCGATTGTCGAAAGTCCAACCGGCGCCTTTCAGCCATTCGTCGTCCACTACGCGGAGACGTTCATCGTTCCCGCCGCTGTCGGAGCCTACACGATCCGGCCGCATGGTCCGGCAGTCGGAACCGAATGCGCAACCCTGAAGGCCTTTGTGCGCACATGATCCCTCAATCCACCATGCTCGACGCGAACCGCCTGTTGTCGCGCTACAATCCAGCCACCGGCGAACTCGATGGTGTCAAACCTGTCGAGCGTTACCTCGCGGACCTGCGCGGCTGCTTCGCGGACACCGCCGCGTATGAGGCTGCACTCGCAAAGGGCAACCCACTGCTCTATCGCGTCGCCAGTGTCGAACCCGCCTCGGGCGAAGGCGACCTGCACTACGGAATCGGATGCCTCATGCCGGGCAAAATCGGCGACGAGTACTACCTGACCAAGGGCCACCTGCACGCGTGGCGACCGGCCGCGGAATTCTATTTCGGTCTCACCGGTGAGGGGATGATGCTGCTCGAAGACGAATCCACCGGCGAAAGCCGTCTGGCGCCCCTTCGTCCAAATCAAGCCGTCTATGTGCCGGGCTTCACCGCCCATCGCACGATCAACACCGGCACCGTGCCACTCACCTACCTGGGTGTCTATCCCGCGCGCGCGGGTCACGACTACGGTACCATCGCGCAGAAGAACTTTCGCTGCATTGTCGTGGCCGGGCCCAACGGACCTGCGATGCGCCAGCGCAGCGAACACCAACGCAGAGACCCGTCATGACAATCCGCCGTCCAATCCTTTCAAGCCTCAGCCTGGTCCGTCTCTCCTTCGCCGGACTCCATGCCGCGCCAGTCAGCGACAGACCCATCCGCAATGAGGCTGAGGTGAAGGAATCGGGCCGGCAGGCGCTCGCACGCGCGTCGGTCCGAGTTTTCACGCACAAACATGACCAGCTACATCACCAAACCCATCCCCGCCCAAAAGCCTCCGGTTGAGATTGTCGAGCGCCCGTGGGGTTCGTTCAAACAATACGCGCACAATCGCGACTGCACGGTGAGTCTCATGACCGTGCTTCCGGGCCAGCGCCTGAGCCTGCAGTCCCACACGGGGCGCGCGGAATTGTGGATCGTGCTCGACGACGGCGCCGTTGTCCAGGTGGGCGACGCCATCCGCGAATGCCGCGCGGGCGACGAGATCTGGATTCCCGCACAGGAAAGGCACCGCCTCAGCTGCCATGCCGGCACCCGCCCCGTGCGGGTGCTCGAAGTCGCCTTCGGCAACTGGCAGCAGGCCGACATCACCCGCTATGAAGACGACTTCAAACGAGCGGCGCACGGCGAATAGTTCGGCCGATGCGCCTCGCAGACACCATAGACCACATCCTCCGACTCTTCCCTTCCACGCCGTGTCAGACTTGATCTCGTCCCTTCACACGCTTGCTCTGCCCGCGCTCACGCTTGTCCTAAGCCTCGCGGCTGGTGCGCCGCTGGCGCAGGCCTCGGCGCTGAAACCGATCGCACCGCGCCAGTCCCTTTCGCTCGACGGCACCTGGCAGATTGAGCAGGGCGGCATGGACGCGCCGCCCGCCGTGTTCACCCGCACTGTGCGCGTGCCCGGTCTCGTCGATCTCGCCCAGCCTGCTTTCACCGAGGTGGGCAGCGTCAGCGCCCAACGCCAGGCGTTCTGGTATCGGCGCAGCTTTCGCGTTGATCAACCGATCCCGGCGATCGCCCTGCTCAAACTGCACAAGGCGCGTTACGGGACCGAGGTCTGGCTCAACGGAAAGCGGGTCGGCGAACATCTGCCATGCTTCACGCCGGTCGAGTTCGACGCCAAACCGTATCTTCGCAGGGGCGACAACGAGGTGCTGATCCGGCTCGGCGCCAATCGCGAATCGTTGCCGTTCGACCAACCCACGGGCTGGGATTTCGAGAAATACCTGTTCATTCCCGGCATCAATGACCAGGTTGAACTCATCCTGTCCAGCGCGCCGTTCCTGCGCAATGTCCAGACCGTGCCCGACCCCGTGGCCGGATCAGTGCGCATCGTCGCCGAGGTCGTGGCCGGCGCGCAGCCCGTGGAGTTCACTCTGCAAACAGAAGTCGTGGCCGACAAGTCCCGCGCCCCTGCCGGCAGTGCGGCCACACCCGTGCGACTCGCCGCGCGGGAGGAGAAGGTCGTCGATTTTGTTCTCCCGATTGCGGAGCCCCGGCTCTGGTCGCCGGAGGACCCCTTCCTCTACGAGCTGCGGCTGGCAACTGGTGCTGACGCCGCGCGCGTGCGTTTCGGTTTGCGCAGTTTCAGCTTTGATCCGGCCACAAAACGCCCGCTTCTGAACGGGCGGCCGTATTTTCTGCGCGGCAGCAACATCACCATCGAGCGTTTCTCGGAGGATGCGGCGCGCGGCGAACTGCCCTGGGACGCCGCCTGGGTGCGCAGGTTGCACCAACAGATGAAGGCGATGAACTGGAACTCGCTGCGCTACTGCATCGGGTTTCCGCCGGAGTTCTGGTACGACATCGCCGACGAGGAGGGCATCCTCATCCAGGACGAATTTCCCATCTGGCTGCTGCGCACCACCCGAGGATCGAGGAGACCGCCCGAAAACCCCGTGGCGGAGAAGATCATCTCGGAGTACACCGCCTGGATGCGCGAACGCTGGAACCACCCCTGCGTCGTCATCTGGGACGGACAGAACGAAAGCGTGACCCCGGAGACCGGCAAGGCGCGCGACGCCGTGCGCCACCTCGATCTCTCGGACCGCCCCTGGGACAACGGCTGGTCGCCGCCCGGACGGCCCACCGACCCGGTCGAATCGCATCCGTACCTGTTCAGCCGTTTGCTGAACCTCGGAGGAAAGGGAACCGGCGAACCTTTCTTTTTGTCCGAACTCGCGACCACCTCGGTCCATCCGAAAATCCTTCCCGAGCAGCGCTGGAAAAACGAACCCATCATCATCAATGAATACGACTGGCTCTGGCTGAATCGCGAAGGCGATCCCACCGCCCTCACAGGTCGCGTCTATGCCAGTCTGCTCGGTCCCGGCTCCACGGTCGAGCAGCGCCGCCGTCTCCATGCGCGTTATGTAGCCGCACTCACCGAATTCTGGAGATGTCACCGCCAGGCCGCGGGAGTCATGCACTTTTGCAGTCTGGGCTATTCACGCGATGGATCCAAACCCACGCCCGAGGGCGGTGCCACCAGCGACGACTGGATCGATGTGCCTTCCCTGCGTTTTGAACCGCACTTTGCCGAATTCGTGAAAGAGGCCTTCGCACCGGTTGGACTCATGTTGGATTTCTGGGCCGACAAACTCTCGTCCGGCGAGAAGCGAGAGATGCCTGTCATCGTCATCAACGATCTTCCGACTGACTGGACAGGCGGTCTGCGACTGCGCGTCCTGCGCGGCGCGGAAGTGGTCTCCGAGCAGACCCAGCCCTGCACCATCGACTCCTACGGCGACCGCCGCTTCAGCTTTGCCTTTGCGGCACCGTCCGCTACCGGCGACTACATCCTCGAGGCCGCCCTCGTCCATCCCGACGCACCGCCGACGCGCAGCCTGCGCGACTTCAAGGTGGCAGCAGCGGCACCCTGACCGCTTTTGCGTCACGACAGGACCGCAACGGCCGGAGAGGCTGGCGGCACGCCAGCCGAAAGCTGATCTCAGCCACCCTGCTTCTCCAGCTTGATTTTCTCACGCTCGAGAATGGGCTCGGTGACGGTCTTCAAGATTTCCCGGGCCTCTCCGCGCCGTCCCAGTTCGAGCAGCGCCTTCGCGCGATGCAGGCGGCACGTCTGCTGCTCGACGCCGGGCTTCAATCCACCTTCAAACTGGGTCCAGAATTTCAGCGCCGTTTCCCAGTCAGGTGAAGCCACGTCGTAAAACGACAACCCGTACCGGTACGCATAACGCCACTCGCCCGGCGTGAGCAGGGACGCCTGCAGAAACGCCTTCTGCATCGCCTCGTCGATCTTGGCGGCCGTCCACTCACCGCTCTTGAGAAAATCATCGCGCGCCTCCGCCAGCAGCGTGCCCACCTGGTAGTGGTAGAGCGGCTCCTTCGGAGCCAGCCGCACCGCCGCAAGAAAGTAGTTGAGCGCCTCCAGAGGCTGCCCCTGCTCCGCGATGTGATTGCCGAGCTGGTTCTTCACCAGCGCAATGTCCGGATCGAGCTGATTGGCCTTCAGGAAAAGCGCCGTCGAGCGACGCCGCTCATCAATCACCGGATTGTCCAGCAGCATCGCGTAACTCACATAACCGAGCGCGTACGACGGATATTTCCTCAGGAAGTCCTCGTACGCATAACAAAGCTCCTGAAGCGGCTGGCGCAGGTCCTCCAATTCCGTCTGCGAGCCCTTCTTCGCCGCGGACTGGAGCAGGTCCTTCTGCCGGCCCGCCAGTTCCGCCAATGCCTCTTCCGCACCGGCTGGCGGTTCGGCCCGGGCCGGCGGATGCAGGCAGATGATCACCAGTGGCAGGAACAGAAGTCTCAGCATTCGAAACATGATCGTATCAGCAGCCGGTGCGACTGCTGCCTGAAAGTGCGCTCGCTCAGTCATTGTGGAAGCATCGATTCTGACCCTCCTACCCATCGATTGTGCCCGAATAAACATTCATTCGCCCACCCCGCACAAATCCGATCAGCGTCTGCCCGCTCTCACGCGAAAACTCAACCGCTAGACTCGTGGGAGCCGAGACCGCCGCCACTGTCGGGATGCCCGCCATCAGCGCCTTCTGCATCAATTCAAACGAAACGCGCCCGCTCACGAAGAGGATGCATTCGGACAACGGCAGCCGGCCCGCAAGCAACGCCCAGCCAGTCACCTTGTCGAGGGCATTGTGCCGGCCGACATCCTCCCGCAGGGCGATCAGCTTCCCGTCAGCGGCAAACAGCCCGCTCGCGTGCACGCCGCCCGTGAGCGCGAAGGCCTGCTGGCGTTCCCTCAACACATGGGAAATTCCCTCCAGCACGGACCGGGAATGGACCGGCCGCGACTCAAGGGCCAAAGCCATCGTTCTGACGGCATCAATCGATGTCTTGCCGCAAAGGCCGCAGCTCGACGAAGCGAAGGTGTGGCGGGTCAAACGGTCCCAATCGACCTGAACCCGTGGAGCAAGGTGCACAGTCAGCACATTGGGCTCAGCCTCGGCACCCTGCCCGCAGCGGACAATGTCGAGAACGTCATTCGCATGGCGAACGATCCCTTCGCTGACAAGAAAGCCGGCGGCCAGTTCACGGTCGTTTCCCGGTGTGCGCATCACGAGGGCGAGGCTCCGCTCTCCCAGCCGGATCTCCAGAGGCTCCTCCACCGCCACGAAATCATTGATCTCCCGATGAGTCGTGCCTTCCCACCGCGTCAGCGTCACCGGGCGTGCGAGCGGGTTTTGACCGGAGCGAATCATCGTTCAACTCCACGTGGTGCAGCGGGGTGGACGATCCCGCTCATGACAATGTCGCGGACACTTGCACAGCCGGTGTGTTTTGATCGGCAGCCCATCTTGCACCCGCATCTAGAATCCGAACCGCTCCGCAATGCGCAGGAATCCATCGACCAGCACTTTTGCCCACAGTGCAAAATAGACAATCATCCCAAAAAAAATTCCGTATCCCGTCACAATGCCCGCGCCATCCCGCTCCAGCGTGCTCATTGCCATGACCACAATTGTGAGCGCCGGCAGCGTGTTCGTGAACGGCGGAATGGGCGGAAGCGGCAGCATCAGCACAATCGCACTCAGCATGATGACCACCGCATGCACCCGCAGTTTCCAGCGCGGCACGACAAGCGGCAGCCAGCGCACGCGCATGCGACGCTCGATCCATCCGATCACGCGGCTTCCAGCATCGAGTATCCTCACCAGTCCCTTCGGCGGCAACGCAACCCGCCGCAGCCGCTGCGGCAGCCAGGGCGGACGGCCGAGCGCATATCGGAACGACAGCACAAGGATCACCAGTCCGAAGGGCGTGGAAAGACCTGGAATCGCGACCGGCGCACAAAAAGGAAGCGCGCACACAATCATCAGCAGTGCGGACGCCCGCGCACCCAGCGCGTCCATCAATTCTCCCAGCGTCCATCCCTGGGCGGGAGTCCCAGCCGCCAGCGCATGAAGCTTCTGAGAAAGCGTCTCGCGGGCGCCATTTCTCGACGGCGGCTTCAAGGGCGTGAATGTGGAATGCAAACTGTCGATAAAGACCGCGACTGCAATGGAGTGAATCGCGAAAATTCCATTTCTTTCCCCGGGCAAAGCAATGGCGATCATGGCAAGAACTTGTAGAATGCACCCAACTGCGGCATCAATCCTTCCTCCCTCTGTCCTGATTTCACCCGCCGCCACATCCCTGCACAGCATGCCGACCAGCCCTGACTCCGCGACCCTCAACACCCTGCATCATGCCATCAACCTGCGCCTGGCCCTCCTCGGCTGCCCAACGATCGACGATGCCCAGGGCGCGGCCTGGAGCAAACTCACCGCCCCCATATTCGCCCGCCACCGAGAGATCACGCGACAACTGACGGACCGCTTGTGTCCCGCCGACGGACGCATTCAGCACTTTCTCAACCTGTATCTGGCCGATATCGGCCCGGCACCCCGGCTGCCTGCGCGCACATTCATTCTGGACCTGCCCGGCCTCGCCCGCGAACTCTCCCTGCCGGCGCATGGTGACTCCCATGAGTCCCCGATGCTGAAAAGCTACCGGCTGCGAAACGGGGTTCTCCACAATCCTGCGAGCGACCGCCGCACGACCCAGGGCGTCTTTCACATCGCCGACGGCGGCATCGCCGTCCCCGATGACAAATTCTGCGTGCCCAAGGCAACCTTCGCCCGGCTGCTCGAAATTGCCCTCAGTCCTCCCGCGGATCTGCAGCGACTGCCGTTCACCGAGAGCCAGGCACCTTCCGCCGAGTGCATCGTCTCGCTCCTCCTTCGCCCGCTGGTGGTGCCGGCGATCCCCGGATTCACTCGGGAAAAACGAATGGAGATCCGGTTTTTCGCACCAGGCTCGCTGGTTTCCAACCTCGATTTCGTCGAAAGCATTTTCGGCAACGCCGGTGACCCCTACCTGCCGGAAAACGACGCCGCCCTCGATGTCGACGGCTGGACGGGCCACAGTGGCTGCGTCATTCTCGCGCCGCATCTCGTCGGCATTCCCAAGCACACGCTCGGGCTTCCCCACTGGAATCTCGCCACGCCCCGCCAGCGCCGCGACGGCATGTGCTGGAAAACTCCGGATGAACGCTACAACAATGGCACGGCGTTCAAGGTGTGCGCGCGCGATGCACGGGGGACCATGGTCACGCTCATCGCCGACAACTACTTCGGCTACTGCAAGAAGGAGGTGAAGACGCAGATCAGCTATGCCGCCAACCTTTATGGATCCGCCGAGGAGGAGCATGCGGGCGGTGCGCTGGTTTTTCCCAGCTACGATCTCGGCAATGAATTCGACGCCTATGGCGTGCCCGAACGCTACAGCGTCGCCGATGTCATCGCGCGCCACCCCGGCCGCTTCCAGCCGCACCCGGAGGGACACGCCACGGACACGCTTCTGGCGGATGTCGTGCTCGTGCCCGAGCAGGCGCACTTCAGCCTGCGCAACCAGGCGATAACCTGGACGGACTGCGGCGGTGAACGGCGCCAGATCAAGCTACTCGCCGGAAAAACCTATGTGCGGCCGGGCGGCTACCGCGTTCATCTCGAGCCCGTGCCCCATGGTCCCGGACTCTGGCGCCTCGTCGGCACGGTCGCCGACGGCACGGTGTGTCACAAGCCCAGCACCGTTTCAGGCGGCGGCAAATCGGAGATCTCCAAGGCGATCTCCGACGCCATCCTCAGCGGCACGGTCTTCGTCGCGGATTTCGACGCAGACATGGACCAGGTTGAGGCCATCCTGGCCCGCGATTATTCGAAGCGGTTTCTGGACACGAGCCGAAGCCTCGACACACGCCCGATCCTCAGCGCCGAGCGCTCCTTCGGCAGCGTCATCAAGCTGCTCACGCCCTCGACGCGCGAGTTTACTCCGGAGTACAACGAGTGGCTGCGCTCGATCCCTCCGCACATCAAGGAACTCGTCTTCGTCGTCAAGCGCTTCTACCAGCCTTCCTGGGGGGGCGACTGGCGCCCGCGGTTTTCCGTCGACCAGATCAATGGACGGCCGGCGAACATCCTCCGGCATGAGGGGCGTAGTGTCATAGTGAATACACTCCGGGTCGGATTCAACGCCGACGGGGCGTGGCGGGTGTTCGGTCTGCGTCATGATTTTCACCCCGCCGCAAAGGTTCAGATCGAGGACGACATCACCGCCTCCGCGGTGGTGCCCGCGCCTCAGGTGGCGCAGGCGCTCCGTGCGACAGCCGGCAATGGCGGCGATGCTCCCCCGTCCCTGAAATTCGTGCGGAACTGCGAGCGCATGCTCTTCCAGCGCCCCGATGAATGCATACACCGCGGATACGACGGCCAGGCGGAAGGCGACATCGCGGCTCCGGGAAACTTCCTGTCCAACTACGCGCCCCTGACCTCGGAGGACGCCCGTGCGCTCGTCGAGGACGCCATAGGCTTTTCGGCCTTCACGCAGCCCATGCAGGACCTGATCCGTGCCGCGGCATCGGCTCCCGACGGTGAATCACCGCGGTATTTCGTTTCCTCGGCCCATCCGCGCATCGTCGACGGAAAGCCCTCGAGAAATCCCCGCTACCTGCAGCTCCGCCAGGATCTCGCGGATCCTCACTCCACCGCGCTCGCTCATCTCAGCCAGTGCCTGCATCGCAAACTGCCCGCGGACATCAGCGACCCCCTGACTCCCGTGCACGTCGTCGTCCCGGGCCGCCGCAACAATCCGCCAGAGCCCGGCATCCGTCCGCTCTGCGTGTTCAATCCGATCCACCATCTCGAGCTGCCGGAGCTCTTCATGGAGTTCATCAGCTCAATGACCGGAAAGTCGCCATCCACAACCGGCGCGGGCTCCGAGGGCGCCCTGACCAAGGCTCCGTTCAATGCGCTTCCGCCCATCATCGATCTCAACGCCGCGCTGGTTTCGCTCGTTCTCACCGGGCATGATGTGTTTCTCACAGCCGCCGGGCATGTCGGTCCGAGGATGCGGGTTGATCACGACATCAGCCTGCTGGTGCCCGAGGTCTTTGCGCGCATGAGCCCTGCGGAACGCTCTGCGAAGGCCCTGATCGCCGACGGATGCCTGGAACGGTGCCCCGATCTTGAGTTTGAAGGCAGGCCTGTTCCCGCCAGCAGGCTGGGCTACCGCATCACCGCGCGCTTCGTCCGCATTTATTTCGGACGCGTGTTTGCCTACCCGCACGTTGTGTTCACCGACGACATGCTGAGGCCTGAACTGCAGGACATGGCGGTTTTCGCGGACGGGATCGACAACATCCTGTCGACACACCGGCGCATCGCGGAGAGCTACTTCGCCGACGGAAGCATCGCCATGGCCTGCCCTCCCCTGCGGGCGGTTCTTGAAATCATGGTCAACGGCAGGACCAGCGGCGGCCAGTCGCTCGGTGACAATTCCGTGCGCGAGCTCTTCACCCGTGATCATCTGATGGCCAGCGATTGGTACCGCGCCCGGCTCGACGCAAAGCAGATGCTCGACAGCCAGCTCTGGCGGAAGCACGTCGAGTCGCTGGAACTCTTCATCGACCGGCCCGGTTGTGCGGATGTCGCCGAAAGGATGAAGATCCGGGACCGCCTCTCGCACGCGAAGGCCGGAAAGGCCCGCGTCGAGTCTCCCGCCTACCGCGAGAGCCTGATCGGCACCCTCGGAGTTCAGCCGCTGGCAACCTGACGGGCACGCGACTGCATGCCTGAATCACCAATCGGCTTCAGCGTTCCTCACGGTGACAGGACAAAAATCAGGATCGCTTCCACGCCGAAGCGCCGTTAACCTGTCAGAATGAAAACTGCCCTTCTCTATGGTTCGGCAATGGCGGTGGCGGGAACCTTGGTGACCTTGGTCGAGTACCTGCTGGGTTTTCACAACGATATGGCCAGATTCCAAACTGGCCAGACCATCGGCATGATCGGCGGGTTTGCGGTTTCGATCGTCGGTTTGGTACTCACGATGCGTGCGGTTCGCGACTCTTCACCCGACGGCTCGCTCAGCTACGGCAGGGCTGTCGGTACGGGGGCACTCACTTCAGTCTTTCAAGGCGTGATCGGCGGCGTGCTCGCCTACGTCTACGGCACGCTGATCAACCCCGCATTCCACGAACTCGTTTTGGAAAACGCCAGGCAGAAGGTGCCCGCGGATAAATTGCATGCCGTCGAGGGCATGCTCAGGTTTTTCGCAAGCCCGCTTTGGTTCCTTATCGTCATGGTCTTTGTGGTGCCGATCATGGGCACGGTCTTTTCGCTCATCATCGCCGCCTTCATGAAACGCGCGCCACGCACGCCGGAGTCGCCGCCGCCGCTTGTGGCGGGCTGATCGCGAAGCGGGTGCACGCCCGCCAAATCAGTTCGTCACGGCATCACGCACCAGCGCGGCAATGTCAGGAGGCAGATCCAAGGCAAGTCCGGCGAGCTGCGCGCGCGGGCTCATCTTCCGCCAGGTCTTGCGCAGGATGTCGATGAACTTCTCCCGCGGGTAGTCCGCATGCTGCGCGGCAAATCCGCTGATTTCCTTCTCCAGAAAAACCAGGCAGGCCGCATCCTCCAGCATCTGCGTCCCCGGGTTGTCCTTGAGCCCGCTCTTGCCCACCCAGGTGGCGACATCGGCAACCTCGTGTTCCGGCACGCCCGCCTGAAGCAGAAGTTCACGGGCGCGCTCCGCCTGGCGAACATACAGGAGCCGCCGCCACTTGTGATACCCCACCTTGCCCAGGGGAAACGTCGACCGCGGCACCGACCAGCGTTCGAGGTGCTGGCACCGGGCCCCAAGCCGAAGGAGCGATGACGCCAGAGGATCAAGCCGGGCCACCCAGGCCTCCATCGCATCCGCATAGGCAAGCTCGGCCGGCCGGCCATCAGCCGTCCGCTGCGGGTCAGCCGCGTGAGCCTGGTCAATCAGAATCCGGGCGCGGGAATAGGGGGTGTCCGACATGTTTGCTCATCACAAGTATTGACCATCAGCGCTGTGAACTCACGCCGGAACTGCCTTCACCGAAAAATTCGGCTGGTTTTCCGGCCCGCCCGGCGATTGGCTGAACCCTTGTCCATCCCTCCCAGCCTTTCGTTTCATCCCATGGCCAAGTCCTCGAAGAAGTCCTATTTCAGCAGCATTCCGTCGATCGCCTACGAAGGCGCCGACTCAGACAACCCGCTGGCGTTCCGCCACTACAATCCGGATGAGGTCATCGACGGCAAAACCGTCAGTGACCACATGCGTTTCTCCATCGCCTACTGGCATTCCTTCCGCGGCACCGGCAGTGATCCGTTCGGTCCCGGCACGATTGTGCGCCCCTGGGAGCGCGGCAAGGATCCTGTCAGCGTGGCCAAGGTCCGCCTCGAGGCGGGCTTCGAATTCTTCCAAAAGATCAAGGCACCGTTCTGGTGCTTCCACGACCGCGACATCGCACCCGAGGGCCGGACGCTCGCGGAGACCAACCGGATCCTCGACCAGATTGTCAGCCACGCGAAGCAGCTCCAAAAGGCCACCGGCGTGAAGCTGCTTTGGGGCACGGCAAATCTTTTCTCGAATCCCCGCTACATGTCGGGTGCCGCCACCAATCCCGACGCGCACGTTTTCGCCTACGCCGCGGCCCAGGTGAAGAAGGCGCTCGAAATCACGCATGCACTCGGCGGTGAAAACTATGTCTTCTGGGGCGGCCGCGAAGGCTACGAGACGCTGCTCAACACCAATCTCAAGCGCGAACAGGAGCACCTGGCGGCGTTCATGCACATGGCGAAAGACTACGCTCGCAGCATCGGCTTCGACGGGCAGTTCCTGATCGAACCCAAACCCAAGGAGCCGACCAAGCACCAGTACGACTTCGACGTCGCCAGCGGCATCGCCTTCCTGCGCACCTTCGGGCTCGAAAAGGTCTTCAAGTTCAACATCGAAACCAACCACGCCACCCTCGCGGGCCACACCTTCCAGCACGAGATCGAGGTGGCGGCCGCCCAGGGCATGCTCGGCTCGATCGATGCCAATGCTGGCGATCTCCTGCTCGGCTGGGACACCGACCAGTTCAACACTGATGTCAGGGAGCTGACGCTCGCGATGATTTCCATCCTGAGGGCGGGCGGCCTCGGTTCAGGCGGATTCAACTTCGACGCCAAACTCCGCCGCCAGAGCATTGATCCGGAGGATCTCTTCCACGCCCACATCGGCGGCATGGACGCCTATGTCGCGGCATTCAAGATCGCCCGCTCAATCCTCGCCGATGGCCGGTTTGAGAATTTCGTTGCTGATCGTTATTCAAGTTTCGACTCCAGCTTTGGCCGGCAGATTGAAACCCGGAAAATCGGTTTCAAGGAGCTCGAAAAACTCGTCCTCACGAAGCTGGGAGAGCCCACGCCACGCAGCGGACGCCAGGAATACCTGGAAAACCTGCTCAACCGCTACCTGCACCCGTAGGCTCCGCGGCGATCGAGGCGCCACCTTCAAGCGCCCGCCGCCTCGCCATCATCGCATCCATCCACCACCGTTGGATGATCATGCATTCCCCCCTCCGTTGGAGGGGCACGCTTTGTCATGCCCAGGGTTCGCGCGTCGCGCCAAGACGCCGGTCATTTCGCGTCCAACGTATCGCAACGCTTCTCGAACTCCACTTCCTCTTCTCCGCGTGCTCCGCGCCTCCGCGTGAAAAATTCCGGCGCCGTTTCGCGTCGCACGTCCCCTGGTCACGACGGAGCGTGCCCCTCCATGGCGGAGCGCACTCATCCCTCCACGCGATCGACCGCCGGCTCAGTTCACCGTCGCGATTTCCGTCTTCGACCGTGCCGCGAGCTCAGCGGCCCGATGAATGCCGGCTCGAATGCGCTGGTAGGTTCCGCAGCGGCATAGATTTCCCGACATGGCGGAATCGATGTCCGCATCGGATGGCTTCGGATTCTTCGCCAGCAGGGCCGCTGCACTCATGATCTGGCCCGCCTGGCAGTAGCCGCACTGGGCAACGTCGTCATCGATCCAAACCTGCTGCAGCGGGTGAAGAATCCGCTTTGAGTCCGCCGCGAGACCCTCGATCGTGACAATTTTCCTGCCGCCAACCTTGCCCACGGGAATCGAACAGGACCGCTCGGCCTCTCCGTCGAGATGGACCGTGCACGCCCCGCACATGGCCATGCCGCAGCCGTACTTGGTTCCGGCAAGACTCAGGTGATCGCGAAGGACCCACAGCAACGGCGTCTCCGGGTCCACATCCACCTGCTTTTCAACGCCATTGATACTGAGAGTGATCATAGAGCAGGGGGGTGTTGGACGGCACGCGGATTTTGCTGAATGGAAAGGGAATCCAATGCTTCCGAGAGGTCAAATGCTGCACCCGAAACCATGATCCTTCAAGCCTGAAGCCGTTCGCCTAAAGTCCCCTCTGCTCCTCTTGAAATCCCCGCAACTTGCGTTTGATTGGTACTGTGAAACGCTCCCGCACGCCTTCGGAATGTCCCAACTGCGGCGCCGATGTTCCTCCCAACGCCCGCGCCTGCCCGGAGTGCGGTGCCGATGAGCGATCCGGCTGGAACGAGGAGGCCACGCGCTACGACGGCCTGGACCTCCCCCCGTCCGAGGATGAGCTTTCAGCACACCGCCCCCGACGAACTCAAACCTCCCTGGGCATTTCGCGATTCTGGTGGATCGTCGGAGTAGCACTCGTCCTCGTCTTGATCTACCTTGAGCTCCGATCAGTCTTTTGACCGCCTTGTCGTCTCGGAATGCAGCAATTGCATCAGCTTTCCGACGCCCGCTGGTTCCGCTTCTTTCCTGGCTCCCCCCGCGCCGCCGACTCGGCGTCGATCTGCTTCATGTAGGCCTCACGCTCACGATTTCAGCGCAGATGTCGGTCCGCAAACTTCAGGTACTGCGCCCAATCGTAGGCGGTGATGTCATGCTTTCCCGTGCGCAGGTGATAGGCGATCGTTCCACCCACGGGTGAGTCGACGGGAGGCATTTCGTCGACGCCCACCCCGGTCTTTCCGAAAAGCGCGTAAACGGGTCCCGCAAGCTTCGCGCTCAGAAATTCGCCCTTGGGATCAGCCCATAGATCCTCGCTCGCACTCGCCACATACAGCGGACGAGGCGCAACCAAGGCCAGCAGCTCATGCTGGTCCACCGGCAGGGCGGCCTCATTGTCGTCATAGGCTCGGAAACGCTTCGCGAACCAATGGGGAAAGGTCTTGTTGATGAGTCCCACCGTCTCGCCAAACACGCGCTTGCTGAGCGCCGCGCCTCCGCAGCCGCTGTCATTCGAAATCACCATCGCAAAACGCGGATCCTGCGCGCCGGCCCAAAGCGCAGCCTTGCCCAGACGCGAGTGACCGTGCACCGCCACGCGTCGCGCATCCACGCTCCGGTCCGTTTCCAGGTAATCCAGCGCGCGACTCAGGCCCCAGGCCCAGATTCCGATCGCCCCCCAGGCGTCATCCGCCCGGCCTTCCGTCCCGCCCGTGGAAAAAATCGACGCAACATTCTCGTCGAGTCCACCGATGCGGTCGGGACAAAGGTCGGTGTACCAAGCCGTCACCGTGGAGTACCCGTGGTCGACCACCATTCCGACCTGCCAGCGGTCCGCCTGGCCGCCGCGTCCCATCGGCGGCCGATCCTTTCCCCGGGGCGTGGTCGGCAGCGGCTTCCCCGGCGCGAAAACAGAGATCGGATCCGCCAACGCAATCCCGGGATCGTTGTCCACCGTGTGGTTTCCATAGAAATTGAGTCCGAGAAACACCGGCGGCGCCTGCTTCACGTGATTCGGCACGTACATCAGCAGGCGCATGCGCGGACCTTCCCTGCCTTTCGTGAACCAGATCGTCACCTCCTTGCGCGTCGCCTTTCCTCCCAGGGCATTTGTGTCAGTCGATGTCACTTCAGCGTGCACAGCCTTGAGTCTGCGCGTCGGCGTGCGGCCATAGACATCTTTCGAGAACAGCTCGAGCAGTTCCGGCCTGCGCTTCGCCATCCACTGAGCGGAGGTCTGAATGCGCGTGCCGTCCTCCGCGAGCAACGGATCGGGCAGCGTGTAGGGCACAACCTTTGATTCATCCTCGATCGCGGGCGCGGGAGTCGCCGCCGATGGGATCCGTGAAACCATGAGAGCGGTCATGGCAAACGTGATGCGAAGGGGAATGTGCCGAAAGAAAGAGGCCATCGACCCATCGAAGCGCCTCGCCCGCGCAACGCAATCCGTCAGTGCCTGATCGGCCGGAGCCGGCAGCCGTCTCCCCGCCGCCAGGTGCCAGGCCAAAACTCCCCACCGCCTACGTTGCCGCAGGCATCATTTCCGAAACCAGGCGTGCGCAGTACCACTGCATGCGGGGCAGGTGAAACGGTCCCTTCCAGGTGTTGCCCTTGAGTCGCGTTGAGATGCGCCCGTCCCGATGCGCGTAGCCGAACCACTCGCCGTGCACGGGATCGGCAAAAACGCGGTGCGACCAGTCATGCACCTCCGTGTGCCAGGCCGCGTATTTCGCATCCTTCGTGAGCTGATAGGCCAGCAGTGTCGCAATCTCGGCCTCATTGTGCGGCCACCAGAACTTCATCTCCGCCCAATACTCCTGCACCGGTTTCCCGAAAAGATCGGTGAAATACAGCAGTCCGCCAAACTCGGTGTCCCACCCGCGCTCCCACATGCAGTCGAGGATCGACAGCCCCAGCCGCAGCAGCCGCGCGTCGCGACCCCGAAGCTTCGCCTCGTGAAGGATGAACCACGCGCATTCGAGAGCGTGACCGGGATTGAGCGTGCGGCCGTCGAACGTGTCGAGCACGGCTCCATCCGCGCCCACAATCTCCATCAGCGCGCCATGCTGGGGTTTGAAAAAGTCCTTTTCTATGGCCGCAAGCGAACGGTCGATCCATTGCGTGCAGGTCGCACCTCCAACCGCCACATCGCCAAGCAGCGCACGAATCTCCTGCGCGGTGACAATGGCGATCATGTGGGGCGCGACTCCCTTCATCGGGCGCGTCGCCGGATCGGTCTTCGCAGGCATCACGCCGGGCGTGAAACTGTGGTGAAGGTAGGTCGCAAAATACTGGAGCGCCTCCTCCGCGGCGCGCGCGTCACCCGACGCCTTTGAGTAGGCCGCGTTTCCGATCGCCGCGAAGCACTCGCTGTACACGTAGCGTCGCATGCGCAGTGGCCGGCCATCCCGCGTCACCGTGAAATACAGTTTCCCCCCCGGCCCCCGGCAGTGCGCCCGGATGAAATCCAGACACTGCTTCGACGCGGCAAGCCATTCCGGCTGCCTGGCAACCGTGTTGTACAGCGTCGCAAAGGTCCAGGCCGCCCGGCCCTGCAGCCAGACCGCCTTGTCGGTGTCGATCACCGATCCATCCTCGCCAAGTCCGGAGAGCAGGCCGCCATGCTCGTGATCGAGCCCGTGCCGCAGCCAGAAGGGAATCGTGCTTTCCAGAAGGTCGCCGGAATACGCGCGACGCAGTTGCCCGAGGCGGTGAACGGAGAGACTCATGGAGGAAACCGGAAGGTAAGGACACTCGGCGTGCGCACGCCTGGCACCACTTCCCCGCTGGTGACAACATGGCGGTCCCGCCACGCAACCAGAGGCGCAGTCACCCTCGGCGGAGCGCCGGGCGGCAGGCCGCCCGCTTCAATCGAAATCCAGCGATCGGCCCCGCTGTCATAGACCAGCATCCCTCTGGAAAATCCAGGATGCGGCGCGTTCGGTGGAATCGCTGCCAGGTATTCGGGCCACACTCCACCCGCAATCGCAAGATTGCCGCGCCCGGCAGCCATCGCCGGTGAAGGCGCCGCCACCACCGCATGGGGCAGATCCGCCAGACGCTGCCAGCCCGCATCCTCGCGGTACCGCCACGCGTCGTTCAGGTAGCGGCGCTCAGCCGCTCCCGTCGGGCCGGCGTACAGGTCCGTGCCGCTGAAAAGATAAAACCATCCGTCCAGGGCAGCCGCGACACCCAGCACGCGACCGGGCGCGCCCCGCGGCCAGGGCACTTCACGCCAGGCGCGTTCCGCCGCGGCAAGGTCCAGGACAAAACACCGCGCAAGCGTTGAAGTGGCCGACGGCGTTTCCTGACCGCCGGCGATGAACAGGCTGTCACCGACAAGTGCCCCGCAGGCATTCGCCACCGCAGCGGGGAGGGACGGCAGGGGAAGGAAAGTGAGCTGTCTGCCGTCCCAGCGCATCATGCGGCACTCGCGGAAATTCGCGTTCGCATCACCGCCCCCGGCAAGGACAATGCCATCGCGCCAGGTCGCCGACACCCCGTAGCCATTCGCCCGGGGCAGGCGGCCGGCGGCACGCCAGGCCTGGTCGGGCGCCTCCAGGACAAACACCTGGTCGTGCCAGACCTTTTTCCCGCCCTGCGACAGCGGTTTGTCCGGAAAATTTGCTCCGCCCGCGCAGAGCAGCGCGCCGCCGGAGACCCCGGCAAACATGCCCGCATAACCATGGACATCGGGAAGCGGCTCCAGTGCAGAAAGCCGGGGCGCAGGTGTATTCATTTTTCCATGACAGGTCGCAATGACCGCCACCAGCAGGATGAACCCCGGCGCCTTCACTTCACCGCCCACTCGAAGAAGCCCAGCGCGCCGAGCTCCCTCCTCATTTTCACCCGCTGCGCCTGCGAGGTGGTCACCGTCGGCAGGCGACTGTGCCCGCAGTCCGCGCCGATGAGCTCCATCGCGGCCTTGAGCCCGCCGCGGCCGCCGTTGCCGACGATGATCCGCACCATTCTGGCGGACAGCGACTGCAGCCGCCGCGCCTCGTTCATGTCCCCGGCTTCAAACGCCGCGATGATCCTCCTGTAAAGCGGGGCGGCGAAATTGAAGGTCGAGCCCACCGCTCCGCGCGCGCCGAAGGCGAGGCCGGCGAGCAGCATCTCGTCGACGCCGAAGAGAATGTCGTACCGTCCGTCCTCGAACTCCACGCACGCGAGCATTTCATGGAGATGGGTGTCGGAGAACTTGATGCCCCGCAACGTCGGAATGCACGCACCGCCGGCCTGCAGGAAGTCAACCATGTCAAAGCGCACGCCTGAAAGAACCGGGATGTGATAGTAGTAAAACGGCAGCTTCGGCGCGCCGTCAGCGATATGAGCCATGCACTGGACGAAATTGCCGAGCGAATCGGGCTTGAAATAGCCCGGAGGGGTCGCGGAAACCGCGTCCGCGCCGATGCGCTGGGCGTGCGCGGCGATGCCCCGCGCCTCCTCGATGCTGTTGTGCCCCACCTGGATCACCACGGGCACGCGCCCCGCGGCCGCCTTCACGCTCGCCTCCGCGACGCGCAGCCGCTCCTCCGTCGAGAGCAGCGGCCCCTCCCCCGTGCTTCCGCAGACATAGAGACCGCCGGCGCCCTGGCCGATCACGGCGTCCACCACCGGCTTGATCCGCCTCAGATCAATCGATCCGTCGGCGCGGAAGGGCGTGAATGTCGCGGCGATCAGACCGCGCAACTGGAAGGTCGCATGGGGGGATTTGCTCTTTGCCATGGCTGTCATCGCGGCATAAATAATTCTTTCGTGCAAGAATTATATCGAAAAGACCATGATTTTATTTTCCATGCCCGGGATTGCCCGCCCGGCGCGCGCCGTTCCCTTCACTCACCGCAATGACTTCCGGATACTCCCAGACACCGCGCATCATGGAGCTTGCCCAGCAGCTCGAGGCCGACATCCGGCGCCGGCAGTTGAAGCCGGGCGACGCCTACCTGCCGCTGGCGGAGGCCGCCCGCATGCTCGGCGTCGGTTCCTCGACCGCGAACCGCGCCCTTCAACTGCTTTCCCAGCGCGGCATCCTCGAACGGGTGCAGCGGCGGGGAACGTTCATCGGCTCCCTCAAGCGGGAGGCGAGCCCCGGTCTGCTCAAGCGGGTGTTCATGGTGGTGCACCGGAATTACCTCAGGCAGGAGGGGCGCGTCGCGGACGGCGTCCTCGTCGGCATACAGGGAGTCCTCCCCGGCGCGGACGTGCAGTTCAATTTCCTCCCGGCGACCGACCCCGCGGACTATGTCGACTCCCTCATCGGCGAGATCCTGAGATCGAAGGAACCCTCCGGCGTGGTCCTCACCAAGGTGCCTTTCGTCGTGCAACGCGCCATCAGGCACAGCGGGCTGCCCGCGGTCGTTCATGGCTCCCTTTACCCTTCGATCGAGGGCCTGCCCTGGGTGGAGCAGGACAATCTTGGCATCGCCCGCCTGGTCAGCAGCTACGCCTCAAGCCACCGGTGCCGGCATGTCTGCGCCCTCACCCGGGAGGTGATGTTCCCCGGCGACAACGTCGTGCTCAGCGAACTGGGGCGGCTGCTGGGCAACGCCGGCTACAAGGCGGGCGAGTACTCCATTTCGCACCTGCCCGACGACCATCACGCCATCATGTCCGAGGTGACGGCGATCGTCCAGCGACACCCCACGGATCTCTGCCTGCTCTGCCGGTCGGAGGCGAAGGCCGAGGCCGCGCTCGCAGCCATCGACCGCCTGGGACTCAAGGGCAGGCGCCGCCCCAGGCTCCTCGTCAGCGGCCTGCACCAGCGGCCCGCCGGCGGGAATTCCCTGCCGTACCTCTTCCCCACCCTGCGCCCCGAGGAGATCGGCGCAGCCATCGGCCGGCTCCTGGCCTCGCGCGTGACAGATCCGCGCTCCTCGCCCGGCCAGGTCGTCATCCCGATCGAACTGTCGGAGCCCTAGGCGCCCGTTCAGCCCTCCGCGGCGCCCTGCGGGGCACGCAACCCGCCTCCATCGCTTCACATGGAGACGCCTGTTACCATAAAAATGCTCAAACATTGACAATAATTTTGACCTCGTAGGATTTTTAATTTTTTTCGGAATCCGCCCTACCCGGCATATCCCATGAAAATGACACCTGTCACCCTGCCCGGCTCGCCAGTCGCCGCCACCCTCGTGGCCGTCGCCGTGCTCTCCTCCCTCCCCGTCTCCCTTTGCGCGCAGGCCGCGCGAGCGACGGATGCGGATGACGAGACCATCGTCATGTCGCGATTCGAGGTCAGCTCGAAGACCGACCGAAGCTACAACCTGACCACGGCCACCGCCGGTCTCAAAACCCGCCAGGAGCTCATCGACATCCCCGGCTCCATCCAGATCGTCCCGCGCAACCTGATCGAGGATCTCGGAAACTTCCCGTACCCGAGCGATTTCGCCAAGTACATCTCCAGCGGCCTCTCGTCCTTCGGCGGCAACAACCTCTTCTACATGCGCGGCGAGCGTCTCACCCGCACGTTCAAGAACGGTGTCGAGTACTTCCCCTCGATCGACGACGATGTCACGACCGAGACGATGGAGGTTGTGAAGGGCGCGCAAGCCGTGCTCTTCGGCACCCGCCCCGTCACCCAGGGCATGCTCCTGCGCACGACAAAGGTCCCCCTCTACACCCGCAAGGGCTCGGTGCGGGCGCTCGTCGACAGCAACGGCATGCTTCGCGGTGAGTTCGATCTCACGGGACCGCTGGACGCCGACATCGGCGGCGCTCGCGCCGCCTACCGCTTTGTCGGCGCTCAGCAGGCCGGAAAATTCTACCAGGACGGCATCTTCGACGACCGCACCGTCCTCTCGCCGACCCTTCAGCTCGACTGGAAGGACACGACCGTGCGCCTGCGCTACGAGTACTCGCGGATCGAGACGAGCGGCCTCTTTCCCAACAACTTTCTCGATCAGAACAACCAGCTCTCCTACATCGGCGGACGCAAGCAGGGCTACAAGGCCCCCTGGAGTCTGTCCACTTTCACCAAACACGAGCTCGAGGGCACGATCACGCATCGCATCACCTCCAATTTTGAATCGAAGTTGCAGGTCGCCTTTTTCTCCGAGCGCCGCTACGATCATGACAGCCGTTCAAACGTGAACAATAACACCCTCCTCGGCGCCAACGGCGTCGTGGATGCGACCGACTACATGCAGTTCAATCTTCTGACGCTGCATCAAATGCAGAAGATGTTCAGCGTCGTGAATGACTACATCTCGGTCTTCAATGTCGCTGGTCGCCAGCAGCAGACGAACTTCGGATGGGCCGCCAGTTCCGTCGCGGATCAGCAAGGACTTGTCTTTACGCCGCTGATCTCGCCCGAAACCGGCACCACCCGGTTCAGCATCATCAATCCCGTCTGGCCGGCAAACCCCGCCGACGCGATCATTCCCGGCACCGCGAACACCATTCAGCGCCGCAGCGCCGCCAACATCTACGTGCAGCACCAGGCGCACCTGATTCAGGACCGCCTGATCGCAACCGCCGGTGGAAGCTGGAGCTGGAGCAGCAATACGTCCCACCTCGACGTCCTCAACGCCGTTCACAAGGAGAGCAAGGGAGACAAGGGCGTCTACAAGATCGGTCTCGTCTACAAGCCCCGCGCCGACCTGTCCTTCTTCGCTTCGCAGGCCACCAATTTTGCTCCCGCGGGCGCTGACGACCGCGATCCCAACGGCGTTCCCCTGCCTCCGACCCTCGGCAAGGTGCAGGAACTCGGCGTGAAGACGGCCGCGCTCAATGGCAGGGTGACGGCAAGCATCGTCTGGTTCCGGAACGACGCCAAAAACCTGCCGGTCCGCTTCAACCTGGGCCAGCCCAATGTCTATGCCCTGCCCGCCGGAAGCGTGCGGACGGAAGGTGTCGAATACGATCTCAACATTCGCCCCGTGGATGGATGGACCGTGATCGCCACTCTGTTCGATGGCCGCGGCACCCACGATCAAACCGGTGCCACGCTCGTGCGCACCTACCGGAAGACCTGGAGTCTGCTCACCAAGTACGACTTCACCGACGGCCCGCTCAAGGGCTTCGGCATCGGCGCAAATCTCTTCCACATGGGCGCCACCTACCAGCGCCCCCTGGCGGCGTTTCCCGCCTTTGACGTCTACAACGTCTTCGCGACCTACACGCACAAGGAGTGGAGCTTCAACCTCGGCATCAACAATGTCCTCGACGAGGACTACGCTGCCGGTGGCAACAGCCGCTTCGTCGTGTATCCCTCGACACCGCGGACCTTCAGCCTGACAGCGAAATACAGCTTCTAGGCAGCCACGGCATTGGCGGGATCCATTCCGCTTCGCCACCCAGGCGTCCCCGAAAATTCAAGGGGGACGCCTTTTCATTTTCGGCTCAAAGGGCCCCAATCCATACACGCGGCATGTCCTTGCCCGCGCGAAGGTTGACGCGGCGGTTGCGATCGTCCATAGCTTCCTCCATGGACTCCCCCAGTACTCCAGCGAAGAACGACGCCAACATGTGGGCGATGCTCTGCCATCTCTCCGCCTTGGCCGGTTACATCATTCCCTTCGGCAGCATCATCGGTCCGCTCATCATCTGGCAGATGAAAAAGGCGGAATTTCCCATCGTCGACGATCAGGGCAAGGAGGCGATCAACTTTCAGATCACCGTGGCCATAGCGGCGATCATCTGCATTGCCCTGGCCTTCGTTGTCATCGGAATACCGCTCCTTTTTGCACTCGGCATCGCCGATCTCGTGCTGATCATTCTGGCCTCGCTCAAGGCCAACAAGGGCGAAGTTTACCGGTATCCGTTCTCATTCAAATTCATCAAGTAGAACGACGCGACTCCAGCCGCGTGAATGCCTCCTGGGATCTGCTGAAGCTTCTCGCCGATCCCACCCGCCTCAGACTTCTCGCGCTCCTGCTGCATGAGGAGCTCTCCGTGGCGGAGCTGCAGGAAATCCTGGGCATGGCGCAGTCGCGCATCTCCTCGCAGCTCGCCCTGCTGCGCCAGGCCGATCTCGTTGTCGACCGCAGGGAGGGAAAGAAGGCCTTCTATTCAAACAGGGCCGGGCTTCCTAAGGAGCAGACTGCTCTCCTCCGCGCGGCCTGCAATGCGGTCGCCGCCGAAATCGCCGACGATCGCATCAATCTCGAGCGCATCCTTCGAAAGCGCCGCGCGCACCAGGAGCAGTACTTCAATCTCATCGCGGGCAAACTGGGGCGCAATTACTGCCCGGGCAGGTCCTGGGAGGCCATCGGCCATCTCGCGCTTCGACTCGCGCCACCCATCGTCATCGCCGACCTCGGCGCCGGCGAAGGACTCATCTCCCAGCTTCTGGCCCGCCGCGCAAGGGCCGTGTGGTGCATCGACAACTCGCCCCGCATGGTCGAGGTCGGCACGGAGTTCGCGAGAAAGAACGGGCTGTCCAATCTGACCTACAAGCTCGGCGACATCGAGGACGTGCCCCTGCCCGACGGGTCCGTCGACCTTGCGATCCTCAGCCAGGCGCTTCACCACGCGCTTCACCCGCAGGCCGCCGTGCAGGAGGCCTTTCGCATCCTCCGGCCCGGCGGCCAGATTGTGATCCTCGACCTCAAGGAGCACGGATTCGAAAAGGCGCGCGAACTCTACGCCGACGTATGGCTGGGATTCCGCGAAAGCACGCTTCACCGCTTCCTCACGACGGCGGGATTTGACCACATCGAAATCTCCACGGTTGCCCGCGAACCGGTCGAGCCGCACTTCGAGACGCTGCTCGCCGCCGGCTACCGGCCGGAAAGTTAGCCCCCGTCCGTCCTACTCGGGCGGGAGCCGATCCTGGCAAAACCGGTTGCAGAGGGCGAAGATCTCTCCGGCCGTCGTCTTGGTGAGCGACTCCTCCGCCAGGCGTCTTGCATCCGCATGCGACATGGCTCGAATGGAATACTTGACCGCCGGAATCAGCGGCGGAGTCATGCTGAGTTCGTCGACTCCCAGACCGACAAGCAGCGGGGCGAGCACGGGATCGGCCGCCATCTCACCGCAGACGCTGACCTTCAGCTTCTTTCGATGCGCCTCGTCGACGATGTGCTTCAGTGTTCTGACCACGGCCGGATGCGTGGGCTCGTAGAGATGTGCGATCCGGTTGTTCACGCGGTCGATCGCCAGCAGGTACTGGATGAGATCGTTGGTGCCGATGCTGAGAAAATCATTCTGCGCCGCGAGTATGTCCACGGTGTATGCCGCGCTCGGGATCTCGATCATGGTGCCCACGGGCATCTTTTCGTCGAAGGGAACACCCTGTGCCCGCAGTTCCCGGCGGCATTCGTCGAGAACCGCATTGGCCCGCGCGAGCTCCTCGCTTCCACTGATCATCGGATACATCAGCTTGATGTTGCCGACAACACTCGCGCGCAGAATCGCCCGGAGCTGATCCTTGAAAATGGCCGTGTTCTCCAGGCAGAACCGGATCGCACGGAATCCCAGGAATGGATTGTCCTCCCGGGGGAAAAGCGACGGCGCCGCGGTGATCGGCTTGTCGCCCCCGAGATCGAGCGTGCGAATCACCACGGGCGCGGGTGAAAGCTTTTCCGCCACCGTGCGGTACGCCTTCACCTGCTCCTCTTCGGACGGAATCCTCTGACTCCCCAGGTACAGGAACTCGGTGCGAAACAACCCCACTCCCGAACCGAGGTACTCCTTCACCAGCTCCGCTTCACTCTCCTTTTCGATGTTCGCGCGCAGCACGACCGCCACGCCGTCCAATGTGACCGACGGCAGACGGTTCGCCTTGTAGAGACGCTGCTCGATCGACTTCTTGTGACTCTGGATCTTTCCGTACCGGAACAGCGTCTGCTCGTTCGGGTTGATGATCACAAGGCCCTCGTAGCCGTCGACAAGCACCCAGTCCCCGTTCTTCACCCGGGTCACGAGCTCCCTCGTTCCCACGACTGCGGGGACCTTCATGGAACGCGCCACAATCACCGCATGGCTGGTCCTGCTTCCCGAATCGGTGATCACCGCCAGCGCATTGCTTCGATCGATGCCCGCCGCATCTGACGGGGAAATGTCGTTTGCTACAACAATGCGCTTGTCGGCCAAACGCGACAAACTCGCCGCCGACTGTCCAAGGAGATTGGAAAGCACCCGCTGCACGACGTCGCGAATGTCACCGGTGCGCTCCCTCAGGTATTCGTCATCGATCTCCGAAAACGCCCGGATGTATCGCTGCGCGACCGCGTTGAAGCAGGCTTCAATGTTTCGTCCCGAACCCTCAAAATCCCGGATTGTCTCGGCAATCAGCGCCTGGTCCTCCAGCACCAGGAGGTGGGCGTCAAAGATCCGCGCCTCATTTGAGCTGAGGTTTTTCTCCACCTCATCCCGGATCTTCTGGATCTGGCCGCGGGTAACCAGCAGCGCCTGCTCAAATCGAGCCACTTCGGCCGGGCGCTTGTCCTGATCCACCTGGTACGATGGCAGCTCCAGGTCGCTCTGCAGAAACAAGAACACCTGTCCGTAGGCGATGCCCTGCGAGGCGGACAGGCCTTGCACCTTGAACTCAGGCTTCGCTGGATCGGCTTCGGTCATGCGGTTTGCGACAACGCGCCGGAACGGATCCGGCGGCGTGGGAGGTTAAGGGCCCGCCATGGCCCCCGGTCAACGCGGATTTCCAGGAAATCCTTGTTCAATCAACGTTGTCCCTGGCCGTGGAGCAGCCTCGTTTCGACCACAAATGCCTCGCGGCCCCAAGCAGACCTGACCATGTCCTCAACTGCGGCCGCCGGCGGTTCAACTGATCCCTCGCGGGCAAAAAGAAAACAGGCGCTTCCACTTCCACTCAGCAACGCGGCAAATCCGAACGCATCTGCAAGCTGCTTCAGCAGCAGTGGCAGCGCAATGAACTTTCGAAAAACAACCGGCTCGAAGGAATTGAAAAGGAGGCTTGAGAGCGGAAGCGCCGGCGTATCGATCCATTTCCCGAGGCGTTGCTCCGCCTCCACCGCCGGTAGGTACGATCGGGGTGCCTCCGCGGCCAGCATGCGGTAGGCCCAGGGCGTGGAAACGCCGACCGACGGCTTGATGATCCACACATTCCTTCCGACCAGCCGACTCCTTGCGGCCAGAGGAAGGCCTTCAATGATCTCGCCCCTGCCGCGCATCACCACCGCATCTCCCGCAAGAAAGAGCGCGCAGTCCGATCCGATGTCAGAAGCCAGCGCCGAAAGCCTGCCATCGGCAAGCGGCGAGCCTGTCAGACGGTTGAGCGCCAGCAATGCCGCTGCGGCATTGCTGCTCCCACCACCCAGCCCCGCCCCCAGCGGTATCCGCTTCTTCAGTACAAATCGCGCTCCGCCCTCAAACGGCGCTTGTCGCTTGAATGCCATCGCCGCACGCACGATCAGATTGCTTTCATCGGTCGCCAGCGCGGGATCGTCGCACACCAGAGTGATTTCCCGTCCGGTCGTCAGCTCGACGTGCAGCTCATCGCCAAACTCCACCGGCGATACGAGGGACACGAGATCGTGATACCCATCCGCCCGCATGCCTGTGACTGCGAGAAAAAGATTGAGCTTGGCGGGAGAGGTCAGGGTGAGAGAGGACAAGGCGGAGTGTTGCTAATCCACTTTATTTTCCGCTGATTTGAAGCGAAATCCGGACAATACTCCATTCGACTTACAAACCCATGCCGTGCGATTTGATCCTGGTCCTCGATGAACCGAGCCCCGCTGCCGTGGAGCCGCTCCTCAAGCAGCTCGCGGGCGAGGTCCGCTGGGTCAAGATCGGCCTGCAGATGTTCACCGCCTGCGGCCCCGACTGCGTCAGACGTATCGCGGATCTCGGCTTCAAGGTGTTCCTCGACCTCAAACTTCACGATATTCCCAATACCGTCGCGCGCGCCGTCGAATCCGCCGCCCGGCTTCCGATTCACATGCTCACGCTCCACACGTGTGGCGGCGGCCCAATGATGCGGGGAGCCGTCGCCGCCCAGCAGGCTGCGAAGCCGGATCTCCTGCTACTTGGCGTGTCCGTGCTCACGTCCATGAGTGAGTCGGATCTCCGGCAAACCGGAGTCAGCTCCACACCCGAAGCCCAGGTCCTGAATCTGGCGTCGCTGGCCGTCGATTCCGGAATGAAGGGGCTCGTGTGTTCTCCCTTGGAGATCGCTCCATTGCGCAAGCGGTTTCCCTCCGGACTCGACCTGGTCGTCCCGGGGATCCGTCCAGCCGGGGCAAAGTCGGACGATCAGACTCGCATACTCACACCGGCTCAGGCGGTCGCCGCCGGAGCAAACTACCTTGTCGTCGGCCGGCCGATTTCCCACGCCGCGAATCCCGTCGCCGCCGCTCGCGAGATCCTTCGCTCGACGGGCCACGCAACCGCCTGACCCGATCGCGGTCTGCCCATTCAACACACCCATTTTCCATGAGCCGAAACGCCGCCATTCTCCTCGCCGCCGGCAGCGGCCACCGCATGCAGGGCGCCGTGGGGGACAAGATCCTCGCCCCCGTCGGCGGCAGACCTGCGTTCGCCCACTCGGCCGGAGCGTTTCTTGAGAGCGGTGTCGCCGACTTCTTCATCATCGTCTACCGCGATGCTCCGCAGTCGATCCAGCTCTCCGCCTACGCACCCACGCCCGCGCTCTTCGTCAAGGGTGGATCCGAGCGCCAGCACTCGGTCGCGCGCGCGCTCGACGCCCTGCCGGACGACGTGGACTACGTTTTCATCCATGACTGCGCCCGCCCTTTCATTCGCGCCGAGCAGTTGATCGCCCTGCACAAGATCGTCCGCCGCGAGCGCGCCGTCGTCCTCGCGCACCGGGTGACCGACACCATCAAGGTGCATCACGAAACTGGACGGCTCCGCACGCTGGACCGCTCCAAACTCTGGGCCATGGAAACGCCCCAGGTGTTTGCCCGCGATCTCATTGTCCGCGCCTACGCTCGCGTCTCCAGGCGGCGGCTCTCCATCACCGATGACGCGCAGGCCGTCGAGGGACTCAACCACCCGATCGCCCTCCTCGAAAATCCGCACCCCAATCCCAAACTGACCACGCCCGCGGATCTCGCCTGGTGCAATTCTCTCGTGCAAACCCATCCGGCCCGATGAAGCCAGCACCTGTCCAGCCATTAACGGCAATGCGCATCGGCCACGGCTACGATATCCATCGGACCGTGAAGGGCAGACCCCTCGTGCTGGGTGGAGTTCGCTTCGACTGCGATTTCGGCCTCGATGGCCACAGTGATGCCGACTGCCTGACCCACGCCATCTGCGACGCCCTACTTGGTGCCGCGGGTCTGCCCGACATCGGACACTTTTTCCCGCCCTCCGACCCCGCCTTCCTGAACATTGACTCCCAGATCCTCCTCAAACGCGTTGTCGCTGAACTCGCCTCGCGGGGCTGGCAGCCCGCCAACATCGATTCCACGCTGATCGCGGAAAAGCCGAGGATCCTACCCAGGCTTGCGGAAATGAAGTCCTCACTCGCCGCGTCCACCGGCCTGCCCGTCGACGCGATCGGCCTCAAGGCCACAACGAATGAGGGCAGCGACGACATCGGCCGCGGGCTCGCCATAGCCGCCCACGCCGTGGCCCTGATTCATCGCACTTCCTGATGGACCGACGCCGTTTTTCCTGGCTGCACGGTGCCGCGTTTGTCTCCGTCCTGCTGACACTGCTCGCGGCCTGTTCGCCACGCGAGACAGCGGTCGAGGAGGGAAACCGCCTGAAAATTCTCCATCGCGGCATCGGCCCTGACATTTCAAACCTCGATCCTCAACTGGCAACAGGTCCGAGCGAGCACAGCGTCCTGTCCGCCCTCTTCGAAGGACTCATAACCGAGGATCCGAAGGATCTCAGTCCTGCTCCAGGCGTCGCCGAGCGGTGGACGGTCTCACCGGACGGCCTGACCTACACGTTTCAATTGCGAGCCGACGCCCGCTGGTCCAACGGCGAACCCGTTACCGCCGACGATTTTCTCGCGTCCTGGAAACGGGCGCTGTCCCCGACGCTGCAGGCGGACAATGCCAGCCTGCTTTTTCCAGTCCAGGGTGCCGAAGCCTACCATCGCGGAACGACAGGAAACTTCCGTGATGTGGGCCTTTTTGCGCCTGACGCCCGCACCGTGCGCATCACGCTCGAACGACCGACGCCCCATTTTCTGTCCATGCTTCAACACTGGGTCTGGTGGCCGGTGCCCATGGCGACGCTGAAAAAATCCGGACCGATCGACTCGCGCGGCAACCGCTGGGCGCGCCCGGGAACGCTCGTGGGCAACGGCCCCTTCACACTCAAGGAGTGGCGCACGGGCCAGCGGATCATCGTCGAGAAATCGAAAACCTACTGGGACGCCGCAAACGTGCAGCTCAACGGAATCCATTTCCACACGATCGATGACGTCAACGCCGAGGAACGCGCATTCCGCGCAGGGCAGTTGCACATCACCGAGGCCCTTCCACTCGCCAAGATCGACAGCTACCGCACGCACGCACCCGAATTCCTGCGAATCGATCCGTATCTCGGCACGTATTTCTATCGCATCAATGTGTCGCACGACTTTCTGAAATCGGTGGACGTCCGACGCGCGCTTTCTCTCGCGATCGACCGGGAGGCGCTGGCCGGAAGCCTCCTGCACGGCGGCCAGATTCCGGCAGGTACGTTCACTCCCCGCGGCATGGCGGGATATGTCCCCCCCGCAGGAATCACGCATGATCCCGGCGCAGCACGAACATTGCTGGCGCATGCGGGATTTTCAGGAGGCAGGGGCGCACCCGTCATCGAGCTGCTTTACAACAATTCCGAGAATCACCGCGTCATCGCCGAGGCCATCCAGGAGATGTGGCGCCGGGAACTCGGATTGGAGACCGAGCTCCGAAACATGGAGAACAAGAGCGTGCTGAACGCGCGCAGCACGGGCAGTTACCAGATTCTGCGCTCGAGCTGGATTGCCGACTACAATGACCCGATGACATTTCTCGGAATCTGGCGCAGCGACAGTGGAAACAACCACACGCATTGGGCGAACCCTGCCTACGATCGCCTGCTCTACGAGGCCGAACGGACTCCGGAGCGGCAGGCGCGCAACCGGATTCTTCAACGCGCGGAGGAACTGCTGCTCAACGAATCGCCGGTGATTCCTCTCTATCACTATACGCATGTTTTCCTCATCAATCCGGCCGTCCAGGGATGGCATGCGACGCCATTGGATCACCACCCGTACAAGCACGTGCGCCTGATCCAACCATCGGGTCAATAGAGCGGAATGCAGGAGCGCCGCCTTCGACAACGCCGTTTGCACAACGGTGATCTTCATCCCGACCTTGCCTGGGTTGGCCGGCCTGTTCTGATGGCACAATGATCCATCGCGCGTGGCTGCCCATCGTTCTCGCTTCTATCTTCCTGTCAGGTTGCGGCAGGAAGCTCGACCGGCCCTCAGCATCTGAATCCGCGCCCACAGCCCGGACGGACCTCAACTTCGGCAATGGCACCGAACCGCAGGACCTCGACCCCCAGGTGGTCACGGGCGTGCCCGAAAACAGGATCATCAACGCGCTCTTCGAAGGGCTCGTCGCCTATGGACCGAAGGGCCAGGGCACCGTGCCCGCCGCCGCGGCGAGCTGGACCATTTCCGACGACGGGCTCGTGTACACCTTCAAGCTTCAGCCCGAGGGCAGATGGTCCAATGGCGAACCCGTGACTGCCACGGACTTCGTCCGATCCTACCAGCGGATCCTGACTCCGGAACTCGCGTCCGAGTACGCCAACAAGCTTTATCCGGTCGCCGGTGCCGAGGAGTTCAATCGAGGCGCATTGAAGGACTTCTCACAGACGGGTTTCCGCGCCATCGATGACCACACGCTTCAGATCACGCTCAGGCATCGCACTTCGTTCCTGATCGAATCGATGAAGCACTACGCCTGGTTCCCCGTGCCGATCGCCACGATTGAGAAATTCGGCGGCCTGACCCGCAAGGGCAGCGCATGGACGCGCGCCGGCAATCTCGTCGGCAACGGCCCCTTCGCTCTCAAGGAATGGTCCATGCAGCAGCGCCTGGTCGTCGAGAAATCGCCGACCTACTGGGACAGGGATTCGATCAAGCTCACGAAAATCACGTTCTTCCCCACAGAGAACATCGACACCGAGGAACGCATGTTTCGCACCGGGCAGTTGGACAAGACCAACGACCTCCCCATCGACAAGACCGACGCCTACCGCAGGGATCCGCACAGCAATCTCAGGATCGATCCACTGCTAGGCATCTACTTTTTTCGCATCAACACCACCAAACCTCCGCTCAACGACAAGCGCGTGCGCAAGGCGCTGGCGCTGGCGATCAATCGCGAACAGATCGTGCAGCGCGTCACCAAGCAGGACCAGCAGCCCGCCTACAATGCCTGTCCCCCAATGGCGTCGTTCACCTCACCCGTCAGGCTCGAAGGCGATCTGGCTCTCGCAAAACGCCTGCTTGCCGAAGCTGGTTATCCCGGCGGAAAAGGCTTTCCGAAAGTCGACCTTCTCTACAACACCAGCCAGAATCATCGGAAGATCGCGGAGGCCGTGCAGCAGATGTGGCGCGTCAACCTCGGAATCAACGTCGGGCTCGCGAACCAGGAATGGAAGGTGTACCTCGATTCCCAGGATACGCTCAGCTACGACATGTGTCGCGCCGGCTGGATTGCGGACTATGTCGATCCCAACACCTTCTTTGACATCTGGAGGACCGGCGATGGAAACAATGACACGGGTTTCTCCAATGCCGAATACGATCGCCTGCTCCAGTCGGCCCTCAACTCCAGCTCCGAGGCCGAGCGCATGGCAAACTACGTGAAGATGGACGCCATCCTGATGGACGAGGTGCCGCTGATCCCGGTCTATTTCTACACGCGGGCCTACGCGATCAACCCCAAGCTCAACTATCCGAAGAACCTGGTCGAAACCCCCAATTGGAAGTTCATCTATTGGAAATAGACCCCGCGCTTCGTCGAAAGTTTTGGTGCCTTGCCATCAAGGGCAAATGATTGAAGCTTTCCGGGCATGTTCCGATTCTTCGCGTCGCGCCTGCTCCAGTCAGCCCTCGCGTTGTTCATCATCATCACGGCGACCTTTTTCATGCTGCGGTTCGTGCCAGGCGGCCCGTTCACCGCGGAAAAGGCCGTCACGCCCGAGATTCTTCGCAATCTGGAGGAGCACTACGGACTCAACCAGCCGCTCTGGAAACAGTACGCGGACTACCTGGGCAGCCTGCTCCAGGGCGATTTCGGTCCCTCCTTCAAGTATCCCAACCGCACGGTGAACGAGATTCTCGGTGACAAACTTCCCGTTTCTCTCGAACTCGGCGTGCTCTCGCTGGCTGTCGCGCTCCTGATGGGCATTCCGCTCGGGATCATTGCGGCGACCCGGCAGAACTCATGGATAGACTACGGTGCATCCACCTTCGGCGTGATCGGACTTTCGGTCCCGACCTTCGTGGTCGCCCCGCTTTTGGTCCTCGCGCTCAGCATCCACATGGGATGGTTCAATGCCTCCGGCTGGTATTCCCCGGAAGACCGCGTGCTGCCGTCGCTGGTTCTCGGCTTCGCCTACGCCGCGCCGATTTCGCGCCTGACGCGCGGCGGCATGCTCGAGATTCTCAGCCAGGATTTCATCCGCACCGCCCGGGCCAAGGGAGCCTCTGAACTTCGCGTCGTCTTCAAGCACTGCCTGCGCGGCGGACTCCTGCCCGTCGTGTCCTACCTCGGCCCCGCCATCGCGGGCATCCTGACCGGCTCATTCGTGATCGAGACCATCTTCCAGATTCCGGGCCTCGGACGCGAATTCGTGAACAGCGCGTTCAACCGCGACTACACCCTCGTGCTCGGCACGGTCATACTCTACGCCGCACTGATCATGGCGCTCAACCTCGCCGTGGACATTGCGCAGGCCTGGATGAATCCCAAGGTGAGGCTCGCACGCTGACCTCGCATCCCATGTCCACGATCGCATCGGCCGCCCCTCCGTCCCCGCCATCAGAAGAATCCACCGCGATCGAGCAGGGAAGCTCGCTGTGGCAGGATGCCTGGCTGCGCCTTCGCAAGAATCGACTCGCAATATTCGGCGTCAGCGCGCTCATCGTCGTTTCCATCGCCTGCCTGGTCGGTCCCTTCTTCAGCGCCTATGGGTACGAGGATCAATCGCTTGAGCTTGGTGCCTCCGCGCCGAGTGCGCAGCACTGGCTGGGAACGGACACGCTCGGGCGCGATCTTCTGGTGCGCACCCTCTATGGCGGGCGCATTTCCCTGGCGGTCGGCCTGGTCGCCACGCTCGTCGCCGTGACCATCGGCGTCGTCTACGGGGCGGTCGCCGGGTTCTTCGAGGGCAAGGTGGACGCCGTGATGATGCGCATTGTCGACATCATGTATTCGCTGCCGTTCACCATCTTCGTCATTCTGCTCATGGTGTTCTTCGGGCGGGAGATCATCCTGCTCTTTGTCGCGATCGGCGCCGTCGAGTGGCTGACCATGGCTCGCATCGTGCGCGCGCAGGTCATGTCGGTGAAACGCATGGAATTCGTCGAGGCGGCGCGCTCGCTGGGCTTCGGAAGAGGACGGCTGATCTTTCGCCACATCCTTCCCAATATCGTCGGACCGATCATCGTGTACACCACGCTCACCATCCCGAGCGTGATGCTGCTCGAGGCGTTCCTCAGTTTTCTCGGGCTGGGCGTGCAGGCACCCATGAGTTCATGGGGCGTGCTGATCAAGGATGGTGCGGAAAAGATGGAGGAGTTCCCCTGGCTGCTCTATTTCCCCGGTGCCGTTTTTTCACTCACCCTGTTCTCGCTCAACTTCCTCGGGGACGGTCTGCGCGACGCCCTGGACGTGCGTTCCAGCAAGGACTGAGACACCGGTTCCTCCATGCGATCGCTGCGAAGGCTCCGCCCCCATCTCCACTACCTGAGGCTTGTCCGAGGACGGATCGCCTGGGCGATTGTGTGCGGCATCATCTACGCAGCCACGACCGGCATCGGCATTCCCTGGCTGACCGAGAACGTGTTTCCCCGAATCTTCACCGCCGCGGAAAACCGGCTCTCGTGGGAGGCCGTCATCCTGATCGCCGCCTACATTCCCGCAAACTTCCTGATCCGCGGAGTCGCCGGATACCTGAATTCCTACCTGATCCAGTCGGCCGGCACGCGAATCCTCGAACGGCTGCGCGAGGACTATTTTCGGAAACTGCAGTATCTTCCCCTCTCCTTCGTGCAGGGCAGGCAGTCCGGCGACCTGCTCGCCCGCGGCCTCACCGACACCGCCCAGCTTCAGTTCACGCTGACCCAGCTTGCCAATGACGGCATCAAGCAGCCCTTCACCCTGCTGGGCGCCCTGGGCTACCTCGCGGCAAAGGCGCTCGACGCCAATGGTGTCAGCATGATGCTCCTCTGCCTCGCCGCCGTTCCGCTGGCCGTTTTTCCCATCCGGTACGTCGGCAGGAAGGTCGTGAAGCGCGCACAGCAGGTGCAGGGAAAGCTCGGAGCAGTCGCCGCGCTCTTCTCGGAAAACCTCTCCGCTGCACGCGAGGTTCGCGCCTATGGACTCGAGAACCGCGAGATCGGCCGCCTCGCCGCACTCTCCGAGCAGCTCTTCAAGCACCAGCTCAAGATCGTGAAATACGCCCAGGCGCTCAGCCCGGCCATCGAGGTGATCGCCGCGATGGGCGTGGCAGGCACCCTGCTCTTTGCGTACCATGCGCAGATTTCAAAGGACACTTTTCTGGGCATAGTCACCGCTCTCTTCCTCGCCTACGAACCGGTGAAGAAGATGGGCTCTCTGAACAACGATCTGAAACGTGCGGAGGCATCCCTCGATCGTCTCGAAGTCGTCCTGAACGAACCCGTGTCGATTGCGGATCCGAAGGACCCAGCACCCGTGCAGCGACTTGGCGGTACGGTTGCCTTCGACGGCGTCTCCTTCGAGTACAGCGAGGGCAACCCCGTGCTGAAGGATGTCACTGTCGAGATTCCGGCCGGCACCACCTGCGCCCTGGTGGGTCCGTCGGGTGCAGGCAAGAGCACCTTCGCGAATCTCGTTCCGCGCTTTTTTGAGGTCACGAGTGGCGCCGTAAGCATCGACGGCATCGATGTCCGCTCCATGCGCCTCGCGGACCTTCGCCGCAACATCGCCATCGTTTCCCAGGACCCGGTTCTCTTCAACGACACCATCTACAACAACCTCCTCGTCGGACGACCCGACGCGACCCGCGAACAGGTCCTCGACGCCGCCTCCAACGCATTTGCGCACGATTTCATCACGGCGGAGCGGGATGGCTACGAGACGATCGTCGGTGAGCGCGGGCTTCGGCTCTCGGGTGGACAGAAGCAGCGGATTGCCCTCGCGCGCGCGTTTCTTCGCAACGCGCCGATCCTGATTCTCGACGAGGCCACGAGCGCGCTCGACAGCGAAAGCGAATCCTACATTCAGCGGGCGCTGCAGAAGCTCGTCGTTGGAAAAACCGTTCTGATCATCGCTCACCGGTTCTCGACCATTCGCGACGCATCCCTGATCCTGGTCTTCGAAAGCGGACGCCTCGTCGCCAAGGGCGATCATGCCGCACTCCATGCGGACTGTCCGCTCTACCGGACGCTCTATGATGGTCAGGCCGGGCACAGATAGGAGCGCGGCGCTCCACCAGCCGGCTCTCGACCCATTCGGTGGCCTCCATGGAAAGACCCAGCCCTGATGATGCGTCGGTCGCCGTGCGGATCCTCGTAATCCGACGCCGCTACCTCGGCGACATTGTCCTGCTCGGCACGACTATCGCGAACCTGCATCGCCACTGGCCCGGCGCGACAATCGCGGTCCTCGTCGAACATGCGTATCGCGAGGTTCCACCATTGATCCCGCATGTCAGCGAGACCCATCTGCTTCCTGCATCCGCGACGGCGTGGCCCGGCTTCCTGCTTCGCATAAGGCGTGAGCGCTTTACACACGTCTTTGATTTCGACAATGCCGAGCGCACAGCGGTGATCTCCGGCGCAACCGGTGCGGCGTTTCGTGCGACATACACACACGAGAACCGAAGGACCCGTTTTCCATGGCTCTACACCCTTCTGGCAGCGCTCCCAAAGGCAGTACGCGACTCCCAGTCTGCAATAGACACGTACCATGACCTGCTTCAGGCGTCAGGAATTCCCACGCCACTCCAGGATCTTCGACTCATCGTGAGTGAAGAGGCGCGAATCCAGGCGAAAAGACTGATTTCCGGGCCGTGCCGGAAGGTGCTTGTCCATCCCGGCACGCGCAGTCCATTTCGGCTTTGGCCGGTGGACCGATTCGCGGAACTCATCGACAGAATCCAGGAGCGTCTCGGTGCGCAGGTTTTTGTTGTGGGCGGTCCCGGGGAACAAGCCACCATCCGAAAAATCCACCAGTTGACCCGGACGCATGCGGTGTCCCTGAACAATGCGTTTTCGGTCGAAAACTTCGCGGCGCTTGTCGCCCAATGTGATCTGTTCATCTGTCATGACAGCGGCCCCATGCACATTTCAGCCGCAGTCGGCACACCGGTTGTCGCGCTCTTCGGTTCACAGAATGCAGCCATTTGGAAACCACACGGCACCCACCATGTTTCCCTCCAAACCGACCTTCCCTGCTCCTGTTTTCCCGCGACACAATTGCCGGCAGCCTGCATCCCTCTTGATTCCTATCGATCCTACTGCGTCAGGAAACTCTCCGTGGAGCGCGTATTTGACGCCGCGGAATCACAACTGAACTGCATGATGTCAAAATGAACCCTCCGCCGATTTATTGGATGTGAGGAGATTGCGAGATCGAACATCTTGCGCAGACTTGTCATCGCATGGAACGTCAGTTCATTTTCACCTCGAGCACCCTTCAACTGGTCTTTGCAGAGCGCACGAAATTCACATTTGGCGCACCGCGTGTCCGTGGGCTCTAAGAAAAGGGCGCTGTATTCCCATCCTTATTTCCCCTGTGGTGTCACCGCTCCCAATTTCCGTCGTGGTTGTTGCCCGCAATGAAGCCAGCAACCTGCCGCGCTGCCTGGCAAGCGTGTACGGATGGGTCTCTGAAATCATCGTCGCCCTCAACAATACCGACGATGAGAGCCCGGACATTGCAGAACATTTTGGCGCCAGGGTGATCACTCTTGAATGGAAGGGATTTCGCGACACGAAGAATGCCGCGCTTGATCTCGCCGAAAATACCTGGGCATTGTGCCTCGACGCCGACGAGGAAGTTTCCGTGCATTTGCGGGGGGAAATCGAGCGCTTCTTTCGCGACGGCACGAGTTCCACGTACGCAGGCGTGCGTTTTCCCAGGAAAGTCTGGTTCATCGATCGATGGATCACCCACGGAGACTGGTATCCGGACTTGTCCCTGCGATTGGTCGACCGGCGCAGATCCCGATGGGGAGGCGACGCATTCGTGCACGAAAAAATGGAATGCAACGGCCCTGTTCTTCGACTTCACGGCGATCTGCACCATTATTCTTTCTCCAGCCTTGCCCGGCAGGTGGGAAAGATAAACATGTTTGCCGAACTTTATGTCCGGCAACAGGAGGCTCGCGGAGCGGAGTTCTCCCTGATCAACACGCTCTTTCGTTCCGCGTGGCGCTTCTTTCGGGGATATATTCTGAGGCTGGGTTTCATGGACGGTTATCCAGGCCTGTACATTGCCGGTGCCAATGCCTTCAGTGTTTTTGTACGCGGCAGCAGGCTCTTTGA
Source organism: Opitutaceae bacterium (assembly GCA_015075305.1). NCBI lineage: Bacteria > Pseudomonadati > Verrucomicrobiota > Opitutia > Opitutales > Opitutaceae > Opitutaceae bacterium. The sequence goes on along the minus strand of JABTUS010000007.1, from coordinate 202,114 downwards.
GGCTGAACGCCACAGGGAGCCCCCACCCCTGTCCACTTCACCTCCGCAACCTCCAACACCTTCGCGCGCGGAGCGCCTCACGCCGGTTTCGCGATAGCATCCGCTTCACAATTCCGGATGACCGACCAGGACCCTCCAAAATTCAGCAGGATCGCCGAAGAACTGATCGGATCCCTGCGCCGCATTCCGAATGACGATCCTAGGGGACTTCGACGTCGCCCGATTCACGAGTTGTCGCATCTCATTGGCGAGCTCCAGGTCAAGTACGGCATAGGACTGGAAACCCCTGAGCATGTCATCCGCGAACAGTGGGCGGAAATCGTCGGATCTGCAAATGCTTCCTATTCGCACGCCGGGCAGATCGATCCCCGAGGACGGCTCATCGTGTTCACGAGCCACGCAATCATTCGCAATGAACTTTTTCTTCATCGGAAAAACATCGTTGATAAATTGCGAAAACTTCCTGGATGCGAAGCGATTCGTGAAATCATTCTCCGAAGCGGCTGAGCGCAAGTTTGCGCTTGCACAGCCATTGATGGGTCGGAAATCTCGTCTCTTGCGTTAGTGGATGCCCGTCCGGTTACGGGCGCCCACCATGCCTGGTCCCGCATTCCGCGGGATTGGAACGGTGCCATCGGCCTAATTTGCGGTTCTCCCCGCAGGTGAAGCGGGTGACACGGGAGCAGCCCCAAGCCACTCCCCTGCAGGCGTGCAACATCATCAAATAACCATGTCTACTGTCGTAAAACCCGAAATAATCGCCCAATACAAGATCCACGAAAAGGACACCGGCTCGTCCGAAGTTCAAATCGCCCTGCTCTCCGCGCGCATCAATCATCTGACTGAGCACCTGCGGTCGCATCGGAAGGATTTTCACAGCCGCCGTGGCCTGCTTCAAATGGCCAGCCGCCGCCGCAAGCTCCTCGACTACTTGAAACGCCACGATCTGGCGAAGTATACGGAGCTTCTGCAAAAGCTGAATCTCCGCAAATAGTTTCTCCGCTTGCGGGCGATCCGATAGGCGGATCGCCCGCAGTCCTTTTCGGACCTCGACTCAGACCGGGACATTTCCGAATAGCGCCATGGCCGGTTCCTCGTAATGGCACATGGATCTAACCGGAAATTTCTCGCGGCTGACGAGAATATTGAGAAACCCTCGCCACACGGCTGCATTTGCAGCGTCGGCGGGGTCAACCCGAACATGCGGGACCCGCATGTAAGCTCATCCGCCCCTCCGTCAGCCCACTATCTGGCACGGTCTTGGTGCGCTGGATGACAAAACCATCAACTATGAATCAGAAATACACTGTCACCGTTCCCGGTTTGGGAATCACGTTCTCCACCGGATCAATCGCCCAGCTCGCCAATGGCGCTGTCAACGTATGCGTCGGCGAAACCAATGTCTTCGTCACCGCCTGCGTCGCCCAAAGCATGCGGCCCGGCCAGGACTTCTTCCCGCTGACCGTCGACTACCGCGAAAAATACGCCGCGGCCGGTCGCTTTCCCGGCGGCTACTTCAAGCGCGAAGGCCGCCCCTCCGAAAAGGAGATTCTCACCTCCCGCCTCTGCGACCGCCCCTGCCGCCCGCTTTTCCCGGAAGGCTTCCTGAACGAGGTTCAGATCATCGGCCAGCTGATGTCGGCCGACCAGATGAACGAGGCTGACATCCCCATGGTCAACGGCGCATCCGCCGCGCTCGCGATCTCGGACATCCCCTGGGCCGGTCCCATCGCCGCCGTGCGCGTCGCCCAGATCGACGGTCAATTCGTGGCCAACCCGACCATCGAGCAGATGTTCTCCAGCACGCTCGACCTGATCTATGTCGGCACCGAGAAGGACATGCTCATGATCGAAGGCTCGGCCGACCAGATCAGCGAGGAGCGCTTCATCGAGGCCCTCGCGTTTGGCCATCAGGCCATCCAGCCGATCCTGAATGCCATCAGGGAACTCGTCGCCCTCTGCGGAAAACCCAAGTCCACATTTCCACTCGTGGGCGCGACCCCTGATGCCCGCGCCATCATCGAACGCGTGGTGCCCGCCGAACGCATTGCCGAGGCGATCTTCGGCAAGGAGAAGGCGGCCCGCGGTGCCGCTGTCAAGGTGCTGAAGGAGGAGGCAAAGACCGCACTGCTCGCCGAGCTTGGCGAAGGCAAGTTCACCGATGTCGACCTCAACGTCGTTTTCGAGGATCTGCAATACAAGGCCTACCGCAGGACCGTGCTTGAGCGCGGCGTGCGCGCCGACGGCCGCGATGCCCGAAGCATCCGCCCGCTGCAGGCGAACGTCGGCGTCCTCCCCCGCGTGCATGGCTCCGCCATGTTCCAGCGCGGCGACACCCAGAACATCGCCATCACCACACTGGGCCCCACCAAGGAGGCCCAGGACATGGATGGCCTCACGGGTGGCGCGACGTCGAAGTCCTTCATTCTGCACTACAATTTCCCGCCATTCTCCGTCGGTGAGACGGGCCGCTTCACCGGCCCGGGCCGCCGTGAAATCGGCCACGGCGCCCTCGCTGAGCGCTCGCTCGTTCCGGTTCTTCCCCCGGAGGACGTCTTCCCCTACTCAATCCGCGTCGTGTCCGAGATCATGGCGTCCAATGGATCGACCTCGATGGCCTCCATCTGCGGCGGCTGTCTCGCCCTCATGGACGCCGGTGTTCCCATCATCGCCCCGGTCGCCGGCATTTCCTGCGGACTCATGACCGAGAACGCAAGCGACGGCTCGATCGCGAAGTGGACCACCATCACGGACATCCTCGGTGAGGAGGATCATTTCGGCGACATGGATTTCAAGCTCGCCGGCACCACCAAGGGCATCACGGGTTTCCAACTCGACCTCAAGATCAACGGCCTTCCCTTTGAAATTGCCAAGGCTGCCATCTACCAGGCCCGCGAAGCCCGCATTGAGATCCTGAAACTCATGCTTTCGGCGCTCCCGGCTCCGCGCAAGGATCTCTCCAAGTACGCCCCGCGCATCCAGACGATCCAGATCGATCCGGAAAAGATCGGCCTGCTCATCGGCCCCGGTGGCAAGACCATCCGCCGCATCGTCGAAACCACCGGCGCTCAGATCGACATCGCCGACGACGACTCCGGCAAGGTCTTCATCTACTCCAACAACGCCGACGCGATGAATCGCGCCGTGCAGGAAATCGACTCCCTCTGCGGCGGCGGCGCCCAGATCGAGATTGGCAAAATCTACCAGGGCCGCGTCACCGGCATCAAGGAGTTCGGCTGCTTCGTCGAGTGCCTCCCCGGCAAGGAGGGCCTATGCCACATCAGCGAACTCGCCGACATGCGCGTGCGCCGCACCGAGGATGTCGTCAAGATGGGCGAAACCATCTGGGTCAAATGCGTTGGAATCGATGAAAAGTCCGGCAAGGTCCGTCTCTCCCGCAAGGCGGCCATGAAGGAACGCGAGCAACAGCAGCAGTCAGCGCCCGCTGCCGATGCAGGTGGGTCCGACGAAGGATCAGCCGCCGGCTCCTGACTCACACCATCGAACGAGCCGGGTACGCCAGGTAGTCCATCCCGCAAGCCAACCACGGTCCGCTGGATGGGCACGCTCCGTCGTGACCGGTTCGTCGATCGCAATTTCGCGCGCCCTCCAGGTTCAACCGACGAGACCGCCTCGCGCCCATGATCACCCACCTGATCGCATTCCTTGCCGGTTGCATCACTGTCGTGCTCTGGCGGGCCATCCGCCGGAAAACGCCCGCGGGTGATTCAATCGTTCTGCCCGGCAGGGAGGACATGCCCAGCGACGATGAGTTGGATGCCGCAATTCTCGAGTACATCTCCAGCAATCGTGTCTACCATATCAACGACCTCTGCCAGGCACTGCACCATCCCAAGGGAGCCCGTCACGTTCGTGGGCATTTTCACAAATTGATGGAACAGGGCAGGATCAAGTATCAGGACATGACCTACACCACCTGATGCCCTTGATCGAGGTCAACGGACTGAGCCGCGTCTTTCGCACCTACAAGAAGCGCCCCGGCTTCTGGGGCGGCGTTGTCGGTCTGTTCAATCGCAAATACGAGGAAATCTGGGCCGCGCGCGACATCAGTTTCGCAATCGATGAGGGGGAGTTTGTGGGTTTCCTCGGCCCCAACGGAGCGGGCAAGACCACCACGCTCAAGATGCTGGCCGGTTTGATCTACCCAACCAGCGGCACCGCAAACATAGCGGGATTCAATCCTGTCAGGCGCGACAACACCTACCGGCGCATTTTCTCGCTCGTGCTCGGACAGAAGAACCAGCTCTGGTGGGACCTGCCGGCAAGCGAATCGTTCACCCTGTTGCGGCACATCTACGACATCCCGGCCGCCACGTACGAGCAAACGCTCGCAGAACTTGTCTCGCTGCTGGGCGTCGAGAAAAAACTGGATGTCATGGTTCGGGAACTTTCCCTCGGCGAACGCATGAAGATGGAGCTGATCGCCGCCCTGCTCCACAAGCCCCGTGTTCTGTTTCTCGACGAACCGACCATCGGCCTCGACATCATTTCTCAGAAGGCGGTCCGCTCCTTCCTTCGTGAATACAACAGGAAACACCGGGTGACCATCCTGCTGACCAGTCACTACATGGCGGATATCGAGGAGCTGTGTGAGCGTGTGATTGTCATCCACAAGGGCGCGAAGGTCTACGATGGAAGCCTCTCCAGCCTCGAAGGGGAGCGAAAATCACGCGTGCGGCAGGTGATCTTTATTCCGCAGGATCCGACGTCGGTGCCGCCATCATGGAAATCCTCGTTCGGCGAAACCCGCCGCGATGCCGTGACCGGAAAGATTGTCGTTCAGGCGAAGGCCGAATCCATTTCCCGCGCGATCCAGGAGATCATGTCCACGACACCGATCGCCGACATCACCATTGAGGAGGAGCCCCTCGAGAACATCATCGAAAAGCTCTTCTCCCAGTAGCACGCACCCGACTTCAGAGCTGCTCCTTGCCGGGCACCATCGCGCGCTGGTGATCCGCCACCGCGGCGCGGATCTTCTCCACAACATCCGGATGAGCGGCGGCGATGTCGAACTGCTCTCCCGGATCCGTGCCCAGATCATAAAGCAGGGGTGGTTCATGCGCCTCCGCTTTCGGCTGCCCGTATGACGGCTGCGTGAAGAAGTGCGCCTTGTACTGCCCAAGCCGACAGGCAAACAGCTTGCCGCCGCGATAAAAGAAATAGGGATGTTCCGGCAGTGTCTTTCGCTTGAACAGCAGTGACGAAATATCCCGGCCGTCGATCACCCGATCCGAGGGAAGCGGTGCACCTCCCAACGTGAGCGCTGTCGCAAACAGGTCCATCCCGCTCGCCGGTTCACCAGTGATGCCCGGCGCAACTCTTCCCGGCCACCAGGCGATTCCTGGAACACGCTGGCCTCCCTCCCAGGTGCTGCCCTTGCCTTCCCGCAATGGTCCGGCGCTGCCGCCTTGCTGCTTCATGATGAGCCAGGGGCCGTTGTCGCTGGTGAAGAAGACCAGCGTGTTCTTCTCCAATCCCTGCGCACGCAGAGCTGCCATCACCTGCCCCACGCTCCAGTCGATCTCCTCGATTGTGTCCCCATAGATGCCGCGACGGCTTTTTCCCTTGAACGCCGGCGACGCAAACAACGGCACATGCGGAAACGTGTGCGCAAAATACAGAAAGAACGGAGTCTTCCTGTGTTCACGAATGAATTTCACCGCCTCTTCCGTGTAGCGACGCGTCAGCGTCGTCTGGTCCGCGGGCTTTTCGACAATCTCACCATTGCGGTAAACCGGCACCATCCAGCCATCCGCGGGCGGATTGGATGAACCCGATGCGCTGGATGGCACGTCGGTACGCCGGTCCATGTCGTTCGAATAGGGAAGCCCGAACGAATAGTCGAATCCATGATCACCCGGCCGCCCGCCGGGATGGATGCCCAGATGCCACTTGCCCAGATGCGCCGTGGCATACCCGCGCTGCTTCAGCGCACGCGCAATCGTGATCTCCTCCTGCGGCAGGCCGCCGGTTGAGTCGGGAAACAGAACCCGTCGCGCACCGACCATGCCGCTGCGAACCGGATAGCGCCCGGTCAGAAGTCCGGCGCGGCTCGGCGTGCACACCTCAGCAGCCGAATAGAAATCAGTGAAGCGCAGCCCGTCCGCAGCCATGCGATCAAGATTCGGTGTGCGGATTGTCGGCGCTCCGTAGCATCCCAGGTCGCCATATCCCATGTCGTCGGCAAGGATGATTATGATGTTCGGCGGACGTGCGGGAGCGGCGTTTGCGACCGGAATCAGGACGATGGCGGCGAGCAGCAGGATCAGGCGATTCATGGGTATAAAGGGTTCTCTCCATCACCCTGCGTGTCACCAAACCTCCGCGCAATCCTCAAGTCCCGCGGCCTGTCCCTGTCCGCCCCGTGCTAATCAAGCGTCGGCGGCGCCAGCGACGGCACGATCGAGCCATGTTCACGCTGGCCGTTCTTCAATCGATCGCGCTGGTCCTTGTACGCAAATCCAAGTGCGGCGAACACCACCAGGATGATGGCGCCGAATCCCGTCGCCACCGCAGTCGCCCAGTTCGAAACCGCGAGCATGCCGAAGACAATTGCCGTGATGATCGCAATGCCCACCGACGTCCCGATGCGCTGTCCCGTCTGCATAACGGCACCTGAACTCCCGGCATATTCCACGGGAACCTCGTTCAGCGTCAGCGCCTGATTCGGGCTGATGATCGATCCCTGCGCGAGTCCAATGAACGCAAGCGAGGCCATGAGCCACCAGACATTCAGAAGTCCTGCGGCATGCAGAAGCATGATGGCTGCGGTTGAAGCCAGCCCGAAGACGGCCAGCCACAGGCCGCCAATGACAATCCTGCGTCCATGCCGCATGACGCGCCTGCCCGACCAGTGCGCCGAATACGCGGAAAGCAGCGCCGCCGGAATGCCAAACGTGCCCGCCTCGAGCGCCGATTTGCCGCTGCCTTCCTGCACATAGAGCATGACGAGCACCCAGATGCTCGACATGCCGAGAAAACACAGCGTCATGATCGTCGCTCCATTGGCAAAACTCGGCGTCAGGAAAATATTCAAATCAACCATGGGGCTGAGGCCGCGCCGCGCATGACGCCTCTCCCATTTCACCCAGAGGAAGCACAGCACAATGCCCGCGGGAAGAAGCATCCAGGTCAGTGGTGACGCGCGGGACTCAACAAACGGAAAGAGGATCGCAAGCACCGCGAGGCAAAGCAGCAGCGAACCCATCGGATCGAGCGAGCGCAACAATGCGCCGGCCCGCGCCGCGCCGTTCCGCCGGGATTGGACCCCATCCTGGATCAAGGGCTTTGGAAACCAAAGCAGTCCCAGAATCACAATCAGGATGCCGATCGGAAGGTTGACCAGAAACGTCAGCCTCCACCCCATTTCCGGTCCGCCAAGATGGATGAGAAATCCTCCGAGAACCGGCCCGACGGCCACGGAAAACCCAACCGTCGTGCCGAGATGGCCAAAGGCACGGGCACGTTCATCCCCGCGAAAGAACTCCTGAATCATGCCGACTCCCTGGGGATTCAGAATGCCCGAGCCCACACCCTGCACAAAGCGGGCACCATTCAGCCAGTCGGCATTCGGCGCCATGCCTGCCGCCACGGAGGACAGGGTGAAAATGACGACACCGATGAGAAAAATCCCTCCGCGGCCCATGATGTCCCCGGCCCTCCCCGCCGCCACCAGCACCACTCCAAACGTCAGCGCATAGCCCGACAGCACCCATTGCAGATCCGACAGCGTCGCCCCCAGCGCATGCTGGATCGAAGGCAGGGCGACATTGACGATGCTGACGTCGATCAGCGACATGAAGATCGCAAGGAGCAGAATGATCAGAACCCGTTTCCGATCCCTTGCCGAGAACCGGCCCGCAGCGATTGCTGTCAAATTGTCCGCCGCTCGCTGCTCCGAATCGCTTTCCATGAAGGCTCCATGTCTGACCCCTTCCCACCCCGCGCGCAATCCCCACTTGAATCGACAACCAGCCCTCCGCCCCCCGAATTTCACCTCCCATCCGCGCAACTTGACCTCCCTGTGGTCGAACATTTCCGATCCGTGCAATCTGTGCCATCCGTGGTCAAACGGCTCGACTCCGCGCACTGCGCGCCAATGGCGCGCACTACGAGATTACAAGGCAACGCCTTCGGAACTGAGCGCGTTTGCAGAACTGAGCCCTGAAAGCGCGGATAATTTTTCCTCAAGCACCGCCAGCGCGCAGTGCACAGCAGGTTGTCAAGCTATGATGTCTTAAGCCTGACTCTTTCATTTAGTTCTTTTCGAATCCAAGCAGGATCTCGACGCATGTCCAATATCGCGGCCACGCGTGCGAGATCATCGGTCACGTCGTAATAGATGGCGAATGGGAATCGGCGCGACAGAAGGCGGTGGAATTCAAAGTGGATAGAGTGGATGCCAGCATGGAGCCGCAGCGACTCGAGGTCGGAAAAGAGGCAGTCCAAAAAGTATCGCCCCACACCGGGCTCCCGCTCGTCGTAGAAAGTACGTCCGGCCTCCAAATCCCCCGCGGCTTCCGAAAGGATGATGACCGCGCGGACGCGCATCAGTGGAACTGGTCTCGAATCTGGTCCAGAGTGAAGAACCGTGCCTCCCCAGAGTTCATCTTCTCCTTCCGCTTCGCCAGCACGACATCGTGCCAAGCTGGAGACGTTGGTTCGGTTTCCTCACGGCACAGGGCGTCCCAAAGCTGCTCCATCGCTGCCAATCGCTCACTAGTGGTCATCTTCCGGATTTCGGCGGCACCCATGAGAAAGAAGCTAGAAGGTATCGTTGGAACCGCAAGCCCAAGTCCACGCGTCATGGATCGATGAGGCATGGGCGGGTAGTTGTGACGAAGCGTTGAGCCGCTTTTTCATGGCTCGGGATATTGTTCACCCCTGAGCCAATGGCGATGCCATGGGTTGGGGTTGGCACGCCCCGTTGGGGCTTGGAGCCATGGATTGTCATGCCCAAAGGCGGCCCATCGCCCTTCAACGTATGATATTTTCAAACGGCAAATCGCGAAGGCACTTCCCCTGCATTCGCTCCGTGAAATCTGTGCCATCCGTGGTCAAACGGCTCAACACCGCGCAACACGCGCCAATGGCGCGCACTACGACAGCCAAAGGCAACGCGTTGTGAACCGAAAGCACCCCAAATAATCGATGTCCGAGTCCACCTTCATGGCAGTTCCCAATATGCAGCCTCGCTCCCACGCCCATCACAGCCGCACCTTTTCTGTTTCCATACTCGAACCTTCTCGTCGCGCAACCCGCCAACTCCGGTGTATTGAGTGGGCCTCAAGCTCTGATGTCTTAGGCTCGCTCCCCATCTCATATCGACGCCACCATGCGCTTCATGGATCAATGGAATCATCGGCCAACGCCCTTTGTGTGGACCGCCTGGGCTCAGGATATCCTCGCCAAGGTCGAACGCTGCTGGCGCCGAATCGCTGCACTGGCTCTCGCCTACGCGTTCGCGACTGGGCTCCGCGGGGCGCAACAGGCTTCCGCCATCGACGCCAGTACTCAGGCGGCTGCACTGGAGGCTTGGCGGGATCCGGCCCTGAACAAAAAAATCGACGACGGCATCGAGAAGTATCGCAAGGGAGATGCCGTGCTCGAAGTGGTGGATGTCGGCGGCAAGCCCGTTTCCGGCGCCACCGTCAGATTGAAGCAGACCGGTCACGAGTTTCTCTTCGGGTCCAATACCTTCGTGCTCGGCCAGTTGAAACCGGACGAGAAGGAACGCCGCTTCGAGAAGGCGTTTCTGCGGCTGTTCAATTTCACCACAGTGCCCTTCTACTGGGCGGCGACGGAGCGGAGCAGGGCAAACTGCGCTATGCGGAACCCGCGCCGGAAATCTGGAGGCGTCCGCCGCCTGACCACTTTGTCGCGTGGGCCGGCAAGCACGGGATCCTGCTCAAGGGCCACCCGCTGCTGTGACACCTGCACAATCCATCATGGCTGCCCAAGGACCCCGATGTCCTGCGCGAGCTCTACCGCAAGCGATTCCGTGAAATCGCCGCTCGATATGCCGCCAAAATCCCAATCTGGGATGCGGTGAACGAGTCGCTGGTCTGCCCCGCCACGTATCCTCTCTACAGCGAGGACCGCGCCTACGTCGGCTGGGCTTTTCATGAGGCAGCCTCGCTGTTTCCGAAGGAGACCATGCTGATGATCAACGAGGTCACGAGCTACAACTACCCGCCTCAAGTCGCAGACTATTTCGCGCAGATCCAGAGGTTGCTCGCGCAGGGTGCCCGGATTGGCGGCATCGGCCTCCAGTACCACTATTTCCGCCGCAGGGAGCTCGACAAGTTTCTCGCCAGTCCGGACAACAATCCGGGCAGGTTGCTCGAATCCTACCAAAAGCTTGGGGAGTTCGGCCTGCCGCTCTACATCACGGAGATCACAATCCCCTCTGCGGGCGAGGGAGGAGCGGCGCTTCAGGAGGAACTGGTGCGGGCCCATTACAGACTGTGGTTCAGTGTGCCAGGGATGGCGGGAATCACTTGGTGGAACCTGGGTGATGGCACCGCCCTGGCCAGTGAGCAGGAAGCCCAGGGCGGGTTGCTTGATGCAGATCTCAATCCGAAGCCCGCCTACCGGGCACTGGATCAATTGATCAATCGCGATTGGACAACCCGGGCGGAAACGCACACTGACACTGCAGGTCGCTCGGCATTCCGTGGATTTTTCGGAACCTACCAGGTCGAGATCCAGGTGGGAGGCAAAGTCCAGAGACTCGAGATCAAGCATTTCCGGTCGGCTGATGCGACGCACAGGATGACGCTCGATTGGTCACGATCAGGACCGGGCGGGTGACGTGAGCCGGGCGCAAACGCCGCGGCGCGCTCACCGCTTCAACTGTTCACGCAGCCAGCCGGGACGATTGGTTGTGATTCCATCGACTCCCGCCGCGGCCTCGGCTCTTGCCACCACTGGATCGTCCACCGTGCATGTGTAAAGTTTCAATCCCGCGCCGTGAATCTTTTCGGGAACACGGATCAAACCCAAAAAATCCGCCTCCCAAGCCTAAAGGGGTCAAACCTCACTTTTCGCACTTCTGAAATTCCTCCCGGCGCATGATTTGTCCCTTCGCGGACATGACAACAATCCGGGCACGACAGAGCGCGCCCCTCCAGCAGATGATTTACAGCACTCGATTCGCATCCGTGCAATCCGCACCATCCGTGGTCAAACTGTTCGACTTAGTGGAATCGCCAGCCGCGGTTCTCCAGTTCTCAAGCCCCTGATTTTCCAAAACTCACAATCATCACCGCGCCAACCACCATGATGAGCGAGCCGATCAATCTGCGCCTGATGTTCTTCTCCGCAAAGAAGTGGTGACCGAAGAAAACGCTCAGCAGGGTCGATAGCTGGAAGAGCGCCAGGGCGTACCCGACCTGCAGCTTGCCGAATGTGAAGAGCGTGGCCGCCTGCATGAGCCCGGTCGTGAGTGCGAGTCCGACGCAATGGCGCATGTTCCCGCCCAGGCGCAACCCACCCGACCCCGCGCAAGCCAGCCTCCGCGTGGCTAAAGCGATCAGCGCAACCGGCAAGCCAAGGATCGACCAGAACAGTAACGTGACGAGCGGTGTTGCCTCAAGGATCGCCCGCTTGAGAAACACCGCCTCCGTCGCCGAAAACACAAGCGCCGCCAGACGCAGTTGGATGCCACGGTCCCTGAGGAATGCGACCATCGCGCCACGGCGGGCCTGACCCGGCGCGCGATCAACCACGAAGAGGCTTCCGGCAAGCACGAGCACAACCCCGGCAAATCCGACGGACGTGGGAACCTCGCCGAGCAGCACAAACGCGAGGCCAAGGCTGAGCACCGACTTGTACGCATTGATCGGCCCGAGGACCGAAAGGTCGCTCTGTCTCAGTGCATAAACGATCAGCGCATTGCCCACAACTGCGAGCACCGCGCAAATCCCCATGTTCAGCCAGAACACAGGTCCCAGTCCGCCCCACTCGACGCCAATCAAAAGGAGCACCGCCACAGGCGTGAGGAGCGCATGCGTGACGGCTATGACGATCAGCGGATGCACACCGCGATGGGTCAGTTGCTTCTGAAGCACATTCGAAAGCGGATTCGCCAGGATCCGCACCGCCACAAAAAGAGCAGTCAGCATTCATCTGTCCACTAGACAGCCCGGCCGGGCTTGGCCAAGCATTTGTCGCCGCCACGCATTTCCCATCGATCCCGCTCCCCCCGGCAGCTCAACGAAAACCGCCAACGCTTCCTCAGCGGTTCAATCGAGAGTGCTCAGCACATTCGCAACCTTGCCTGACGGTCGAGAAGCACATGCCGCTCGATCACGCACCATCATTCTTCGCCGGTGGCCAGGCCGCACCCGACAACTCCGGAGGCAGTTCGGTGGGGTCCTTCGGGTAGAACAACGAAAGATCCATCTTCGATTTCGACCCCTGAAGAAACTCCAGCTCCTCGGGTCCACCGATGATCAGCCATAAAACCTCCTCGTCGGTGTCGTTGAACACCTGCCGCATTTCCCGCGGGCCGACCAACACCCCGCCAAGACGCGGCACGGTCAGCGTCGTCTCTCCAACGCGCATGCGGCCTGTCCCCTCCAGGACGAAGTAGAACTCCTCCGATCGGATGTGGCGGTGCAGCGTGTTCGCACTCCTGGGCGGCAGGCGCCAGAGACCGGCTCCCTCGAAAAACTTGCGGGATTCTCCCTCATTCCGGTGTATGGTCTCCGATAGCCTCCGCCTCAACCACATGAATCCTCACTCCCATTCGAAGCATGACGCCCCAAAGGATGCCTCGGATTCCCCTGAAACGCATCACGCCGCAATGAAATCGATGCCCGGGAAATGCTGCCATGCCGGAGGCGGAGCGCATCATCACGACCATGCCTCCCATCACGAGATGAACGTCGTGCCATCGGCCGCGGCCCGTTATTTTTGCCCAATGTGCCCGGGCGTGGAGTCCGACCGTCCCGGCGACTGCCCGACCTGCGGCATGGCGCTGGAACGCAATCCCGCTTTTGCGGGCTCCACCAAGACCATCTACACCTGCCCCATGCACCCCGAGGTCCGGCAGGAGGGCCCCGGCGACTGTCCAAGATGCGGCATGCCGCTCGAAGCGCTGCAGGTTGCGGATGACGAGGACGACGAAGCCGAATTGAAGCTGCTTGCGCGCAAACTTTGGATAGGCGGCGCACTGGCTCTGCCCGTATTCGTCTCGGCCATGGTGATGATGATTCCCGGCATGGCGACGGAAGGCGAAACCGCCGCCTGGCGCCGCTGGGGTGAGTTCATCCTCGCGACACCCGTCCTCTTCTGGGCCGGCGATTTCATCTGGCGAAGGGCATGGAATTCCCTGCGACACCGCAGCGCCAACATGTACACGCTCCTGGGACTTGGCATCGGCATGGCGTACGCGTTCAGCGTCGCCGCCCTGCTCGCGCCCGGTTTCTTCCCTCACGAGATGCGGCACGGCGGAGAAACCGGGCTCTACTTCGAGTCGGCGGCGATCATCACCGTGCTGGCAATCTTCGGTGAATACCTGCAGGAGCGCGCCCGGCGTCGCACGGGACGGGCTGTTCGCGCGCTGCTCGACCTCGCTCCCCGGACCGCGCGGCGCGTGCTCGCCGATCGGGACGAGGACGTTTTTCTCGAGCATGTTCAGGTGGGCGATCTGCTCCGTGTGCGGCCCGGGGAAAAGATCCCGCTCGACGGTGTGATCGTGGAGGGATCGAGCAACATCGACGAATCCATGCTCACCGGAGAGCCGATTCCCGTCGGAAAAACCGCCGGTGACCGCGTGATTGGCGCCACAGTCAACCAGACCGGAGGCTTCGTCATGCGCGCGGAAAAGGTGGGGGCGGACACGCTGCTCGCGCAAATCGTGCAAATGGTGGCGCAGGCGCAGCGCAGCCGCGCACCCATTCAGGCCCTTGCGGACCGCGTGGCGTCCGTCTTCGTCCCATCCGTCATCGCCATCGCCGTCCTCACCTTTGCGGCATGGATGATCTGGGGACCCAGTCCAAGCCTCTCCTATGCCATCACCAATGCCGTCGCAGTTCTCATCATCGCCTGCCCATGCGCACTCGGACTGGCGACGCCGATGTCGATCATGGTCGGCATCGGACGCGGCGCTCAGCTCGGCATTCTCATTCGCGATGCGGCAGCGCTTCAGCGCGCGGAAAAGGTCACGCATCTTGTCACCGACAAGACCGGAACCCTCACCGAGGGGCGGCCTGTGCTGTCCGGGCTTCACGCGAATCCCGCGGTGGGCGAAGAACGCCTTCTCGCATGGGCCGCGGCGCTCGAGGCCGGCAGCGAGCATCCGCTCGCACGCGCCGTCGTGAACGCAGCGGCCGCCCGCGGACTGACAAATCCCACCGCCGAAGGTTTTGCGTCTGTCACCGGCGCGGGTGTCACCGGCACCATCGCTGGCAGCTTCGTTCGCGCCGGCAAGCGCGTTTGGCTCGAAAAGGAGGGCGTGACCATTTCGCCCGAATTCGACAGCGCCGCCGAAAAACTCCTTTCCCAGGGTGGCATCGTTATCTGGATATCAATCGGACAGGAGGTCGCCGGGATTCTTGCCCTTGCTGACCGGATCAAAAACACGACCGCCGATGCGATTCAACGACTCCACGACCTTGGCATCCGGGTTGTCATGCTCACCGGCGACCATGCGAAAACTGCGGAGGCTGTCGGCAGGACGCTGGGCATCGACGACGTGCGCGCCCATCTCACGCCCGAGGACAAGCTTCGCATCATCGGCGAACACCGTCAGAAGGGCGCGATTGTCGCCATGGCCGGTGATGGCATCAACGACGCCCCCGCGCTTGCCGCCGCCGATGTCGGCATCGCGATGGGCACGGGCACGGATGTCGCCATCGAAAGCGCGACCATCACCCTTGTGAAAGGCGACCTGCGTGGCATCTCGACCGCACTGAAGCTCAGTCGCATCACGATGAGGAACATCCGGCAGAATCTGTTTTTTGCCTTTGTCTACAACGCAGCCGGCATTCCTCTCGCCGCCGGTGTCCTCTACCCGCTTACCGGCTGGCTGCTGAATCCCATGTTCGCCGGCACGGCGATGGCCCTCAGCAGCGTTTCCGTCATTTCAAATGCACTGCGCCTGCGCCGCGCCAAACCATGACAGCGCCAAATTCCTGAGGGTTGCGACTGAACCCGGGAGTAAGGCAATCAAACCAAAATGAGTTCAAATCTTGAAGATGAACATCTCCGCCGACTGCTGCGTCGGGGCTGGACGGCTGCGGCCGAGCCAAGTTCCGGGTTTCGAGCAGCGGTCTGGGCCCGCATAGATACGGCGCAGCGTTTGCCCGCGACGTGGGCGGGCTGGCTCAGGCTCCACGTTCCCGGGGTCGCCTTTGCGGCCGCGGTGGGCATTTTCGCCGCCGGCGCAGGAGGAAGCCTCCTCGCCCGCCATCAGGCCGCGCAGGCGCGTGAAGCTCAGATCCGACACTACGTGGCGAGCATCGATCCCCATCAGCAATTGAGCTCAGCGCCCTCTCCATGAAATATGGCTGGCTCACCGCAGGGTTGATCGCGCTTGTGGCACTTGCGGCCGGCAGCCTGACCTACCTCTGCCTCCGTCCGGCATCAGCGGCGACCAGCATTGAATCAAACGACGATTCACTTGTCTGGCTGCGCGATGAGTTCAAACTCTCGGACGACACATTCGCCAGGGTGAAGGCCATGCACGCGTCTTATGAGAAAATCTGCGCCGGCCACTGCGAGGCCATTGCCGAATCGCGGACCGCGTTGAAGCGGCTGCGCCGCTCCGGAGCGCCCGAATCGGAGGTGGCCGCGGCGATGAAACAGTCGGCCGAGGTCGACGCCGAATGCCGGGCCAGCACTGAGCAGCACATCCGGGAAGTCGCCGCCGTGATCGGCGGTCGCGAAGGGGAACGCTACATCTCCATCGTTCTGCCGCGCGTAGCCGCCTTCGACCACTCCGCTCCCGCGTCGCTCGACCTGCAGAATCACGCCACGCACCATGCCCCCGGTCGAAGGTGACACCGGGAGCTCGTCTGACGAATCGCTGATGGCCGCCTTGCAGCAGGGGAACAACCACGCCCTTGCCGCGCTGATGCAGCGGTGGGAGATCAGCGTCAAAAGTTTCCTGCTTCGCCTCGGGGTTCCGTCCGCCGATGTCGAGGACGTGGCTCAGGAGGCCTTTGTTCGTCTCTACCAAAAGCGCGCCAACTACAGGCCGGGATCCTCGTTCAAGCCATGGTTGCTGACGATCGCCGGCAACCTCGGCCGCAACCGTCTGCGCTGGCGGATTCGCCGGCGCGAAGACAGCATGGAGGAGTTGAACGATTCCACTCCCGGCGGATTCGAGGTGGCCGATCCCGCGGCACGCACCGCATCCCAGCTGATTGAGGAGAAGAACCTCGCACGAAGCGTGCAGGCGGCAGTGCACGCGCTGCCAGCGAAACTCCGGCAGGCCGTACTATGCGTCGAAATCGAGGACCTCAGCCATCAGGAGGCCGCCCAGGTGATGGGCTGCTCGCCCAAGGCCGTGGAGACCCGCCTCTACCGCGCGCGGCAGCTCCTGCGGTCGAGACTGCAGGGCCTCCTGGGATAGTCCGGCGTCAAGATCCGCGCACGGCGAGCATGCTGCCTTTCCGATCCGACACCACGCGTTGTGCGCCTTCAGTCCAGCCACTTGACTTACGCCCTTCGTTGATGTAATGCACTTCAGAAGAAAGTAAGGCAAATGATCAAATTGCACCTCACGCAGAAAGGCCAGACGACGTTTCCCAAACCGATGCGGGAGTGGCTCGGCGTCGAGCCGGGCGGCGACGTCCTGGTTGAATTCCACGAAGGCAGGGTGACGCTGCGCGCGGATGCCAGCCCGGCGGGAATGCTGGCACGGTATGCCCGGCCGAGGCACAAGCGGACGGTGGAAAAGTCGATCGGCAGACACTTGGGCGCCCTCGATGCCGCGACGCGCGATACTTGATGCCAACGTCGTGCTGCGCTACCTGCTTGCGGACCATGCCAGGCAGTCTCCGGAAGCGGTGGAGCTGATTGAGCGCGCGCCCGACGGCACGCTTCACCTGCCCGCAATCATCCTGGCGGAGGTCACGTGGACCCTCAAATCGCACTTCGGCGTGCCGCGCGACCAGATCGCCGCGGCCATTCAGCGTGTCCTGGCGCGGCCCTCCATCGCCGCGGATGCAACGACACTCGACGCCGTCGCCCGCTACGCCAGCACCAGTCTCGATTTCGCGGACTGCGCGCTGGCGGCGGAAGGTGCGTCCAATGGGCTGACCGTCGCCACCTTCGACAAGGATTACCGAAGGTTCCCGGACGTCGCGGCGAAGCGCCCACGCGAGCTTCTGGCAGACCTCACACCACCTGCTGGAGAGTAGTCCGCCCTTTTGTCGGAGGTTTGTCATCGATGGCACACCCGTAGTTTTCCTGCTCTCCCCCCAGTTTTGGGATCCACATCACTCTGGAAGGAGTGCCCGAAGCGGGACTCGAACCCGCACTTCCTTTCGGAAATTCGATTTTAAGTCGAAAGCGTATACCATTTCGCCATTCGGGCGGCCGTTCCGTCAGGGACGACTAACAGGGAAAATCGCCCGGCTTACGAGCTTGAAACCCGCGTCCGCCAGCGCTCACCGGGGCGCGGGCTACTTGAGCGCCTCGAGTTCCTCCCAGCGCGCAAACGCCGTCGCGTGCTCCGCCTCAAGCTCGAACACGCGCGCGCGCGCCGCCGCCACGATTTCGGCAGGCTGCTGGTAGAAGGACGGATCGGCCAGCCTGCCGGACAATTCCTCCTGCTCAGCCTCGATCTTTTCGATTTGCGACGGGAGGCCCTCAAGTTCCCGCTGTTCCTTCGCTGTAAGTCTGCGGGGCTTGATTGACGCGCCTCCGGAGGCCGGTCTTGCCGGAGCAACGGCCCGCGCAGCCATGGCGGCTGCCGCCGCGGCAGCCTTTTCCTTTTCCTTCACCCAGTCGCTGTAACCGCCGACATACTCTCCTATGGAGCCATTGCCTTCGAACACCAGCGTACTGGTCACCACATTGTCCAGAAAATCGCGGTCGTGGCTCACCACGAGAAGCGTGCCCTGATATTCCACGAGCAGGTCCTCGAGCAGATCGAGCGTCTCGGCATCGAGGTCGTTGGTCGGCTCGTCCATCACCAGCACATTCGCCGGCTTGGTGAACAGGCGCGCCAGCAGCAGCCGGTTTCGTTCGCCGCCGGAAAGCACGCGAGCCGGCGTGCGCGCACGATCCGGCGAAAAGAGAAAGTCCTGAAGGTAGCTGATCACATGTCTCGTCCGTCCGTCGATCGTGACGGTCTCGTTCCCATCCGCGATATTGTCCGCGACCGTCCGGTTGTCGTCGATCTGCCCGCGAAACTGATCGAAATAAACCACCTCGAGTCCGGTGCCGTGCTTGATCTCCCCGGAGGTCGGTTTCAGTTCCCCAAGCAGCAGCTTGATGAGAGTTGTTTTTCCCGCGCCGTTGGGACCTATCAAACCGATCTTGTCACCCCGCGTGATCAGCGTGGTGAAATCGCTCACAAGCGGCTTTCCGTCCGCGAAGGCGAACGAGATCCGGTCGGCCTCGACGACCTTGACTCCCGATCGCTCGGCTTCGGCCAGCCGCATGGTGGCATTGCCCGTCCGCTCGCGGCGCGCCGCCCGCTCCGCCCTCATTTTCATGAGCGCGTGGATGCGACCCTGCGCGCGCGAACGCTGGGCCTTCACTCCCTTGCGGATCCACACCTCCTCCTGCGCCAGCTTCTTGTCAAAGAGCGCCTGCTGCCGCTCCTCCGCCTCCAACACCTCCTGCTTGCGCACAAGGTACGTGTCGTAGTCGCACGCCCAGCTCGCAAGCCGCCCGCGATCGAGATCGACAATCCGCGTCGCCAGCCGGCGCAGGAACGCCCGGTCGTGCGTCACGAAGAACAGCGAGATCTTTTCCGAGAGCAGAAAATCCTCAAGCCACAGGATCGAATCGACGTCGAGATGGTTGGTGGGCTCGTCCAGCAGGAGCAGATCCGGCTGGCCGGCAAGCGCGCGCGCAAGCAGGGCGCGGCGTTTCAATCCTCCCGAAAGCTGGGAAAACTCGGCTTCCGGATCGAGCTGCAGCCGTGCGACGAGATCGTCAACCCGCACGTCCCGCTCCCACTCCTCCTCATGATCGTGCGGCGGACGCAGGCCCGATGTCACCAGGGTGCGCACATCACCCTCAATGCCCGCCGGGATCTCCTGCGTCAGCCGGGTGAAGACGGCACCGGGTTCGCGGAAGACCTGGCCGGAGTCGGGCTTGATTTCTCCGGCGATGATTTTCATCAGCGTCGATTTTCCCGCGCCATTGCGCCCGAGCAGGCACACGCGCTCCCCCGGATCCACCTGGAAATTGGCCTTTTCCAGGATGTAGGGACCACCAAAGCTGAGTGAAACGTCGAGCAGGCTGAACAGGGACATGAACGCAGTCATTCAAGGCTGGCCAGCCCCGTTGGGCGAGGGATTTCTTGAAACCACATTGACGGGGGTGCCCGCCCGCAGCCGATGAAACCCACTCCATCGTTGCCGAGTTCCCGGCACACTGCGCACAATGCAAGCCCATGAAAGTATCGTTCACTCCAAAGGAGTTTGCGCGGGTCCTGGAGCTCGTGCATTTCGGCATGCACGTGGTGACTGCCTATCAGGGGCCCGAGACCACGGCCGCCAAACGATACCAGGATGTCGAGCAGACGATCCTGAATCTGGCGGAGGCGCTGAACTGCGCGGATCTCGTCGAAAAGGGATCCAACGGAGTCCTCTCGCTGTCCGAAAAAGTCACGAAGAACGAGCAGGTTGAACAGGTGCTCTCCGAGCACACCAACGACGCCTTCTGGCATGAACTCGTGGCTCGGCTTGCCGATCGCGACTACGCCTCGGACCAGGCGAGGCGCCACCTCGCCTCGACCACCCCCGGCCTCGAACCACCCCCTTCACTTGAGGCCGAACTCAAGAAGCTTGAGGACGCCTACTGGCAGGAGTTCGAGAAGCACGACCTCGCCCACGTTCATGTGCTCCGCGGTGGGAACGGATGATCCCGCACACTAACCCAGGAGCCTGTCGATCTGACGTCGATCCCGCTTCGTGGGCCGACCGGATCCGCGCTCCCGCTGCAAAAGATGCTGGATGCGCTGTTCCCTGGCCTTCTCCCATTCGGCCGCAGGCGTCTGCTCGTCACAGTAGTCCGCCACAAGCGGAGCTCCCACACGCGATTTTGGCACCGCACGCACGATCAGTGTTCGATTCACAACACCCTGCCGCACCGAAATGATCTCCCCTTCATGAACATCCCGCGCCGGCTTCACCGGCTGGTCGGCAATCTTCACGCTCCCCGCGCGACAGGCGTCGGAAGCCAGGCTGCGCGTCCTGTATAGGCGGACCGCCCAAAGCCACTTGTCGATGCGTGAACCGGATTCCGAGGCCTGGGGATTCAATGGGGAAAGCAGGGGCTCCAAAGAAACCGCCGCGAGCTGGTGAGTCGCGGCGGTGGGATCGCATCAAGTGCGCAATCCGTGAACAGCTCTACTTGGTTTCGCGCAGTTTTGCGCCCATCCAGTCATTGAGGATGTCCTTCTCATACCGCAGCGGATCCTGACGATCGATAGTCAGGCGCATCATGAACGCAAGGTCGGTGATGTTCTCCTCTCCCTGCTTTACGACGGCACCCGCCGCATTGGTGACTTTATAGCTGAACTTGAAGCGAGGTGGATAGATGTCCTTCACAATGCGGATGTCGTCCGCACGCGGTCCGCGCCAGGGCTCATATTCACCGGCGAGGTCGATGTCGCTGAACGTGATGGTCAGTTTCTGGCCCGCAGGAAGCAGCTTGTCCGCACGCCGCGTGATGTACTCGCGGATCTCGGACAGGATTGCGTCGCGGCCTTTTTCAGTGCCAAAGGAACTGTCCTTCACGTCCGTGAAGTTTTCAGGGTCTGTGAAGTTCACCTCGACACGCGTGGTGGGAATCTTGTTGTCCGCCGCGTATACCGCAGCGGTTCCCGCCAGAGAGAGAATCAGAAGCAGTTGTAGTGGTTTCATAGGATTAATTGTTCTTTGTATGTCTGTGACTCATCCTAGCCGCATTTGTTTCACCTGCCAGCACACAGAAGCGATTTTATTGACCGATCATGATTCGTCCGTCAGATCCGCGCTGGGGGATATCGTAACGACAACATATTTGCTCGTGGGAGTATTGCTGATCTCGGCCGTGCTATCGACCGGCACAAGTACATTGGCTTCAGGAAAATAGGTGGCAACGCAGCCGCGCGGAATCGAATAGGGTGCAACCATGAAGCCGCGCGCCACTCGCGTCACTCCGCCAAAATGGTTCGCGAGGTCGGCCAACTGTCCCGCCATCAAACCCGACGACTTGATGTCGTCCTCTTGCATGAACACAACCCGTCGTCCGCCGTAGACTCCACGATAGCGATCATCGAGCCCGTACACCGTCGTGTTGAATTGGTCATGGGTGCGGATCGTCATCATCACGAATTCGCCGCCCCGCAGAGTGGAGCGTCTGATTGGCGCCACGGTGAAGCGCGCTTTCTTTGAAATCGTCCTCCAAACCCGCTGATCCCGCACGGCATTTGGCAGGTGGAAAACCCCTTGGCGAATTCGCTCGTTGAAATCCTCGAATCCCGGCACAACGCGCGCAATGTGATCGCGAATCCGGTCGTAGTCGGCGGCGAGGTCATGCCATGGCACGGACGTGCGTGCGCCAAGAACAGCCGCGCCGAGCCGCGCCACGATAGCAGGTTCGCTGAGAAGATCGGGTGACGCCGGTTCCGCATGGCCGCGCGAGGAGCTGATGATGCCCATCGAGTCCTCCACGGTGACAAACTGCTCGCCCGCCGCCTGGCGGTCCCGTTCGCTGCGGCCAAGGCACGGCAGGATCAGCGCCGTGCGACCGGTCACCAGGTGCGCGCGATTCAGCTTGGTCGAGACATGCACGGTCAGCGCGCACCGACGAAGCGCCTCACCGGTGAATTCAGTGTCGGGAGTCGCCGAAAGGAAATTGCCGCCGAGTCCGAAAAAGACGCTCACATCGCCCCGATGCATCGCACGAATCGCATCCACCGTGTCATGACCGTGTTTCCTCGGCGATTTGAAGCCGAACTCACGATCGAGGCGGTCCAGCCACTCATCCGGCATCTTCTCAAAGATTCCCATGGTGCGGTCGCCCTGGACATTCGAATGTCCGCGCACCGGACAGACCCCGGCGCCCGGCCGCCCGATGCTGCCGCGCAGGAGAAGGAAGTTGACGATCTGCTGGATGGTGGCAACCGCCTGCGGCTGCTGTGTCAGGCCCATGGCCCAGCAGCAGATGGTCGCCTTCGACCGCGCGGCCAGCAGCGATACGCGCTCGATCTCCCCGCGCCCGACCCCTGCGGCTTCGACAATCGACTCCCACGGCGTCGCCCGCAGGTCCGCGATCAGTGGCTCAAATCCGTCCGTGTGCTCGCGGATGAACGCGTGGTCAAACACGGTGCCGGGCGCCGCATCCTCAATTTCAAGCATGCCCTTCATCAGTCCCTTGAAGAGCGCCAGATCCCCGGCAATGCGCACCTGAAGCCAGTGGTCGCTCAAAGGCGTGCCCGGCTGAAGCAGGAGCTTCACAGCCTTGAGCGGATTGAGCAGGTCCTGGGGGTTCTTGAAGCGAAAATTGCCGATCTCGGGTAGTGGATTAATGGATACTATGGTCGCCCCCCCGCCCTTCGCCTCCGCCAGGGTCGAGAGCATGCGCGGGTGGTTCGTGCCGGGATTCTGGCCGACGACAAGGATGAGCTCTGCCTTGAGGAAATCCTCCATCGTCACCGTTCCCTTGCCCACCCCGATGGTCGCGTTCAGCGCCGCGCCGCTGCTCTCGTGGCACATGTTCGAGCAGTCGGGCAGATTGTTGGTGCCAAACTGCCGCGCGAAAAGCTGATAGAGAAACGCGGCCTCGTTGCTGGTTCTCCCCGATGTGTAGAATGCCGCGGCATCCGGCGTGGACAGGCCGCGGAGCTCGTGCGCAATCGTCCCGAACGCCTCGCCCCAGGAAACCGGGGAATAGTGCGCCGCCCCCGGACGCCGGATCATGGGCTCGGTCAGGCGGCCCTGGCGGTTCAGCCAGTAGTCGCTCCGTCCAAGAAGTTCTGCGATCGAATGTCTGGCGAAAAAATCCCGGTCGACGCGCGCCGTCATCGCCTCGTCCGCAACCGCCTTGGCGCCGTTTTCGCAGAACTCAAAGGTGTGGCGGTCCGTGTCCGGATTCGGCCATGCGCAGGACTGGCAGTCGAAACCGTCGATCTGGTTGACCTTGAGCAGCGCCCGGGTGCCGGCCCAAACGCCCGCCCTTCCGAGCGCATGCTCACCGGTCTTGATGACGGCCTTCAGGCCCGCGGCGGCTTTCGATCCCGGCCCCAGGTGAGGAGGATTCGCTTCCGGCGGAGGCTGGGCGGAAGGCATCGGCGCGTCTGAAGTGGGCAGGGACATGCCGGAATCATGGGCGCGCCGGGTTGAAACTCAAACCCAAGCCATCGTGCGCGTGCAAATGTTGCAGCACCGCCTTGAAGGGCTGATGCCGGATTCCCCACGATTTTAGGTGACCCGCATCGATGCCTCGGACTGGAATCGGGCATGCGCATCGCCGTGATTGCCGACACCCATGACCGTTATCCCTCCGGTCTGCCGGGATTGCTGAAAGGCGCCGATGAGATCTGGCACCTGGGCGATGTCTGCGATCCGGAAACTCTCGTCGAATTCGAGCTGCTGGGAAAACCCATGCACGTTGTCCGCGGCAACAATGACTCCCATCCCTGGCCAATGGAGATGACACTGGTCAGAGGGAGCCTCAGTTTCCACCTCGTCCACATTCCGCCGCGCCGCGCTCCGGCTGGCGTCCATTTTCTCCTGCACGGCCACACCCATGTTCCCCGCGATGACATTGATTTCTCCCGCGTGCGCTGGCTCAATCCCGGCTGCATCAGCTACCCGCGATCGGACACATGCTCGTTCGCGTGGCTCACTCTTGAACGGAATGCGCTCAAGCGCTGGGAAGTGATCACACTCTGAGCCCGCAATGTCGCGCGAACGCCAGTCGGACTTTCTCGATTCAGTGCTCACAACAACCGCCTCAACGGCGGCCGGGGCGCACCCGATCGCCGCATCACCGCAGGAAACGCGTGATCCGGATGTCGTTTTCAAACGAAGCCTGCGCGCGGATCACTACCGCCTGATCCTGCGCAGGGACGGCGTTCCCGAGGTCACAATTCCCGCCCGCGGCAACGAGCGTGATGCCCGGCGGTTTCTGGAGTCGCACCGCGACTGGCTGGAGCGCGCGCGCCAGCGCCAGCGCCGCCGTCCCCAGGCCCCCGAGGTCTGGGTTCCCGGCACACACATCCTCTGGCGCGGAACGCTCACACCACTGCGCGTCGCGGTGGCGGGTGAGAAACCCGCGGTCTGCCTCGACGCGGATGTCTTCCGCGTGCCTCACCTGAACGGCAATCTTCGACCGACCCTCGAAGCCCATTTCCAGCGTCGCGCCAGAATCGAGCTGCCCGCACGCACCTGGGAGTTGTCGGCGATTTGCGGCGTCGAGGTGAAGCAGGTCGGTGTGCGCAACCAGCGCTCACGCTGGGGTTCCTGCAGCTCCGGCGGCGTGATCTCCCTCAACTGGCGGCTGGTGCAGACCCCGGACCATGTCCGCGACTACATCATCCACCATGAGCTGATGCACCTCCGCGAGATGAATCACTCCGAGCGTTTTTGGGCGCGCGTCGCCGAGGTGTGCCCCGGCTGGCGCGAGGCGGAAGCCTGGATCAAGCGCAACGGTTCGCTCGTGGGCCTCTGACCTGCCACCCCCGCGTGCGGCTCACCAGTCGTCCGTGCGAAACGGCCCCGCCGGCAGTCCGGCGCCGTTGTAGAGATTCGCAACCGGAGCATTGCTCCACGCATAGCGCACTTCGATCGGCTCGTTCACTTCGGACGACGTTACAAACACGGTGTCTCCTTCGATCGCCGCCTGCGCCGGGTGGAAAACCTTGTCCCGGCCGGCGAGTTCAAACGATTGCAGCGGCTGATCGCGCGCGATCAGGCCCGTCACGGCATGGCTGAAGTGCACGCGAATGCCGTTTTTCTCGCGATCCGCCGACTGGAACACCGGGCCGGAGTAGTCCCCTGGAATGCCGTAGACCTGAGCCTTTGCAATCAGCGCGAGGCGACGGGCCACCTCCTGCTTGTTGCGAGGATGAATGTCGTCCGGATTCCCGATATCGATGGCAATCGCCTGCCCTGTGTCAGGAAGGGAAAGCGTCTGTGTCTGCGTCTCGCGCAGGGCCGCCCAGTCGAAGTTCGTTTTGAAGTTGGCCAGCTGCACCCAGCAAAAAGGAAAATCCCCCTGCCCGAAATGCGCGCGCCAGTACGTGATCATCGTCTCGAAAAGCTTGTGATACCCTGACGGACGGCGCGCATTGTTCTCGCCCTGGTACCAGAGCACGCCGCGAATGCCGTACGGGAGCACTGGATTGATCATCGCGTTAAAAAGGCCGGACGGCAGGTCCCGGCTTTTCGGATCGCGGGGTTCCAGTGGTTTCCGCTTGGAAAACGGCTTCCCCGCCTTCCTGGCCTCCGCCTGCTCTGAAGTCCACGCTTCAAGTTCCTTGTCATAGGCCGCCTTCTCCTCCGGATAGGCATCCAGCGCCTCCTTCCAGCGCTTGAATACGATCTCAAAGGCCGGATCGCTCGCCAGCGCCGCAGGGCTCATCCACGATTCAATCGGAGTGCCGCCCCAACTGCTGTGAATGATGCCGATGGGAACACCCAGCTTGCGATGGATGTCGCGCGCAAAAAAATACCCCACTGCGGTGAATCCTCCCGCCGTGGCTGGACTCGCCGGCGACCACTTTCCCGTCAGTTCGTCCGTTGGCGTCTCAGACACCTTCCTTGGCACGGTGAAGACGCGTATCTGGGGATAATCGGCTGACGCCATCTCTTCCTTCGCATTGTCCGAATTCCTGACCAGCCACCCCATGTTCGACTGCCCGGAGCAAAGCCACACCTCGCCAACCAGAATGTTCTTCACGGTCAGCTGATTGTTGCCCGACACCGTCATCTCCGCCGGTTCCGAGCGGGTCGCCAGCGGATCGAGGTATACGATCCAGCGACCGTCGGCCGGTGTCATTGTCGAGACCTCCTGGCCGGCAAAGCTGACGGTCACATTCTCGCCGGGATCCGCTCGACCCCAGATCGGCACAGGGCGGTCACGCTGAAAAACGAGGTCATCCTGGAACAGTCCCGCCAGCGCAACATCGGCGCGAAGGATGCTTGTGAGGCAGACAGCCAGCAGACTCAGGATGGTCAGGCGCATGATTCCTCACTCGTGCCAAACTCGGGTCGCCAGCTCAATCCGATTCATCGCAGCAATTTTCACTCGCGTCGGGAATTTCCCGCTGCCTCATTGCCGCCCATGCCTGCACTCGCTGACCAGGTGGTGATCGTGACCGGCGCCTCCTCCGGCATCGGAGAAGCGACCGCCCAACGGCTCGCCCGCGCGGGAGCCAGGCTCATCCTCACGGCGCGCCGCTCCGACCGGCTCGAAGCCATGGCACGGGCACTGGACCCAGGCGGCACCCGCATTCTGGCCGTCGCGGCCGACATCACCCTTGCCGCCGATCGCGAGAGGCTGGTCGCCGCCACGCTGCAACGCTTCGGTCGAATCGACGCACTGGTCAACAACGCCGGCTATGGCCAGCGGGGTCCGCTGGAACGGGTTTCGATCGACGCCGTGCGCCGCAATTTCGAGGTCAATGTATTCGCCCTGATCGCTCTCACCCAGCAGGTCATTCCGCACCTGCGTTCGCAGGGGCGCGGCCGCATCGTCAACATCGGCTCCGTCGCCGGCAGGATCGCGCGCCCGCTTTCGTCCGTCTACGATTCCACAAAACACGCGCTCGAGGCTCTCAACGACGGGCTTCGGGGCGAACTGCGCCCCTTCAACATTGACGTGGTGCTGATCCGGCCGGGTTACATCGCGACGGAATTCGGCGAATCAGCCGCATTCGCATCCGCCGATGCGCTCAACGACTCCGGTCCATACGCTCCCTTTGTCGAGGCCTACCGGAAGGGCTACAGCCGCGGGCGGCGGTTCGCCCGGCCTCCGGACACCATCGCGCGGCTCGTCGAACGCGCACTCACCGTCGCGCGCCCGCGCACGCACTACTCAGGCCCCGCCCACGCCCGGGTCTTTCTCTTTCTCCGCTGGATCCTGCCCGCGCGCTGGTTCGATCGCCTTGTCCGACTCAAACGCTGACGGCTGCGCCGATTGCATCGGCGGTGTGGGGACTGCGGCATCCTCCGCATGGGGCGCCTCGTCTCCCCGGGTCGCAGCGGAGGGACGTCGATGGAGGAACTCGTACAGCTCCACGGCGAGTTTGGGTCCGAACCCCGGGACATCGCGGATCTCGGCCGCGCTCGCCACCTTCAGGTGTTCGAAGTCGCCGAAATGCTCGAGGAGCGCCGCACGACGAACCTCGCCGAGTCCGGAAAAATCGTCGAGCAGGCTCTCGCGCAGTTTCCGCGAACGCAGGTCGGCGCTGTAGGTGTTCGCAAACCGATGCGCCTCGTCGCGGAGCCGCTGGAGCAGATTCAGCGCGGGTGAATTCAGCGGCAGATTCAGGGGAGCGCGCGCGTCCGGAAAAATGATCGTTTCATGCTTCTTCGCGAGGCCGATCAGCGCCGGAGGCTCAACCTCGATCGCTAGAAACGCCTTCAGCGCCGCTCCAATCTGTCCCCGGCCACCGTCGATCACGACGAGATCCGGCATCCGCCTGCCTTCCTGTTTCAGCCTTCGATAGCGCCGCCCCACGACCTCCTCCATGGCTCGAAAATCGTCGTTCCCAATGAAGCTCTTGATCTGAAACCGGCGATAATTCTGCTTGTCCGGCCGCCCGTTTGAAAAGTGCACCATCGAGGCGACGACGTAGGTGCCGGAAATGTGGGAAATGTCGAAACACTCCATGGTGCGCGGCAGCTCCCGCATTCCAAGCGCCTCCCCCAGCGCAGCCATCGCCGATTCGTCCGTGGAAACGACGGGGTGATCCCGCTCAAACTTGCGCGTTTTTTCGAGCGTCTTCTCGAGCGCGAACACCACATCGCGCAACTCCGCCGCCTTCTCGAATTCCTGCCGCGAAGCCGCGCCCGCCATCTCCGCACGCAAAGCCTCGAGCCACTCGCGCGACTTCCCGTCCAGAAAAATGCACGCCCCCTCCACGCGCCCGCGGTATTCCTCGGACGTCGTCACATTCTCAAACCCATAGAGCTCCCGTCTCACATCATCGTAGAGCTGCCACCGGCCATCCGCCAGCTTCCTGGGCGTCGCATCTCCCAGCATCACGCCAAACTGCCTGCGCATCTGGGCGAGGGTCTTCCGAAGCAGCCCTGAATGTGCAAAAGGACCGAAATAGCGCGACCGGTCGTCCTTCCTGATGCGTGTCAGCCGGATCCTCGGAACCTCCTCCTGCATGTCGACGCGCACCAGCAGGAACCGTTTGTCATCAGTAAAATCCGTGTTGTACCGGGGCTTCCACTGCTTGATCAGCCTGCCCTCGAGCAGCAGCGCCTCCGGCTCCGATTTCACCTCCAGTGTCTCGAAGTCCGCAATCGTCTCGATCAACGCCCGGATTTTCGGGTGCACAGCCATTGCCCTGGATGGCGTGAAGTACGATGAAACGCGCTTTTTCAGGTTCTTGGCCTTGCCCACGTAAATGATGCGCCCCAGCCGGTCCTTCATCAGATAGACCCCCGGCCGGTCAGGCAGACGCCGCACCTTTTCCTTCAGGGAAGCGGGCGAGTCCTCGCGATGCGATTCAGTGACTGGCATTTTTCCGAGTTTAGCCTACTTTCCAGACTGGCAAGTTTTGAATCATACTCGTCTGGCCTTGTGACCTCCCTCCATTTTCCGCGTCGTTTTGAACTCATCACCCTCGGCGACGAGTTGCTGCTTGGTCTTACAACCAACAGTCATCTCGCCTTCATCGGCGCCCAGCTCGGCCGCCACGGCGCGATGCTGGCGCGCAACGTCACCGTGACGGATGAGGCGGCCGCCATCGAGCGGCAGTTTCGCGAAAGCTGGGCGTCCGCCGACGTCATCATCACAACCGGCGGCCTCGGGCCGACATGCGACGACCGCACCCGCGAGGTGATTGCAGGCGTTCTCGGCCAGACGCTCGTGTTCGACCCTTCGATCGAGACCTCCATCGCCGAGCGTTTCGGCCGTCTGGGACGTCCCATGACGAAAAACAATCTCAAGCAGGCGTACCGCTTCGCCAACGGCAGCGTGCTGCCAAACGCCAACGGCACCGCGCCCGGACTCTGGTTCGAGCAGGATGGCAAGGTCCTGTGCATGCTGCCGGGGCCGCCCAATGAGCTGCAGCCGATGTTCGTCACGCAGGTTCTCCCCCGGCTCGCCGCGCTCGGCTGCATCCGCGACCACGAGGCGTATGTCCAGCTTCGCACCGCGGGCATCGGGGAAAGTTCGCTCGAGGACCGGCTGCAGCCGGTCTTCAACCGGTTCGGCGACGCCCTGACGGTCGCCTTCTGCGCGCATCAAGGCCATGTGGACTGCCGTCTCAGCTCATCGGGTGATAGATTTTCGGGCACACAGCTTCTCGAGATCGCAACGGAGTGCGCATGCCTCCTGGGCGAGGACTTCGTGTGTTACGGCAACGAACCGCTGGCGCGCATCTGCGCCAATCTGCTGCGGGAGCGGGAGCTGACCATCGCCGTCGCAGAGGCCGCGACAGGCGGCCTGCTTGCGAACGCATTCACGGAGCTTCACGGCGCCTGCAAGTTCTTCGCCGGCGGCTGCGTCTGCTATTCCAATGAATCCCGAATGCAGCTTCTCGACGTGCCCGAGGAGATTCTTTCGCAGCACGGCGCCGTATCGCCGGAGGGCGCGGTGGCCATGGCGACCGGAGCTGCCGAAAGGCTGGGCGCCGACTACGCGCTTGCGGTCACGGGCTTCGCCAGCCCCACCTGCGGCCACGAAGCCAGTCCGATCGGCACAATCTATATCGCTCTTTACTCGCCGAATGGAGTTTGGAGCAGGAAACTTTCGTACCCTGGACCGCGCGAGACAGTCAAGGTGCGGGCGGTCAACGCGGCGCTGGACTGGTTGAGGCGGGACCTTCACAAGACCAGAAGTTCTTCGAAGGCATTGATCGCAACGGCACCCACGAGCTCAGGCTGACGTTCAGTCCGATTTGCAGCGCGGTTCCTCGAGGCAGGCGGAGAGGCCAGCCGGTTGGTCCCCAGGCATGAAGCCCGCTTGATGGCCCAGGCAATTGCTGATCACACGCGTTTTCAGCCATGCGCTCATGGGGACCATCCGAAGTATTTCAAAAAATAATCCGCGGAACTGACTCCTTTTCACCGTCACAGGCGTAGATTGGAAAAAAGGGTAAAGTCTCCCGCACCAAATACCGATTGAAAGACATTCGCCGCGCATGGCCGCAAAATCCATTTCTGACGCCCGGCTCGCCGCCGCCGCATCCAAACTTTCCGCGGCGCCACGCGTGTTTCAGCGGCTGAGCGCCGCCATGAGGGATCCCGACGTCAGCGTCGACGCGATCGTCTCCGTCGTGCGTCTCGACGCCGTCCTGAGCGCGCGTGTCCTGCGGATCAGCAACAGCGCGCAGTTCGCGCGCGGCAGCCACATAACAAGTCTCGACGAGGCGATCGACCGCATCGGGCTTTATGAAGTCTATCGTCTGGTCGGCGCCGCCATGGCCTGCCAGCTCTATTCGGTCGGTCTGCCAGTTTATGGCGTGTCCTGCGATGAACTCTGGGAGAATTCCGTGACCACGGCCGTCGCCTTGGAAAACATGGCCGCCGCCGCAGGCGAGGACGGCAGCACCGGATACACCCTGGGACTGCTTCGGCCGGTGGGCCGGCTGCTGCTCCAGGGAGTGGCCACCGAGGAGGGCTGCGCGGTCGGAAGCGGGTCGCATCCCACCGCCGCGCTCGTCGCCGCCTGGGAGTTCAATACGTTTGGAACGACCAGCACCGAAGCGGTCGACCGCCTCTTCCACCTGTGGGGTTTTGCTCCAAGCCTGACCGAACCGATTCGCCACCATTTCGCTCCCGCCGGGGATCCCAATCGCATGAAAATCACCGCGCTGCTTCATGTCGCAGCATGGATCACCCAGGAAATCGGCAAGGGCCTCTCGATCGAGCGGCATGCCTGGGCCCTCACCGAAGACGTTCTTCTGCAAGCTGGGTTGTCATTGAAGGACGCGCAGGCACAGGTCGAACGGACGAAGCGAATCTCCGAGCGACTCCAGGGCATGCTGCGAGCCGCCTGATCGACGCGATGCGGGCTTGCGGGGATTGAATCAATATCTCCGCGGCGAACCCGGGGTTCACCTTCGCTCAGCGCATGAGATTTCTCAATGCGGCAAGGTACTTGTCGCGCGTTCGGCGAACAACCTCCGCCGGCAGCCTGGGCCCGGGCGGGCGCTGGTTCCAATTCACCGCAAGGAGATGGTCCCGCACGAACTGTTTGTCATAACTCGGAGGCGACTGATCCGGCGCATAACTCTCCGAAGGCCAGAAGCGCGAGGAATCCGGCGTCAGCACTTCATCGATCAGCACCAGACCGCCCTGCGCATCCGTGCCAAATTCAAACTTCGTGTCAGCCAGGATCATGCCCGCCGCACGCGCGCGGTCGTGTCCGCGACGATACAGCGACAGGCTCGTCGCCTTCACGCGCTCATAGAGATCCGTGCCAACGATCGCCCGCCCGGCGGCATCGTCGATCGCCTCGTCGTGCTGTCCCTTCGGCGCCTTCGTGGTCGGAGTAAACAGCGGCTCCGGCAGCTTGTCGGCCTGCCGCAAGCCGGCGGGCAGCCGATGACCGCACACCTCGCCGCTCGCCTGATAAGATTTCCAACCGCTGCCCGCCAGGTAGCCGCGAACGACGCATTCGATGGCGAGCGGTTTGAGTTTCCTCACCACCATGCTGCGAAGCCGCAGATCGCTGTCATGGATGCCGCGCCGATTGAACTCCCCTTCCTGATCGGGCAGCAGGTGATTCGCGATCAGGTCCCTCGTCAGATCGAACCACCACCGGCTCAACTGCGTCAGGAGGATGCCCTTGCCCGGGATGCCGTCCGGCAGGATGACATCGAAGGCGGAAAGCCGGTCCGAGGCGACGAGCAGCAGCGCGTCACCCAGGTCGTAGATTTCACGCACCTTGCCCGAGGCGAGATGTCGCGGCTTCGGATTCAGATTTGAAAGCTGCGACTCGATGTGTTCAAGCGACGTGACGGCGGATGATGGCAGCGCGGCCTCGATCTCTGCAAAATTCATGGGCATTGCCGTTCACGAAGGACGGAAAGTTCAAAAAGGTCAGGCATGAATTTTCACACAGCGCGCATCATGTACGATCTGGTTTTTTGTGTGCGCTCGACAACGGGCATTGAAGCCGCGCGCCTTCTCCGCAGTTTCACGCCTCCGCGACTGCACCATGAAAAACCGCTACTATCCTGCTCTGGACGGCCTGCGCACGATCGCGGTCGGCATCGTGCTGTGTGCTCACGGAGGAGTGACCTGGTTTCGCAGCGGTGGAGTCGGCGTCGATGTTTTCTTTGTCCTGAGCGGCTTTCTGATCACAACCATCCTCAGCGGCGAGCATGGGAGGACCGGTGCGATCAGCTTCAGAAATTTCTATGCGCGTCGTTTTCTGCGGCTCGTGCCGGCGCTGCTACTGACCTGCGCGCTAGTGGCCGTGGCCAAGCCCGCGCTTGGCGAACCGTTTCCGGCGGTGGACATCGCGCTGGCGCTGACCTATTCATCGAACTGGGCGCAGGCGATCTACCAGCACCACCTCACCTGGTTGAATCACTGCTGGTCGCTGGCGATCGAGGAGCAGTTCTACCTCATCTGGCCGCTTGTTGTCATCGGCCTTGAGCGCGGCATCCGAACGCCCGCGGTCAAGAGCGGCGCGCTGCTCGCGGGTGCGGCGTGCATCGCCGCTTGGCGCGCCTGGCATGTCGGCACCTGGACGGACGAGCGCATCAATTTCGGACTCGATACGCGCATGGACACCCTGATGGTCGGCGCAGCGATCGCCTACGCTGTGAAGGCTCTGCCAAAAGGCGGATTGCCTGAAAACCTCAGCCGGTTCCTCGGACGTATGCTCGCGCCCCTCGCGCTTGCAACGGTGTTCCTGATCCCCCGCATCGTGACCTGGTACAGCCCGTGGATGGGATGGATCGGTTACGTCATCGTCGCCGGCCTGGCGGCGACAACACTCCTCGATCTGGTGGCGGGCCGGCACTCGCTGCTCGCGCCGATTCTGGCGACACGACCGATGGTATTTGTCGGCAGGATTTCGTACGGACTCTACCTCCTGCACCTCCCCGTCTATTACATGGTCGAGGCAGTCATCCCCAATGCACCGCTCATCGTACGGCTCGGCTGGAAAGTCAGCATCAGCCTCGCCCTGGCAACAGCATCGTTCTTCTGGATCGAGCGCAGATTCCTGCAATTGAAAACCCGGTTTGAGTGACAAGCGCCGGACGATAGCCGCGGCAAATCCCCAGCCTTGTCCTCTGACTGGCGGAGATCGAACCGGGGAAGTTCGCGGCACGAACCGCCCCTTCGCGCCGTGTCACCCTCGGCAAAGTCACAGGCACGCGCAGGCAAACATCTTGCACGATGGCCAATTTTGAGCGGAAGACCCCTTTCAAAAACGTACTTGCACAACCCCCCTGACGCCGTACCGTCCACCCCCTTGTTCTTTTGCGTCCCCATCGTCTAGCCCGGTTAGGACACCACCCTTTCACGGTGAGAACCGGGGTTCGAATCCCCGTGGGGACGCCATCTTCGAGAGGCCCGTAACTCTAACGAGTTACGGGCCTTTGTGCTTTCGGCTCAGCCCTAAGTGACAATGAGGGTGACAATAAGTTCAAGGAAATCTGCCGACGTTTCGGGATGACGCGGAAGAGACTTTCCAGTCCGCACTGAGGACGATGCAGCGCACACGGAACACAAAAATACCGCCCCGAGGTTGCCCCCGGGGCGGCTGGCCCGTGTGGCAAAAACCGTTGGCCGAAATGGGTCGGAGTCAACGCACGATCCGCCCGCGCGGTATCGTGGATGTCGTGGCAAAAGGGCATCACAAGATGCCCGCCGCGCGGAAGGAATAGTGGCCGACCTTCAACGGATCGGCTTTCGGATCACCGACAATGACGTGGTCGATGAGGTCGATGTCGATGACCTTGGCGGCTTCCCGGAGGTGACGGGTCATCTGGACGTCGGCCGCGCTGGGGGCCGGGTCGCCGGAGGGGTGGTTGTGGGCGACCACGAGGGCGGTGGCGCTGGCGAGGATGGCTCCGCGGAACACCTCGCGTGGTGCGACCAGTGTGGAGGTTGCCGTTCCCAGAGTGACGAGATGCCGCCCAATGGGGTGATTCTTGCGGTCGAGATAGACGCAGTAGAACGCCTCCTGCATCGGATTTTCCTCGAAAGCAGAATGGAGGTAATCGGCAACCTTCTCCGGTCGGTCGAGACGGACCTCTTCGCCGAGAGAAACGAGGGAGTAAACGATCTTGGCTTCGTAAACGCGCATGGTGAGCGCTCGCGCGAGCCGCGTTTCCCTTTCTCGACATGCTGTCGAGTGATCGCGGGTGCTGCCCGGTTGAGCGCCCGCTCGGGATGGGCGAAAGTCAAAGCGCTGGGTGGAGCGCCGAGGCAGCGTCCCGCGCAGCGGGACCAATCGAGGGGGAAGCGGAACGTTTGCGCGGGGTGGAGGCCGCAGACACGACCTTGACCGCCCATAAAATGGGGCGCTACCGGACGGGGCAGAGCTAAAATAATTCGAGCGGAGCGAGCGTCGGCTGGCAGACTTGGTCACGGTCACTGTTGGCGGATGCAGAGCGGAAATCCGGACTTACCGAAGGGTGTAGTGATGGGCTCTTCCACAGGTCAAAATTTGCGCAGTAGCGAGCAAGCAATGATCAGGGGAATCGGAGGAGTCCGGGGTAAGGTAATTGTAACTCAACCAAAGGATTCAAATGAAACTCCCGTTTAGCTCCAAAACTTCGGCGGTCGGCCTCGGCCTCCTTTTCTCCACCCTGCTCGTTTCCAGCGCCGTCGCTGGTCCCGGCCCCGAATACTGGGCGCGCATGAACAAGAATCAGAAGCCGGCCTCGTATCCGACCATCTGGCGGACCAAGGCAGACGCCGACGCCAAGGTCCAGGCCGCCGCCAAACCGACCGCCGAGGCTGCCGCTGGCTGCACCGCTTGTCAGGGCTGCGCCAAGAAGTCCTGACGCAGCGTATCGGTCATTGTCACTCAGCCGCCGCCAATGCGGGCGGCTGAGTTTTTTGAATTCAGGCCAAGACTGAACGCAGCGCCGAACGCAGTATTTGGCGTGCCCGGTAAAGCCGGGTTTCGACGGCCTTTGGGCTACAGCCCATGATCTGCGCCGCTTCTTGGTGGCTCATTTCCTCAAGCTCGACGCAAAGCACCGCTTGACGAAGATTGTCAGGCAACGCCTCCACGGCTGAGCGAACTTCCTTCGTCACACCGGCTTGCTCGGCAACTGCGGCTGCGGACTGAGTGGCGGAGTCGGCCACATCAAAGCCATCCGGTCGATCCGATGCCATTGCTTCGATGCTGTCTTCCCGGCGCCGGAACCGCCAACGCAAGCGATTGCGCCCAAGGTTTCCGGCGATGGTCAGAATCCAAGGCTTGAATGGCGCTCCAGGGCGATAGTTTGCCCGCTTCTCGTAGAGGCGCACAAACGCATCCTGCGCGACATCTTCAACATCGGCTGACGGCACTCCGAGCCGGAGAAGAAAGCCCTTCACCCCCAATTCCCATCGATGCATCAACGTGGCCAACGCCTGGTCTTCGCCACGTTGCAAGGCCGCCATCAACGCCTCATCAGAAATCGTCCCGGAATCATTTTCGCCCGGGGCCGTCATACGTTGGGGTTTTCTGCATATCGAGTGTGGCCGGAGCGCTGTGATCGAAAGAGGCCACGCGGGGCAGCACGATGGAAAGATAACGCCGGCCGTCTTCACCTCCGATGACAGCGGCAATCTCGCGGATATGCTTTTGGGTGCTGGCAATGCACTGCGCGTCCACGGATGTAACCCTGGTCATCGCTGCGGCGATCTCCGCTTCAGATGCATGGCTGTCGCGCACTCGCTGCAGTTCCTTCCGGGAATCGGCGATGGCCTGGCAGTGATCGGCGCACACGAGTTCATAGGATTCGTGCATCGCCTCCACTTGGGCCATTTTTTCGGGCGACAGCTTGAATTCCTCGCGCACCCACGCCAGCGAGTCATGTGCGTGCGCGACCGAGTCGGGTAAAGGCCGATGAAAGCACACATAGGCCAAGCAACCCGCCGCCAGCGCAACGACAGCAATGATCCCGGCCGTAATCCAGCGATACTTCATGGAGCGGTTGACGAGGCCACGCGCTGATGAGGATCGATGCTGGTGACGTATCGCTGGATGAGCTGATCACGGTCACGGTTCGCTTGGCTGGCGGCAAGATAGCCGCCGCCTGCACTCGCAAGCACGACGCTGGCCGCAGCATACATGGTAACACTGGCGAAATTGAGTTTCAGCCACCCGCTCCAAGTCGCGGGCAGCCGCCGGCCGGCTTCAATTCTGGCCCAGACTGAAGTCCGAAAATTCGGGTTGGATTGAGCCGGCACTGTCCAACCCCTACGGATCAACGGGCCTAGTTGGTCATCATTATGGTCGGTGTTCATGTTGCTTCTTTTGGTATATTACACCCCTTGGCGGCACAATCCCTCATGCTTTCTGCGCGAAGCAAGCGGCGGCAGTTGCAACCGCTCAGCAGGAGCTTAACGTCTCGCGAGCAAAAAGTAACAACGCGCACCTTTTCCCATGGACCAAACCGACAGCCTCGCCCCCATTCTCGCCCAGAGAGCCCGATTCCGGGCTTATCTGGTGGCGCGATTAGGAAACGAGGCCGACGCTGACGATGTGCTGCAAAACGGCCTCGTGA
Source organism: Opitutaceae bacterium (assembly GCA_015075305.1). Taxonomy (NCBI): domain Bacteria; kingdom Pseudomonadati; phylum Verrucomicrobiota; class Opitutia; order Opitutales; family Opitutaceae; species Opitutaceae bacterium. Next base: position 165,045 of record JABTUS010000007.1, on the reverse strand, counting down.
AAGCCATGCGGTCCGCAGGTGGGGTTTCGGATGCGGAGAAGTTAACGGCTTGGTTTTATCGGTTGTTGCGAAATGCCTTGGTTGACCATGTGCGCAGCAGGTCGGCCACTGCCCAGCGGGATGCCGATTGGACAGTTGATCTGGGCCAAACGCACGAGGTATCTGAGAAAACGGTATGCGCGTGTTTCGAGGGCCTTATCGAGAACCTCAAACCCCGCGAAGCCGAACTCGTCAGGCGGGCCGAGTTGGGTGGGGAGGCAGTAACGGTGGTCGCCCGCTCGCTCGGTATCTCCCCTGGGAACGCGAGTGTGGCGTTGCATCGCGCCCGGGCGGCACTCCGCAAGCGCTTGGAAGAGTTCTGCGGGGAGTGCGCGAATGGGGCGTGCCGCGATTGCGACTGCCCCAAGCCGGGCGGCTGACCTCCGGGTTACAATTTTTCTCGGCGAAGTCGTAGCGAATTGGTGATGACCGACACGCTACTGAGGGCCATGGCTGCCCCCGCCACCACCGGATTCATGAGCCACCCAATGACGGGATAGAGGATACCGGCCGCCAAAGGCACGCCCGCCGCATTGTAGATGAAAGCGAAGAACAGGTTCTGGCGGATATTTTTCATAACCATGCGACTGAGCACGAGGGCCGTAACAATGCCACGCAGGTCGCCTTTCACGAGGGTGATGCCTGCGCTTTCAATCGCCACGTCCGTGCCCGTGCCCATGGCGATCCCCACATCTGCGGCGGCGAGTGCGGGGGCGTCGTTGATGCCATCGCCGGCCATGGCGACGACCGCGCCCTGACTGCGAAGCTCCTCAATGATCCGATGCTTGTCCTCCGGCGCAAGCTGCGCGCGCACGTCGTCGATGCCCAAGGTCTTGCCCACCACTTCAGCGGTTTTTTGGTGATCGCCGGTCAGCATCACCACCTTCAGCCCAAGGGCGTGCAACCGGCGGATGGCCTCGGCGGAAGAAGGTTTGATCGTGTCGGTCAGTGCGAGCACCCCGGCGACCCGCTGTTCGATAGCGGTCCAGATGACGGTGCCGCCTGCCGCGAGCAGGCGCTCGGCTTCTCGGTCAAACTCCGCCGGGATGGATACCTTCTCATGCAGAAGCCAGGCACGCTTGCCTACGCGGAGAAGCTTTCCCTCCACGATGCCTGACACCCCGGCGCCGGTGACCGAGTTGAAATTCTCTACCCGCGGGAGCTTCAAGCCGCGCCCTTCCGCCGCTTTGACGACCGCATGCGCCAGTGGATGCTCGCTGCCGGCTTCCAACGCGGCAGACCATGCGAGCAACCGCTCCTCGCCGATTGCGGGATCGACGTGCAAACCCGAGAGTTCGGGGCGACCGACCGTGAGCGTGCCCGTCTTGTCGGTCACGAGATGGGTGATCTTTTCTGCGCGCTGCAGGGCGGCGGCATCACGAATGAGCACGCCAAGCGAAGCCCCGCGACCGACTCCGACCATGATCGACATGGGCGTGGCCAGACCAAGTGCGCACGGACAGGCAATGATCAATACGGCTACGGCATTGGTGATGGCATAAGCTAGCCGCGGTTCCGGCCCCCAGACCATCCAGACCGCAAAGGTGGCAAGGCTGATGGCGATGACCGCTGGAACAAAGAATTCCGACACCCGGTCGGCTAATGCTTGGATGGGCGCGCGACTGCGCTGGGCCTGCGCGACCATGTTGACGATTTGGGCTAGCAGTGTGTCGGTCCCGACCTTTTCGGCCCGCATCACGAAACCGCCGGTTTGGTTGACGGTCGCGCCGATGACCCGGTCGCCGGTGTTCTTCTCGACGGGCAACGGCTCGCCGGTGAGCATGGACTCGTCAACGTTGCTTCGCCCCTCGACCAGCACGCCATCGAGCGGAACCTTCTCGCCCGGGCGAACGCGTAGCATATCACCGACCTGGATTCGGTCGAGCGGCACGTCTTCCTCGGCTCCGTCGCGCACCCGTCGCGCCGTTTTCGGTGCCAGCCCGAGCAAGGCTTTCACGGCCTGACCTGTGCGACGGCGCGCGCGTTCCTGGAGGTATTCGCCGAGCACAGCGAGCACGGTGATGATCGCGGCCGCCTCGAAATAGAGGCCGGTCTGACCGCCATGTCGCATTTCGTGGGGAAAAAGATTCGGCGCGAGCAAGGCGACGACGCTGAACAGATAGGCCGCACCGATGCCGAGCCCGAGCAAAGAATACATGTTGGCGCTGCGATGCCGGATGGAATTCCAGGCCCGGCGCCAGATAAAGTCACCGGCCCAAAAGACGACGGGGCTGGCGAGGATGAACTCGCCCCACCGTCGCCACGATTCAGCGGCACCGGTAATTGCCAGTCCCGGCACCATGCCGGCCATTGCTGAAATGAATACAGGCACCGCGAGAGCGCCGCCAATCCACAGCTTGCGCGAGAGTTGTCGTAACTCGAGTTCGTCGTCCGCCTCATCACCGGCTTGCACAGGCTCCAGCGGCATTCCGCACTTGGGGCAGTCTCCCGGGTGGTCTTGGCGCACCTCCGGGTGCATCGGACATGTATAGACGGTCTTGCCCGCACCTGCGAAGGCCGGGTTGCGCTCCAGCGCCATGCCACATTTCGGGCAATCCCCTGGCTGGTCGGATTCGACGCCGGGACACATCGAACAAAAATACTTTGCCGCAGGGGAAGGCGACACGCCCGCTTCGTGGCGATGCCCAGGCTCTCCTGAATGGCAGCAGGAATGCCCTTCAGTCGGCGCCTTGTGCTGGCCAGCCGCATGGTGGGAATGGCCCTTGGGGTGGTCGTGCGAGTGTGGATTCATACCGATTAGACGGAGCCGTTTCCTAGACCTTACACCCCCTAGCGCGAAAGCCCTCAGGGATATGGCTCTCAGCACCTTAAGGGGAAATCTCTGCGGCAGGGATGTTTTTTGAAGGTTGAGCAATAAATGCCGAGGGATTCGCCATGGATGCGGAGTATTATGGGTGAGCCCTCTCCTTCCCAATCCATAATCACCTAATGAATACACCCAACCTACTCCAGTCTGGCCTCGTTCGCAGTCTTTTCGCTGCGTGCATTGTAGCCGCGGCTGCCACCACCACCTCTGCTCACGAAGCCCACAACAAGGGCAAGGCGAAAGCCGACGAGCACGCCGGCATGGCGATGCCGGCCGATTCGGCCCAAGCGGTCGCCGCCTATCCGCTCGTGAACTGCGTCGTTTCGGGCGACAAGCTGGAGGACGGCGACATGGGGCCGCCGATCAACCATGTCTTCAAGCAGGAAGGAAAACCTGACCGCCTTGTGCGCCTCTGCTGCAAGAGCTGCGTGAAGGACTTCAACAAGGACCCGGACAAGTTCCTCAAGATGATCGACGATGCTGCGGCGGCGAAGGCCAAGGGCGAAAAGCCCAAAGAGACTGCGCCTACCGGGCACGGTAATCACTAAGACCTGCGGTTCCCAAATTCTGCGTCGGCCGGGGCGTCGCGCTCCGGCCGAATTTTTTAATCAATCTCGCCATCACTTGTGACGCTATCGCCATGGATTTAACGCTCCTCTTCGGCCGCATGCACCCGCTGGTGCTGCATTTTCCCATCGCACTCATTTTGCTCGCTGCGGGGATCGAGCTGATCCGCCTCCGGTGGGATGGCCCGCGCTTGGCTGGTCTGGTTCCGTTTCTCCTTTTGGTAGGAGCGGTTGGCGCGCTGTTTGCGAGTGTGACCGGATGGGTATTCGCGTTTGAATCATACCCGCGTCCGGCGCTTCGCTGGATGCTGCAATGGCATCGTTGGCTTGGCATCGCGGCTACGGTGTTGGCGGGGGGCGCGGCCTGGGTCACCTTTCGCCTCGCGAACTCCGAAACGCCCGGAGGGCGCTGGCTGCGTCGTTTATCGGTCTGGTTGACTGCCGCCGTCTTGTCGGCAGCGGCGCACCTGGGGGCATTGATGGTATGGGGCGAAGATTACTTCGATACAAACGCCTGACGAACTGATGAAGCTTCTGACCTATTTTCTCGGAGCCGGTGCCTTGATCGCAGCTAACGTTGCCCATGCCTGCGAAGAGTGCGGCGGCAAGGGCAAAGCGCTGTGGACGCTTCGCGAAAGCGAGCCCAAGGCCTCCCAGCTATATCCCGATGCCAAAATCGTCGAATACTCTCTCGACGTTACCGAGACCACGCTGTCTCCCGCCGGCAAGCCCGTGCGTGCGCTTACGCTCAATGGATCTATTCCCGGTCCGACGCTGCGCTTTCGCGAAGGCGATGTCGCCCGCATCCACGTCAACAACCGCCTCGCCAACGAAGAGACCTCGACGCACTGGCACGGCCTGCTTCTCCCCAACCTGGAGGATGGCGTGCCCTACGTCACCACGCCACCCATTCGCGCCGGAGAGTCCCGCACCTTTGAGTTTCTGCTCAAGCACGCCGGCACTTATTGGTATCACAGCCATACCGGCTTGCAGGAGCAGCGCGGCGTTTACGGCAGCATCGTGGTCGAGCCAAAAGCGGGCACGACCGCGCGCATCGACATCCCGCACATCGACCGCGAGGAAGTGATTGTGCTGTCCGACTGGACCAATGAAAACCCGAACGATGTCATGCGCACGCTGCTGCGCGGCAGCGATTGGTATGCGATCCGCAAGGGCACGGCGCAGTCTCTCGTTGGCGCGATTCAAGCCGGAAACCTGAAGGACTATCTCAACCGCGAGAAGTCCCGCCTGCCCCCGATGGATGTATCGGACGTGGCTTACGATGCCTTTCTCGTGAACGGGAAGCCGCTTCAGCGGCTCGCCGCCAAGCCGGGCGAAACCATTCGTCTGCGCGTGATCAACGCCGCCGCCTCAACCTATTTTTATCTCAACTCCGCGGCAGGGCCTCTCACAATCATTGCCGCCGATGGTATCGACGTAGCCCCCATTCACCAAAAGCGCCTGCTCATCGGCATGGCCGAAACTTACGACGTGCTCGTGACCGTCCCTGAATCAGGCGCATGGGAAGTGCGCGCGACCGCGCAGGACAATTCGGGCCACGCCTCGCTTTTCGTGGGCGAAGGTGCGGAGAACACTGCTCCCGCTCCCGGCCCCCTTAATGCCTACAGCATGAACGTCGCGCTCGCGGCCGTGCTGGATCAGCTCGACGACAGCGGCGAACTCACCGACGCCGAAGCGCTCGCCGCCGAGAGCGACCGCCCGCTGCCTCCTTACAAGCGACTCAAGGCGACCGTCCCCACCACGTTGCCTGCGGATGCGCCGGTCCGCGAAGTCACCCTCAAGCTCACCGGCGACATGATGCGCTACCTCTGGTCGATCAACGGCAAGGCCATTGATGAACAGAGCACCATTCCTGTGAAGAAAGGCGAAGTGCTGCGCCTTGTGCTCGTGAACAACACCATGATGCACCATCCCATGCACCTGCACGGGCATTTCTTCCGCCTGCTCATGCCCGACGCGGTGGACCCGAAGTATGCGCCGCTCAAGCACACCGTGGATGTGCCGCCCATGAGTCGCCGCATCATCGAGTTTTACGCCGACGAAGACCGCGACTGGCTGTTTCACTGCCACCTCCTCTATCACATGATGGCTGGCATGGCGCGGGTGTTCAGCTATCCCGCCGGGGCCGAGCTGACCCCTGCCGACGCCACTGCGGTCGCGTCAGCACCGTCTGGGAAAACGCCGGCACCCGGCACCGCCTCCCTCTCGAAATTAGCCTATCGCCCGAACTTGGGCGAACACGCGATGCCTCACACCTATGCTTGGATCGACGGCAGCGTGCAGTCGCACATGAGCATGGGCATGGGCACGATCCAGCGCGGTCGCGACAACCTCAACCTGATGTGGGAAACCGGCTGGGAACGCGTCGAGAAAACCGAATACGAAATCGACGCGACCTATTCGCACTATTTCAACCCGCGTTGGGTCACCTTCGCCGGCTATCGTCTTACCAACATGATGGAGGGCCACGATGCCTTTATCGCCGGGGCCACCTATCGGTTGCCCTACATGGTGGATTTCACGACCACCCTTCAAAGCAACGGCGATGCCCGTGTCGCGTTGGCAAAGATGCTCCAGCTCACCACGCGTGTCGGCGTCATGGCGCGCGCCGAATACGACACAGCGGAGAAATTCTCCTGGCAGCTAGGCGCGTCCTATACGCTCACCAAACGCTTTTCGGTCATCAGCACCTACGATTCCGACTACGGCCTCGGTGCCGGCCTCGGCTTCCGTTTCTAACGCCATCAACATTTCCCAATATGAAAACCAAACGATTCCCGCTCCTCGCGACGCTCGCCCTCGGGCTGTCGGTCGCTCTTTCCTCCGCCTCGGCGATTGCCGCCGACGCTCCCGCCAAACCGGCTGCCGAAAAGAAGGCGGCCGACAAGGGCCCGGCCAAGCCGTATCCCCTCGATGTCTGCCTCGTGACCGACAACGACCTCGGTTCGATGGGTGACGAGACGAGCTTTGTTTACGAGGGTCAGACGGTGAAATTCTGCTGCAAGCCCTGCGAGAGAAAGTTCCTCAAGAATCCGGCCAAATACTTGGAGAAGCTCGCCCCCAAGGCAAAGTAACCCGCCGTTCCGTCGCTTCGAAACTTCCGCTTACAATGCTCACAAATAGCCATGCCCACCGTGTAAGTATTCAGCGTAGTGCGACGGCTGCAAATCCCTGCACCGCTGTCACTTCGGCCCTACGGGGTTTCTCCCGGCGGATGCAAATGCTCGCAGCGTTGTTTCTGGCGGCTCTGATTGCGCAGCCATCCGCGTGGGGCCGCACTGAAATTGCCGAGGCGACACAGCCCCAGCTTTTCAGCGCGCGCGATGGTCGCGTCTGGTTGGCTTACGCCAAGGGCGAGGATTTGTTTGCGGCTTTTTCCAAGGACGGCGGCGTGGAGTTTTCGTCTCCCATAAAAATCGCCAGCGATGAAAAATTCATGATCGGGATGCGTCGAGGGCCGCGTATCGTTGCCGATGGCGATCACGTCACGGTGACAGTAATCGGCAGCGAATTGCTCTCCTTCCACTCTCCGGATGGCGGGCTCACCTGGAGCCCCGCGCACACGATCAACGAAGTGCCGGGAAGCGCGCGGGAAGGTCTGCACGATCTCGCGGCAGCACCCGGTGGCCGCATGTTTGTGACCTGGCTCGATCTGCGCAACGGGAAGATGGAATTGTGGGGAGCCCGCTCAAGCGACGCAGGCCGGACGTGGGCGAAGAACGAGCAGATGTATCGTTCGCCCGATAAATCCGTGTGCGAATGCTGCCATCCCACCGCGCACTACGACGAAGCCGGGAAGCTGGCCGTCATGTGGCGCAACTCCATCGCTGGAAACCGGGACTTGTGGCTCGCGACAGAGGCGACCGGCGCAGGTGGTTTTTCCGCCCAGAAACTCGGCATGGGATCGTGGGCCTTGAACGCCTGCCCGATGGACGGCGGCGACATCCTCGCGCTCGGTGGCGGAGCGTTCACGACCGTGTGGCAGCGTGCGGGTGAAATTTACTACTGTGCTCCGGGCGGCATGGAAATCGGCCTCGGCAAAGGCAAACAGCCGGTCGGTGTTCACGTCGGCGGCCGGTCGATGGTTTTCTGGCAGGATGGCAATCAACTCATGATGACTCGCGATGCCAACAAATCGGCTCCTGCCAAACATGCCGAAAACGCGCGTTATCCCTCTGTCGTCGCGACCGGTGACCACGCCGTTCTCGCGTATGAGCAAGGCAAAGCAGGCGAGACACGAATAGTGATAGAACGTCTCTGATAGGAGGAATCGCCTCCAGTTTGTAACGCTCTGCTTGAATGTCGCCCATGCCAACAAACCTCTCGCCCCATTTTTCACGTCGCCGTTTCCTCAATCTCTCGGCGGCGGGCGGGCTCGCGCTGCTACAGCGGCTTACCCCGGCTTATGCACAGGCGAGTCACGCTGGGCATGGCGCGATGACGGGAACCGGTGGCGATATGGCTGCGGTGACCAACGAAGTGAATCTGGCCATCCGGCGCGCCACGCTCGATCTCGCCGGAACCCCAGCCTCGGCCGTTACGATCAACGGAACGGTGCCCGGCCCGCTTCTGCGCTTCCGCGAAGGCGATGAGGCGGTGATTCGCGTGTCCAATCAGCTCGATGGCGAAGATACGTCGATCCATTGGCACGGGCTTATTCTCCCCGCCGCGATGGACGGCGTCCCTGGTGTCAGTTTTGGTGGCATCAAGCCTGGGGAAACGTTCACTTATCGTTTCCCGCTCAAGCAAAGCGGCACCTATTGGTATCACAGCCATACCGGATTCCAGGAACAGATCGGTGTCTTCGGCCCCATCATCATCGATCCGCGCACGCCTCCGCCTTACGAATACGACCGCGAATACGTGGTGATCCTCTCCGACTGGACCTTTGCCGATCCGCACCTCGTGTATTCGCGGCTCAAAAAACAAAGCAACTATTACAACCGCCAGCGCCGCACGCTGCCCGACCTGGTTCGCGATGCCGGGCGTGAAGGTTGGTCCGCCGCCCTTGCCAGCCGTCGTGAGTGGGCACGGATGCGTATGGACCCCACGGATATTTCCGATCTTACCGGAGCCGCTTACACCTATCTCGTAAACGGCCTTCCCCCCGCCGCCAACTGGACAGGATTGTTCCACCCGGGCGAACGCGTGCGGTTGCGCTTCATCAACGCCTCCGCCGCCACGTATTTTGATGTTCGCATCCCCGGATTGCCGATGACGGTGGTTCAGGCCGACGGCAACGACGTGCAGCCCGTCACGGTGGACGAATTCCGCATCGCCGTGGCCGAGACCTATGATGTCATCATCGAGCCCTCCGAGGATCGTGCCTACATGCTGTTCGCCGAGACGATGGATCGCAGCGGTTACGCTGCGGGCACGCTCGCTCCGCGCCAAGGGATGACCGCTCCGCTCCCGCAACGTCGTGTTCGCCCGATTCGCACGATGGCCGATATGGGCATGGATCACGGTGCTGGCGCAGGCTCGATGGCCGGAATGCCGGGTATGGCGGGTAGAGAGCATTCCGCGCATGGTGGCTCGCCGCCGCCGTCTGCTCCCGTAGGGCACGACATGGCTGCGATGGCCGATATGCCGAAGCCTACACCCGCGGTCGATCATTCCAAAATGGCCGACATGCCTGGCATGAAAATGCCACCCACGCCCCCCGCGAGCAGTGAACACGCCGGTATGGCGATGCCCGCCGTGCAACCTGCCCCGGCGTCTGCTGCCGTCCCGCATGGCCCTGACAATCATGGAGCGGGCAATTCGATGGTCGCGATGGCACCGCGCAATCGCCTGCATGAGCGCGGCACGGGTTTGGAAGATGCTCCCCATCGTGTGCTCGTTTACACGGATCTGCGCAGCCTTCAGCCGCGAGCCGAAGTGCGTCCGCCTGACCGCGAAATCGAACTCCATATCACGGGCAACATGGAGCGCTATATCTGGGGCTTTGACGGGAAGACTTTTTCGGAAGCCGCCGCTCCCATCGCTTTCAAACTCGGCGAGCGCGTGCGCCTCACGTTTGTCAACGACACCATGATGGATCACCCCATGCACCTGCACGGCATGTGGAGCGAGCCCGAGAACGGAGCCGGTGCCTATCGACCGAAAAAGCACACAATTAACGTGAAGCCCGCCGAACGCCTCTCGCTCGACATCGAGGCCGATGCGCCTGGGTTCTGGGCTATGCACTGCCATATTCTCTATCACATGGAAGCCGGCATGTTCCGCGTAGTCTCCGTCGCCTGAACCCTCGCCGCCCGCCATGCACCGTTTTCTCTCCTTCCTTGGCGTCAGCCTCATAGCCGCCAGCCCGCTACTCGCTCAACACGCCGGACACGGCACGGGTGCGGATGCACCGGCAACTCTTGTCACGGGGCAGCCTCCGCACCTCGCTCAAGGCTGGGCTCCGCCCGTCGAAGACAGGATGAAATTTAATTACGTCCTCATCGACCGGCTGGAGTTTTCCTCGGGCGATTCCGCTGACGCACTCAACCTGGATGCCGAAGGTTGGTATGGCGGTGATAAAAATAAGTTTTGGTGGAAAGCCGAGGGCACGAGCCAGCTTTCCGGTCGCAGCGAAGGTGAAGGCGAAGTTCAAGCGCTTTATAGCCGGCTGGTGGCACCCTTCTGGAATTTTCAAACCGGACTCCGCTACGATCGCTCATGGGGAACCGGATCGGATCGGGGTCGCACTTTTGCCGTGATTGGCTATGAGGGTTTGGCCCCTTACTGGCTCGAATTCGAGCCAGCCCTGTTCTTGAGCGAGAATGGCGATCTATCCGCGCGGTTGGCCGCAACTTACGATGCGCTTCTTACGCAAAAACTCATCCTTCAGCCACGTGTTGAGGTAAATGTTGCCCTGCAAAGCGCGCGTGAATTCGGCGTGGAGAAGGGGCTCAACGATTTCGAGATCGGCCTTCGCCTTCGATATGAACTACGACGTGAGTTTGCTCCATACATCGGCGTAGTTTGGACTAGGCAACTAGGCAAAACCGCCGATTTGCGACGGCAGGAGGACGATGTCACCGAAGTGGTTAGCCTTGTCGTTGGCATGCGTGCCTGGTGGTGACATTCAGGCCGAAAGCTTCGTCAATCAACGGTGTCCTTGATCGCATTTCAGAGGACACACGCACGATTTTCTTCATCACAGCGGCAATCGAGAATATCCTCACAGGCTATCGAGGCCGCAAAACCTATCGGATTATCGGGATGAAGAACGCATCGAAAAATTTTGCTGTGGCGGAGCTAGGCAAGAATTTTGCGTCCTGTTCGGAAACGCACTTTTGGCGAAAAACAGCCGCTACCTTTGCCAAGGTGATGCGTGCCCGCTTCTGAATGTGAATTCGAGCGAAGCGAGCGTAACGTCTTAGTTTGAGGGATTGGGCTCACGATCTATTCGGACTCAGTTGATTCTTTCGACCGCGTCAAACTCCACAGCGACAATCAGTAGTCGCTTTTTTTCGGCTGAGTTGAAGGCTTGGGCAGGGTGAGCGTGGCCAAGTGGCAATTGACAAAAAACGCGCTGCGTCGATTAGTGAGAACAGTGTCCACGCTCCGCCACATCATCGCGATTGTCCTGTTGGCCCTTTGGTTGCCGACAACTCAGCATTGCGGATTGGAGGCAGCGGGGCTGATCGCAGCAGAATCTCCCCACGGAGCTGACGTCGGGTGTTGTCAGACGGGCAGCGGTCCTTGCACCCATGACGGATGCAATGTGGTCGAGGGCAGCCTCATTAAGTCCAGCAATGAGGCCATCAAGGTGCCAACTCCCTCGTTGGCGGCCTGCACGTGTTTTCTTTGTTTGCAGCTCTTGCCGTCAGTATGGGCGGTTGAGCCAAGCCTTGCGGTTTCGAAGCCCGAGACCCCGGAGCATTGGGTTCCGGCCTGGCAGTTTGTCCGTCGAGCCGCGCCGTTGTCGCGCGCGCCTTCGCTCGTTGGTTGATTAGTCCCTGCGCGGACTGATCGACCCTTTTCTATTCCATCCCGCTGCGGGACGCGTGCGCGCGTCTGCAATCCTCGGGGTGTTTTTCGTTCACCACCTTGTCACGCCCATTTACTTTTCATGAATCCTATTGTTTCCACGCCCTCCTACTTCATCCGCCCGAGCCTCGGGTTGATGCTCCTCACCCTTGCGGGTGTCGCACACGCCCAAAGCGTGCCCGGTGAAGCCGCGACTGCCGTTTCACTGTCCGCGCTCGTCAGCGAAATCACGGCCAAAAATCCCGAGCGCCAATTTTATCAGGAAGAAATTGCCGCCGCCAAAGCCGGGGTGCGCATCTCCTCACGCCTGAGCGACCCCGAGTTGTCTTTTGATATCGGTCAAAAGCGCTTGAAGGACTCATCGGGCGCCAGGATCGGCGACGGTGCGGTTTGGTCTGTCTCCGTCACGCAGACCTTCGAATGGCCTGGCCGTCTCTCCCTGCGTAAGGCTATCGCCAACCGACAGGTTGAACTGGCCGAACTGGGCGTCGCCCGGTTTGAAAACGCCCTGACGGCGCGTGCGCGCACGCTGGCTTTCGGTCTCTACGCCGCCAACGCCAAGGCGGCGGCGATCAGGGAAGTTTCCGACCGATTCTCCTCGCTCAAGGAAACCTTCCTTGCCCGCGATCCGGCTGGCATCACGCCCCTGCTGGAAACACGCGTGATCGAGGCAAGCGAACTCGCCCTCCAGCGACGCGCAACCGAAGCTGAGCTTGCCGTGCAGGCGGCGCTGATCGAACTCAATCAGCTTCGTGGCGTGGCCGTTGATGCCCCGCTGCGGGTGGCCGCTCCGGCCCTTAGTTTTGCCTCCTTGCCTGCCACCCCTGATCTGCTGGCCGCCGCCCGCGAGAAGAACTTCGACTACCGGATGCGGCTGGTTGAATTGGAACAACAGGGGTTTGCCGTCAGTCTCGCCCGCAACGAGCGCTATCCCGGCATCAGCGTGAGTCCGTATCTCTCGCGGGACAACGTGGGTGACCGCGAGACCATCGTCGGCCTCGGACTGAGCGTTCCCTTGCCTGTCTCGGGTCGCACGGGTGCGGCCGTGGAAGTGGCCAATGCCCGCCGCCGGCAGGCGGAAGCCGCTGTGCTGGTCACGCTGCGCGAACTCGACCGTGAGGTCATCACGTCTGCACAGGCCTTCGCCACCAAGCTCGCCGAGTCGCGGCATTGGTCGCCCGATGCCGTGCAGAAATTCCGCGAAGCTGCGGATCTGGCCGACCGCCACTACCGGACCGGCGCGGTGCCCATCGCCACCTACGTCGAATTGCAGAACAGCTACCTCGATGCCGTCGAAGCGTTGCTCGATACCCAAAGCGAAACGCTGGTGGCCGGACTCAAGGTCCAGCAGCTCACCGGCATTGAACTCAACCCTGTCGAAATCAAGCCATGAACCCTCGTCTTTGGTTTCCAATCGGTCTGGCCGCCTCGGCTCTGTTTCTTGCCGGCTGCGGCAAGAAGGCGGCTTCCGAAGCAGGGCACGACCACTCCGAGCATGCCGAGGGTGCGGAAGGTGAGGAAAGCGGCGTTACCTTCAAGGAAGGCCGCGGACTGCAACTTACACCCGAGGTCGTCAAGGCACTCCGTTTAGTCACCGCGGAAGCGGAGGACCGTGCGCTCGCGGCCGAGATGAATATCACGGTCCAGGTATTCACGATCACGCCTCAGGTGCTGGCCAGCGCTCGACTGCCCGCCGATCAGATTAAACCATTTGAGCAGTCCAGTTTCACCGGCGCGAAACTGGTGCGAATTGATCGCTCCGCCGTTTCGGCGACGCGCCTCGTTGACCTGGTCTTCGAGCTGGGCGCCTCGGCAAACCATAAGATCGGCGACTTCGTGACACTCGCGCTCGCAGTCGAACCGAAGTTGGTCCTCACCGTGCCCCGTTCCGCCGTCCTCGAAGGTGCCACCGATACCTTCGTTTACGTCGTCAATAGCGGCGCCTACCTGCGCACGTCGGTCAAGGTGGGCGCACGTTCAGCCGACTTCATCGAAATCGCCGACGGTCTTTATGCCGGCGATGTCGTGGTGGTGACGCCTGTCGATCAGCTCTGGCTGGCCGAATTGCGTCTAACCAAGGGCGGCGGCCATAGCCACTGATCCTTCTCTTCTCATTTTTTAACTCCCACATCCCTTTCCTATGATCGACAAGATTCTCGAGTTTGCCCTCCGCCAGCGCGTGTTCGTGCTGCTCGGCGCAGTGGCGCTCATATTCATCGGCGCTTGGTCAGCCTCCCAGCTGCCCATCGATGCCGTGCCCGACATCACCAACGTTCAGGTGCAAATCAACACCTCGGTGCCTTCACTCGCACCTGAGGAAATCGAGAAACTCGTCACCTATCCCATCGAAGTCGAGATGGGTGGAATCGAGAAACTCCTCGAAGTCCGCTCCATCTCGAAATTCGGCCTTTCGCAAGTCACCCTGATTTTCAAGGAAGGCGCAGACATCTATCGCGCCCGCCAACTTGCGGGTGAGCGCCTTCAAGCCGTTCTGGATGAGTTGCCGCCGGGCGTCACACCGAAACTCGCCCCCATCACCACGGGCCTCGGTGAAATCTACCACTACACGGTCCGCTATAAAGAGGGTTTCAAGGATGCCCCGGCCGATGCGGTGGACCGGCTGCGTGAACTCAAGCTGGCACAAGATTATATCGTGAAGCCCGCGTTGCGCACCGTGCCCGGCGTTACGGAGGTCAATACTTCCGGTGGCTACGATAAGCAGATCGTGATTATGCCCAATCCCGCAAAGCTCACGAGCGTGGGTCTCACCGTGGGTGAGGTGGCCGACATCGTCGCAGAGAACGTCGCCAACGCCGGCGGCTCGGTGGTGGAGAAGGGCGGCGAGTCCGTTACGGTGCGTGCCATCGGGCGGGTGCAGACGACAGAGGAGATCGCCAACCTGCCGATCAAATTCTCCGGTGCCCGCGCGGGCACATTGCGCGTCAAAGACGTGGCTGATGTCGGCATCGGTTCCGGCGTTCGCACGGGCTCCGCGACCCACGATGGGGCAGAGGCCGTGCTCGGTTCTGCCCTCATGCTTATTGGCGAGAACAGCCGGTTGGTTTCCAGCCGGGTGCATGAGCGTATTGCCGAACTGCAATCAAAGCTACCCAACGGCATGGAGGTTGAAACGGTGTATAACCGCACCGACTTGGTTAATTCGACCATCCGCACGGTGGAGACAAATCTCTTTGAGGGTGCGATCCTGGTGATCGCCATCCTCATCGGACTGCTCGGCAACTGGCGTGCCGCCCTGATTGTCGCCACCGCCATTCCGCTTTCCATGCTCTTCGCCATGACCGGCATGGTTCGCTATGGCGTGTCGGGCAATCTCATGAGTCTCGGAGCCGTGGACTTCGGTCTGATCGTGGACGGGGCGGTGGTCATGGCCGAGAATATCGTGCGCATGCTGGCCCAGCGTCAGCATCAACTCGGTCGCCTCCTGAGCAAGGAAGAGCGCCTGCATACCATCCTGACCGCCTGCAAACAGGTCGGCACACCCACCGTCTTCGGTGTGGCCATCATCACCATCGTTTACCTGCCGATGTTCACCCTCACGGGCATCGAAGGGAAAATGTTCACGCCGATGGCCTTCACCGTCGTCTTCGCCCTCATTGGCGCGCTCATTCTCGCGCTCACGGTTGTGCCGGTGCTGTGCTCGTTCTTCATGACGGCAAAGGTCAGCGAAGAGGACAACTTCCTCATTCGCTTTGCCAAGCGACTCTACACGCCGGTGCTTCACTTCAGCCTGCGCATGCGCTGGCTCATGTCAGCCATTGCCATTGGCATATTCGGCGTGTCGATGTGGGTGTTCACTCACCTTGGCGCGGAGTTCATTCCGCAGCTCGACGAGGGTTCGCTCGCCGCTCAGATGATCCGCACGACCAGCATTGGTCTTGGGCCGTCGGTGCAAATGCAGACTGCCGCCGAGAAGCTGATGTTGGAAAAGTTCCCGGAAGTAACCCATACCTTCGCCCGCGTCGGCACCTCCGAGGTGGCGACCGATCCGATGGGCGTGAACGTGGGCGACAGCTATATCATGATGAAACCGCCCTCCGAGTGGCGGAAGATCGACGGTCGCACCATCACCAAGGATGAACTGACCAATCTCATGTCGAAGGAGCTGGCCGTTCACTTCCCCGCCCAGAGCTACCTCTTTTCCCAACCGATTGAATTGCGTTTTAACGAACTGCTCTCGGGCAGCCGGGCCGACATCGCCATCAAGGTTTTTGGTGACGACTACGACACTTTGGAAAAGGTCGCCGGCGAGGTCCGCGAAATCGTGGAGAAGATCCCCGGGGCGGCCGACGTGGAGTTTGATGCGGCAGGCAAGGCGCCCGTCCTCCAGGTCGTCCTCAACCGCACGGCCATGACGCGCTACAACGTCCACGCCGATGAGGTAAACAAGGTGATCGAGACCGCGTTCGCTGGCGTCGAGGGCGGGGTGATCATTGATGGCAATCGCCGTTATCCCATAATCACCCGTCTGCCGGAATCGGCGCGGCAGGATTTTGCCAACGTTGCCAATCTCCCCATCCGCACGACCGACGGCGGCATGGTCACCCTCGGCCAGGTGGCCGACGTGAGCATGACCGAAAGCGTCAACACCATCAGCCGTGAGGCGTTCCAGCGCCGCATGGCGATTCAGGTCAACCTGCGCGGCCGCGATGTGCAGAGCTTCGTTTTGGAAGCACAGCAAAAGATAGGAGCCGAGGTTAAGTTGCCCGAAGGCTATTTCGTCGAATACGGCGGGGCCTTCAAGAACCTCCAGGAGGCGCGCACCCGGCTGATGATCGTGGTGCCAGCCGCGCTCGCCCTGATCTTCCTGCTGATCTTCATGGCCTTTGGCAGCGTCAGACAGGCCTTGATTGTTTACACCGGCATCCCCCTCGCCGTCACCGGCGGCGTCTTCGCCCTCTGGCTGCGCGACCTGCCTTTCTCCATCTCGGCGGCGGTCGGCTTCATTGCTCTCTCCGGCGTGGCTGTGCTCAACGGCGTCATGATGATCTCCTTCATCAATCAATTGCGCGAAGAGGGAAAGAATGTGCGGGAGGCCGTGGTCGAGGGCGCGCTGACCCGTCTGCGCCCCGTGCTCATGACCGCCTTGGTCGCCGCCCTCGGTTTCGTTCCGATGGCCCTCGCCACGGGGTCGGGCGCTGAGGTCCAGCGCCCCATCGCAACCGTCGTCATCGGCGGCATCATCACGGCGACCTTCCTGACCCTCGTCCTGTTGCCAACGCTCTACTGCTGGTTTGAACGCGACAACCGGCCTTCCCGTTCCGTCAACCCCGCAACTACCAACAAAGGACACGCATGAAAACCCTGCCGTGGCTTTTACTTCTCGGTGTGGTTGGCCTGACCGGCTGCGCCACGCCCTTTCGGGCTCCGCCCGATGTAGCTCATATCAGGCTCGACCGCGCCGACTCTCCGGTCGTCGTGGTCGAAAAAATCTGGCTGGAGCGGAAAAAAGGTCCGCTCGTCGTCAAGGGCTATGTCGTCAAGCGCCTGGAGGCCGAAGACACGACCCAGACCCATCTGGACGTAACCCTCTACGATTCTGCGGGTGGTGTGCTCGGTAGCACCGTGGAGCATTTCGAACCACGCCAGATAATACGACGCTATCGGCGACCCGACTACGCGAGTTACAGCGTAACGCTCGATCCGCTTCCGAGCGGCACCGTGCGGATTGAAGTCCGTGCGCACGAAGGCAACCACTCCTAAACCTCAACCACTCAACAAAGATTATTCCTATGAAAACCATCCGTAACCTCATCCTTGCATCATTCGCGCTGCTGGCCACGGCCGTGGCGTTCGCCGCCAAGCCGATTCCCGGCCCCAAAGGCGGCAAAATCGTCACCACAGAGGCTCCCCACGTGGAGTTCTTCGTCGAGAAGGACCGCTCCGTCATCGTATCCTTCTACGACAAGGATCTTAAAGCCGTGGCTCCGTCCGGTCAGGTGGTTTCGGCGATCGCCGAAGCCAAGACCGGCAAGGTAAACCTCACGTTCGCTGCCAAGGACGGCGCGCTCGTGTCGGCCGCTCCTTTGCCCGACGGCGATGGCTATCGCGTCGTCGTTCAAGTCCGTGACTCGGCCCAAGCGAAACCCAAGAACTATCGCCTGGAATTTCACGACGAAGCCTGCGGCGAGTGCAAGCGGGCCGAATACGCCTGCATCTGCGAAGAACACGGTGAAGAGGCAGGCGAACACAAACACTGAGGTCAACGCGATGCCGTCCCCCGCCTGAAGACCAAACACCATGAGTGAAGACGAGCATAGCCACGAATCGTGTTGCGAGCACTCGCAAGACAACCGATTCGAGAGTCTGAGCTTGCTCGTGTCGGGCGTGCTCGTGGGAGCCGCCCTTCTAGCCAGCCAATGGGAGGATGACGGTCGCACGCTCACCGCCCTCCTTGCGGGCGCTGGTATGCTGGCCGGCGGCTGGTTCCTGTTGCCCAAAGCGTGGCGGGCCGTCCGTCGATTACGTCCTGACATCAATCTGTTGGTCGTCATCGCCGCCATCGGGGCGTCGGTGATCGGCGAGTGGGTCGAGGCTTCGGCCGTGGTGTTTCTCTTCGGTGTGGCTGAGTGGCTTGAGGGTTGGGCGGACCGGAGGGCACGGCGTGCCACCGAGGCCTTGCTGGAACTGGCACCGAAGGTTGCCCTCGTAATGCGTGAGGGCAAATTCGTGGAGATGCCGGTCGATCAGGTGTCGGTCGGCGACACGGTTGCCACCAAATCCGGCATGAGCATCCCGCTCGATGGCGTGGTGCTGACCGGCGAATCTGCAGTCAATCAAGCGCCGATCACCGGCGAATCCGTGCCGGTGGACAAGAAGCCTGGCGACACCGTATTTGCTGGCACCATCAATGGAGAAGGATCGCTGCAGATCAAAGTGACCAAGACGACCGGCGACACGACACTGGCTCGGATCATCCGGTTGGTTGCAGAGGCGCAGGAGCAGAAAGCGCCCACGCAACGCTTCGTAGATGTGTTCGCCCGCTACTACACGCCTGCCGTTACCGGCGTGGCGCTGCTGGTGTTCCTCGTGCCGCCTCTGTTGCTGGGAGGTGACTGGAACACTTGGCTCTATCGCGCCTGTGTGCTGCTCATCATCGCCTGTCCGTGCGCCTTGGTGATCTCGACGCCGGTCAGTATTGTCGCCGGCCTGACAGCACTTGCGCGGCGCGGGGTGTTGGTCAAAGGCGGCGCTCATCTCGAAACCATCGGTCGCCTCAAGGGATTGGCCGTGGACAAGACCGGAACCATCACGGAAGGAAAACCGCAGGTGCTCGGCGTTGAGTTGCTGGGTTCGGCGACCATGTCGCAGGTGCTGGGAGTTGCGGCGGCCATTGACGAACACTCCGCCCATCCCCTGGCCAAGGCCGTGGTCGCGCACGCACAGGAGCAAAAGATTTCCTACGACCGGGCCTCAAATTATCAGGCCCGCAGCGGACGCGGAGCCGAGGGCGTGATCGATGGTCATGCCTATTTCGTCGGCAACCACCGGTTCGCCCACGAATTCGGAGTGTGCTCGGAGAGTGTCGAAACCCGGTTGGCGGCAATCGAGGCCCAGGGGCAGTCTGTCGTGGTGGTCGGCCATCGTCCGCACGACGGATGCAAAGGAGAGGTTCTGGGCATCGTCGCCATCGGTGACACACTGAGACCCAACGCCAAGGCCGCAATAGCGGCGCTGCACGCGGCCGGTGTCGAACAAGTGGTGATGCTGAGTGGCGACAACCAGCGCACTGCGGATTTCATCGCGCGACAGGTTGGGATCGACGAAGCCCGGGGCGACCTGCTGCCGGACGACAAGGTCGAGGCCGTGAAGGCCCTGCGCGCAAAGCACGGTGTGGTCGGCATGGTGGGCGACGGCGTGAATGATGCTCCTGCGATGGCCACGGCCAGCATAGGCATCGCGATGGGCGCGGCCGGCACGGACGCCGCCATCGAGACGGCCGATATCGCCCTGATGCAGGACGAACTCGCGAAGATTGCGGAGACCATCCGCCTCGGCCGGCGCACCCTTGGTATCATCCATTTCAACATCGCCTTCGCTCTCGGGCTGAAGGCCATCTTCCTCCTCCTCACCCTGATGGGGCACGCCAGCCTGTGGCTGGCCATTATGGCGGACACCGGTGCCACCCTGCTTGTCGTTGCTAACGCCCTGCGCCTGCTCGCCGCACCCAAGTCTGTTGCCCAATGACATGCCGTGAAGGCGAAACGACCATTGAGGAAGGCAGCCAGGCCCTCGCGCAGAGTGCAGTGGCAGCCCGAAGTCGTGCCGTGGGGAATCGGACTTGGGTTGCTGTTCGGCTTTGCTGCTGAAATTTACTGGCACGGAAACATGCTGTGGATGACCGGGGGTGGTATCGGCGGTGGGCTGCTGGGGGCGGTCTGCGACACCGCGCTCTTCGCCTACCGTCACATTCGTCGCAAACACCAGACGAACAAGGGACTTCACCCGTGAGGAAGACGCTGTCAGTTTCGCGTGTGACCGGATGACTGCTCCCGCATCAAGCAATACCGCCGCGCCAGTTGCGCCGGACCGACTGAATCGGTTCAGGTATACGCTCTACGCGCCGATCTACGACCGGCTGGCGTGCATCTTCGCCGGACAACGCGGCGCTGCCATCGCCGCCCTTCGTCTGCGCCCCGGGCAGCGGGTTCTGTTGGTCGCCTGTGGCACGGGTCTGGATTTGGAGTTCATCCCCAGCGGGGTGCTCGTGTCCGGTCTCGATCTAACGCCCGGCATGGTGGGCCGGGCGGAGGCTCGCGCACGTCGTCACGGATTCGAAGGTTCATTTCTGGTCGGTGATGCACGCTCGCTGCCGTTCCCGGATGGCTGTTTCGACGTGGTGCTCCTGCACCTCATTCTCGCGGTTGCACCGGAGCCTGAGCGCATTGTCAGCGAAGTTGACCGGGTGCTCGTTCCCGGGGGCACAGTGTCGATCTTCGACAAATTCCTGCCGGCCGGCCAAACTCCCGGTTTGACCCGCCGGTTGGCCAATTGGGTGGCGGCGTTTACGTTCTCCGAACTGAATCGCACAGTCGAACCGCTGGTGACCGGATGTGGCTGGCGTGTGTGCTTGGACGAGCCGGCCGGATTCCGTGGCTCCTACCGCCGCATCATCGCCATCAAGCCGGCGCCGGTCTCCAAGTAACACGTCAACGGGCGTGCGCCTTGAGCCGTGTGCTCAGCACCTTGATGTCGATCTCGGCACTGACGACGGTGGCGCGGGCTTTGGCCAGGCGCACCTCGGCTTTCATCAGCTCGCGTTTGAGCATGTCGAGTTCGTCGGTGGTGGTCGTGGTGCGGGAGTGGCGTGCGGTGGCGGGTGCTTCGGAGGTGCCGTTGTTCATGGTGAATTTCGTTGGATTGCGAATGCGCCGGCCAGCGGAGTGCTGACCGGCGCCGCTGATTGAAGCGGCACGCGTGCGCCTGGCACGCGAGCGCGCCTACCGGAAACGGGGGATCACGCCTCCCGAAAGAAAGGGAGCGGCCCGCAGGCCGCTCCCCGTGTGTGACTCAGTTGTTCGCGAACTCGCTCGCGAGACTCCAGAGAGCCTTGTTGAGCTTCTGGCCTTCACTCAGGCCGCCTACCGGGCGCGTCCGGTTGCGGCGGATGCCCATGCCGGCGGTGTAGCCCATGTAGCGGTCGCCGCCTCGAATCAGATGCTCCTGAACCACGTTGAAGGTGGTCCAGAGGTCCGTGGCGGCATCGCCGTAGCGCACCGGCGTCAGTAGCTTCTCAGGGCTGAGGAGCTTCATGACCGGCTGCTCGGCATCCCAACGGAGGCGCGCCGCGCGCCGCGCAAACTCCACCCGGGTGGCCTGCGGGAGCTGCACACCCTGCCATTTGGCCACCGCCTCCAGCGCGCGGGGCGTGTTCTCGGCCACGGATTGCGCCGCCTTGGCGAAGGCGTCGGCGGAAACGTCCACGTGCCGGATCGAGACATGGGCAAAGTCGGCATCCGCGACGGTCAGACCGTTGCGGCACACCAACCGATACAGGCCCGCGTCGATGCGGTAGGCCCGGCTTCCGTCGTGCGCGTTCTGCAGGATCATTTCCGGGCGGGTGTTGCCGACCTGAAAGGCCCCGGCCTCCAGGTCAACCCGCCGGGCAAAGCGGATTTCGTGCATCTGGAAACCGATGCGGTCCTCCAACCTGACCCGCTGCTCGGACGCCTTCACCGGTTCCCAACCCTCCGCACCAAGCAGGGCAACGACCTGCTGGGTGGAAACGAACGTGTAGCGGGACGACACCCCCGGCCGCGCGTGCTCGGCAAAGATCGAGGGAGCGCAGCGGCGGAGATCATCGGACGAAAGCGCCTTGAAGACGCGAGCGGGAGCAACGGGAACGGATTCAATCGAGTTCATAACTTTCCTTGTTCTGAAGCGCCCCAACGAGGGCGCATAGTGGCGGGCCGCGCCACGCGGACCCCAACCCGAGCCGAACCGAAAATCGGCCGCCCCGGAGGGATGCCGACGATCAGCACCGTCGCGCAAGGTGGAGCGCAGCGCAGCGAGCAATACCTTGAGGCGCGGACGGGCGAAGGCGCTCGCGCCGCCGACCGCCAGCCGGCGCAGGTGCTACAATCAGGCAGCCCACAGGGACAGGCTACGCTAACTGCGGATGCGCGAGCGGTGCAACGAGAGCGAGCATCGGCAGCCCAGCGGCGTCTGAGCGTCACCCTCGGGGTCGGGCGGGACCGGACGGCGCGCAGATGTGGGAGCGGAGCGAAGGCGACAGGCCGGGAGTGAAGGAAGGAGTCGGCGCGGGCGGGAGCGCGGCAAGGCCGCCGGTGTCGCGACCGGAGAGCCTGCGACCGGGAGCGATCCTGGCGAATGGTCGTGCTCGGACGACGAATCGCCAGAGGCGGCCGTGAGCGCGGAGCCAAGCCGTCTCCGCCCGCAACGAGTGGCCGGAGCCGCAGCCGGAGCGGAGAACCGGAGCGGTGGCCGGTCCCGCTCGCGCTAACCAAGCCGGCCTTCGCCGGCGTCGGGGCGTTGCGGGGTGTCCCCGCTAGAATGGGGAGGGCGAGACGCAGACTCGACTGCGGGAAAAGACCTTTCCCTTCGCGCTAAGAATCGATCCCTTCGCATATTACAACTTGAGCCACTTGCCCTGATCGCTCTTATTTCGACTGACCCCAATGTTCGCGCAAAGACAAACAAGCTCAACCCGTGAGGCGTTTTCACTGCGAGATATGGAATTGTAAGCATGTATCAGAAATTGCAGAGCCAATTCTCTCTAAACCAAGCGACGACGTGAAGCCCCCTGGCACGATGCGGCAAACCAGCCGACGAACGAAAGTCTGGATGCATTAGCAACCTGATGCGCTTTCCGGACATACTGCAGAATGGTGGAGCCATGCCTTTCCCCTCGTGGGCCAAATTTTTGGCGAAAGTTGGTCACCACATGGCAATCAACAATGCTGTAGGTGCCCAAAGTCCTCCGCAGCTGGCCATAGTTTGCCTTCCCAGAATTGATTATGCGGCGCTTTTCACCGCGTATGGCGTTCTTTGCTCTCTCTGTTCTGACGATGATTCTATTCCGGGCTCCAAGAGCGTAAATCTCGACGGGCTCTTAAATAAAAAGGTCAGTTGCCTAAAAGTAAAAGGAAGCGAAGCCCATGTCCTTATCGGCATACTCGAATCAATCGACTACACTTCTGGAGTAGCTACAATACTAACGCAAAATGGAAGCTCCTCTCGCTTCATATACAATATCAGCCGGAGGGATTGGTATCTGATAAGAGGAACCGACGTGCTGTTTGATATAACACGCGGGGCCACCGAACGGCAACGCCTTCGGGCTAGTGATGCTTACAGGGAATACCATGAAATAGCTAAAGTGATGGGGGTGGCACTTGCATCAGCAGCAACAAGGACATCAAGCTCCTACGCCACCATCGTTGGCGAGAAAAGTAGATTTATTGAAGAGATCGCATCACTAACATTTAAACACGGTGAATCATCGCTTGCGGCCGGCATTTTACTAAATTCAGAGAATGAAACGGGTAAAAATTCCCGTAACAGCGGGCGCTGTATTGATCTACATGCCTCCGGACGTAGTTTAACCGAGGCGAAAGCGCCGCTGGTTATAGTTGAAGCAGGCCGAGGGCTTGGAGATCAACTGCAGCAGCTTGATGACAACAAGCGCGCAATCATCCTTGTTGCTGCAAATAAGCGCTCTCACAACGACGTCGTGGAGTTACTTGCGCCGCTGATCAACTTTCGGGGGCTCTGTGAGCCGACCCCTGACCTTGGAGCGACGCCGCAATACCTGAAGACCATCTTCATACGATGAACATCGCCGATCTTGAGCAACTCAACGAGTGCGCGGAGTTTCTATACGGAGCTGGCGTAACGGTTACCCCTGTAACATTCCCGGAGGCTTCCGAACTGTGGAGCGCGACACTTAGCCTTGGCCAAATCTGTGAGCGGCTAAAATTAGGTCCGGCGTGGATTGAATTCGGCCGCCTAAACAAGGTCCTGTATTACCGCTTGGCCGGTGGCATTTGTTCGCCAGCGCATGTGGTGAGCGACATGAGAAAGGAACTTGCTTCAGGTTACTTAGGGATAAAACACTCGCTCAACGGCGTTGCCCAAGAAGCCCGACAGACTATTGAACAAATAGTCTTACCTGAAACTGGATTGTGGGCTAGGCTGGTGAAAATTGAATGTTCGCCATTCTATTCCATTATCCAGGAAAAGATCGGGGAATCAATCCGGCGCAATCAAAAGAGCGCAGTGCTTATTCTGCGCGACAATCGTTTTAAAGAACAGACCATCAACCTGCTCAAGGGCTACCAAGAAGCGATAAACATAGAAGTCCGGAAGTCGAATGAGCTTCGCAATCACCCCAAAGTGGATCGCGTATTTTATGTCGGATCTATGAAGAGTCTGAGGCGGCTCGACGATGAGTTCTTGCTGCGAGCGCCTGTCACTGACGAATTTGAATTTTTTGAGCTGAGTCATACCGGTAAAATACAAAATGCAGGACTAGACGTGTTCGCCTTGGAGCCGGGAAAAGGATTTTCGCTTAATCAGGCGCCAGCAGTCGGCATATTGGACGGGTTCAAACCGAAGACCGCGACCCAAGTCGCCGATGAAGAGTTTGAGGGGGACGATTCTGTTGCGTCTTCCGAATTAGAATTCGAGACTAGTCACTTAAGAGCGGTCGATGCTTTCCGGGCGATATTAGGTGGTGGATATGGAGCCAACTTGAGTGCGGAAGGTGACGTATTCATTGCCCACTGTCGCAATCAAGGCGCAGCGCTAACCTGCACGAAAATTGAGAAGAAAGAGGTGATCGATCTTGAGCCGGGCGATTTTGTCGTTCTCACCACCGATGGTTCGGGAGATATGATAGCACCCTATGCCGATCAAATAATTGGCCCGAGAGCCAAGACCTATCGCGAACTGCAGCTGGCTTGGAAAAGAGATCTGGCGAAATTGGTAATCGAAGCCGGAACAGCCCATGTAATTAAAGAGCTGAGATCCAATTCTGGCTTTGAGATATCTGCGTCCAATCTTCGCCAATGGCTTGGACTGACGGTGCACGGCCCGGGGAAGGAAAGGCCACGGCTTTTTGACGCTGTTCTGAAACTCCTGAAACGGGACGACAAAATCCCGATTCACAAGGAAGCCTTAGATGAAATTAGAGAGGCCTCCATGAAAGCGGGGCATCAACTGCAATCCGAACTTCGCAGAAAGTTATCCGGTATGGATATGTCTACCGTATTGTCCGACGGCTTTATGGAGTTTCGTTTGGATTCAAACGGGCCAGCAAAAACAATTTTTGAATTACAAAAACTGGATACCGCCGTCAGATCCGTGAATCCACATTATATAAATCGCGTCTTCAAATTAAAGCACGGGGAGCACGGTGCATGAATGGCGCACGGATGATACCGAATTCATTTTTGCCCGACTCGCCGCCCGGGGAGCGTGCTATTTTCGAGAGGTTCAGGTCAGATCCTGCGTGTAATGGCTGGATAGTCCTTCATAGCCTCGATTTGGCCCGGCATGTAAAGCAGGTTAGTGGTGAGGCGGATTTCGTCGTCATAGTTCCGAATCAGGGCGTCGTAGTTTTGGAAGTAAAATCACATGAGTTTGTGAAGCTGGACGAACGAGGATGGTGGTTGGGCACGTCTGCGACGCCCGAGACGCGCGGCCCGTTCAAACAAGCGGCCCAAGCAATGCATTCAATTCGTCTCTATATGGGAGCGAGGATGTCTCATCTGACTGACCAATGTCCCTTTATTTCAGGCGTTATTTTTACAGCGGTTTCGTTCTCGGTGCATTCGCCCGAATGGCACGCGTGGCAAGTAATCGATAAACAAGCGTTAAATGCCGGATCGCTGGCCGCCCGTGTTCTATCCATGCTTCATCATGCTCGCACACACTTCAAGGCGTGTGGCTTGCGTGGAATAGATCCGTCGATGCTTACGGACAAGACTGCCGCCGATCTTGCCGCCACTCTCAGACCCAAATTTGAATTCATTATCAAACCTGCGGATAAAATTAAAAATTTACAGGCCGGTTTGCTTAAATGCACGGCTCAACAGTTTCAGGTTTTGGACGATATTGCGGATAATGATAGAGTCCTGATACATGGTCCCGCAGGAACAGGAAAAACCTGCCTCGCCCTCGAAGCTCTTAGACGGGAAAAGGCGATCCGGCCCGCAAGTAGCGTAGCCCTCTTTTGCTTCAACAAGCTGCTAGGGGAAAAATTGGCGTTGGACGCAGCCGGATTGGGCGTTGGTGACATTAAGGCCGGCAACATTCATTCATGGCTGGTGGAGCTTGTCGGACGCGTTCCAGCAAACCCAAGCGCCGACTATTGGTCGAAAGAATTGCCCCAAGCCGCGGTAGAGATACTTCTACAAACCGGACCGGTGCTCGACTTTCTCATTTTGGACGAAGCACAAGACCTGATAAACGACGCCTACCTTGATGTGTTCGATTTGTTGCTCAAGGGCGGCCTGAAAGATGGTCGATTTCTGTTTTTGGGGGACATTGAACGCCAAGCCATATTTAAGTCGACTACCGGTGGGGGTGATCAAATTGAAAGAATCAAGCGGCGGGCCACTCGCGGGTTTGCGCGCTTCCGCCTGAACATCAATTGCCGCAATACCGCCGAGATTTCCAGCTTTGTGGAAACACTTGGCCATTTGCGACCAGGCTACGCCAGCGTGCTTCGCGGCGACACGCATGTTGACCCATCTCTTGAGTTCTACGTCTCCGAGGATGACGCCCTGTCCAAGCTATCCGACAAGCTGCGTGAATTACTCAAGATGGGCTATGCCGCCTCCGATATCGTCATCCTTTCAGCTGTTGGTGAAGATTCAGCGGCCGCTCGTCTCAGCGCGGGAGGAAGCTGGAAAGGCGTGCTGGTTCCATACGCTTCAAAAACTGCTGCTGGCCGTATTCGATACACGACCATCCATGCATTCAAGGGATTGGAAGCACCCGCTGTCGTCGTTACGGACATAGCGAATCTCGATTCCGTTCGCTCGGGCGACCTGTTTTATATCGCCCTCTCTCGGGCATTGCATCGCCTTGATGTGCTGGC
This sequence comes from Opitutaceae bacterium, assembly GCA_015075305.1. NCBI lineage: Bacteria > Pseudomonadati > Verrucomicrobiota > Opitutia > Opitutales > Opitutaceae > Opitutaceae bacterium. The sequence continues at coordinate 138,029 of JABTUS010000007.1, read as the reverse complement.
CCATGCACGCACTCAAGGAGCGATCAGGCAAATTCTCGAACAATCCCCATCCAATGACGAGCACGACACTTAACCCAAAGCAGGAACAAGAGCGTCTGCACCTTCTGGAGCGCGGCCTTGTGGCGTCTGCCTTGGTCTCCGAGATTCACGGCCCACACCCCGATTACGATTCGCTCAACGGCACGATCAAATCGACCGCCGTCCCCGCAGATCTGTCCGGACCCCTGCACTTCAACGGTTGGGAGTCTTATCGTCCGCGTTTTACTGAGAAAACCACCGGCGAGGAGATCATCAAAGATGAAGCGCCCTCGAAACTCTACGGCGTCGGTATCCTGTTCCCCCTAGACTCGGCTGTGCCTCATTCAAACGGCGAAGCCAATCAAACCAAAGGCGAATCGTCAGGTGATGATCCTGCCGACAACGTTGCGGCGGCAGAAGCTTCCAGCGGTTTCAATTCTGGCAATTCGACCACTACCAGCCCGAGCGTCCCAACTACGGACAGCTCACAGGAAAAACGACTTTCCGAAAAAATCGCGCGTATGCGCAGCCGGTTTTCCAGCAGCCCCATCGCCCGCTCAGAAAGCGGCGAAGATGAACCTGCTTCCGAAGAGGATGTCGCCGCCGGTGACGACGATCTGGACGGCCTGAAACTCGCCCGTGTTCGGAAGCCCCAGAGCATGGGCATTACGTTTGCTTGTCGCGTGGCCGACGATGTCATCTGCACTGTGGCCGTGTCGGGTGGCCGTTATCGCATGTTTACCAATGTGCGCGTTTCCGACAAAGAGCGCACGTTTGAGCGCAAGTGGTGGGTCAGGGTGCCCGTATCCGTCACTCTGAATCTAGCGGCTCCGCAACTCCGGCAGAACGGCCGTCATCCGCTGACACTCTCGCCAGATGCCATTCCCGGGCTGAAGCCCTTGGATCTATCCCTCGAAATCATCAGCCGCCCGCTGCCGCACACATCACCCGGCGACGGCGAGACCCGGCTTATCACGGCAACACTGGTCAATCGCACCAAGGAAACGCGTGAAGTAGACAAGGGGGCTCTCTTTCAATCGCGCTTCACCATTGAGGCCGCCGATGCGTCCGGTGCCAATGCGCTGGTCCCTATTCCGCGCGGTTTGAAAAACAAAGACCCCGAGGAACTCGGCATGGAGTTGCTTTACCGCAACGCGCGAGTGTTTGCCGCCGGTCACGGTTGCGCCGGTGTGTGGAAAGCCGATGAAGGTGCTGCGGTCGCACACCGCGTGATCGCGGAGCCGGTTCCCGCCCACGAAACGGCACCTGTTACCCCCGATCTGGTTGATCCCGATACCGGTGAGCCGCTGGAGATACCGATGCTACCGCTCGCTCTTGCCGAAGCCGGTTGGATAGCTCCTCTGGAACGCCTGCTTAGTCTTTACCGCGACTGGATCGAGAAACGTAGCCAAGAGATCTCCGGCCTGCCCACAGAGCTTCAGAATGCCGCCATAACGCACATCAAGGCCTGTCGCGATTGCGCCACACGCATAAATGCCGGGCTTCATCTGTTGCGAACCGACCCCATTGCCGCCGAAGCCTTCAAACTAACCAACGAGGCCGTCCTTTTGCAGCAGCTTGCCGGTGCTCGAAAAACAAGGACGCTGAGCTTCGACCAAGCCGCTAGGGTGATGACATGGGACGACCCGTCGGATGCCACCACAGCCTTCCTGCCCAGCCTCACTCATCCAAACGCAGGGAAGCGGAAATGGCGTCCGTTCCAAATCGCATTTTTGCTCATGAGTCTACCCGGGCTCTTTGACGAAAAAAGCGCCGACCGCGCCATTGCAGACCTGATCTGGTTCCCGACCGGTGGCGGTAAAACGGAGGCCTACCTTGGAGCCTCTGCCTTCGCCCTGCTCTCCCGCCGTCTCCAAGATCCCGAAGACGACGGCACGACCGTGATCATGCGCTACACATTGCGCCTGCTCACCGCCCAGCAATACCAGCGTGCATCGGGCCTGATCTGCGCGCTGGAAACCATCCGCCGTCGCGCCCCCCAGCGGTTCGGCAATACCGCGTTCACCATCGGCATCTGGGTCGGTGGCTCGACCACGCCCAACAAGAAAGACCAATCCCTCGAAGCCTACAAAGCCGCGTTGCAGAATGGCCCCGAGGCCTATTCCCACATTATGCTGCGCTGCCCATGGTGCGCCTCCGCAATGGGGCCTAGGCGCCGTGGCCGGGGCGAAGCCGGTCACAGCTACTACTCCTGCGACGGGCTGCGCCTGACCGGTGCTGGCGAATCCCGTTCCGTCGCCATCCATTGCCCCGACCGACGTTGCACCTTCCACGAAAGACTTCCCGTGAGCGTGGTGGACGAGGAACTCTACGAATCCCCGCCCTCTCTGTTCATCGGCACGGTGGATAAATTTGCTATGCTCGCTTGGCGGCCTGCGGCGAGGGCGTTGTTTGGATTGGAAATGGATGGCAGCCGTCAGAAATCGCCGCCCGCACTCATTATCCAAGATGAGCTTCACCTAATCACCGGCCCGCTCGGCTCGATGGTCGGTCTTTACGAGGGGGTGGTCGAGGAGCTTTGCACCGACCGTCGCGGGCCGCACCCTGTCAAACCTAAACTCGTCGCGTCCACCGCGACCACTCGGGCTTCTACACGCCAGATTCGAGAACTTTACGCCCGGGAGCAAACAGCCATTTTCCCGCCTCCCGGGCTGGATGCCGGGGATTCCTTTTTCGCCTGCTACGATCGTTTTCCGGTGAGTCATCCCGATGCGGGGAAGATCAAGCCGGGACGCCGCTATCTAGGCGTTATGGGCCGTGCATATGGCTCGGGCCTGACTGTGAGCGTGCGAGTATTTTCCAGTCTTTGCGCAGCTGGTGGACGCGCTCGGGCTAGTGCTACTAATCCAAGCGAACGCGTCGGAAGTGATGCGTGGTGGACCCTGTTAGCTTTTTACAACAGCTTACGCGAATTGGGCCAAGCGCTGACTCTTTTCAGCGCCGACATCCCCGAGCGACTAAGCGACATCAGGGATCGATGGTTTCCAGGCGAAAAGCGCCGTTATCTTCGCGAGGATGGAGTGATGGAATTAACCGGCCGTCTCAATAATAGCGACGTGCCGGTTGCCCTCGCCCGCTTGGAACGCAAGCTCCCGGCCGACGGCTCGGCCGATTATCAAGTGGTCGATGCCTGCCTGGCCTCCAACATCATCGAGGTGGGTGTGGACGTGCCCCGGTTGGGCCTAATGGCCGTCGCAGGACAGCCAAAAAATACTGCCCAATACATCCAGGCCACCGGCCGTGTCGGCCGCGAATTTCCCGGCCTCGTCGTGATGATCTACGACAACGGCAAACCCCGCGACCTATCCCACTTCGAGCAATTCGCCACTTATCACTCACGGCTTTATGCGCAAGTGGAACCCTCCAGCGTGACGCCGTTTACCCTTCCAGTGCTGGAACGCGCTCTGCACGGAGCCATGATTGCATGGATGCGCCAAAAACTGCCCGAAGACGCCATCAGGCTACCGAGGCCGATGGGCATCACCGGAACGCCGCTTGAAATCGAGTTCATGGCCTTCGCCAAAATGGCTGCGGAACGTGTCGAGCTGCTGTTCGCGGACGACAAAAATGCGAAAGATCACGCTCTGTCCGTGCTGCGCCAGACCTTGGCTCGGAGAAGAAGTGAGTGGCGAGGCTCAGATCCCTCCGCGTGGGAAAATCGGGAAGGCGAAGGCGACCTGCCGCTCATGCGTTTTTACGGCACTCCCTGCCCGCCCGAGTGGCAGGAAATCACTTGGGAAACGCCGACTAGTATGCGCGGCGTCGATGCGGAATGTTTGGTGAGCATCTATCCCGAGGCCGCGCAGGAAGTGGCGCCTGCTGCCGCCGCAAACACTCCAGAGAACGACGGCATGGATGCCATCTTCGGCAAACGCACCTAACCACCTCCAGATACCATGTCCGACTCTATTCGACGCACTCAGGCCATCGCACCGTTTGGCGTGGGTGCCATCCATGTTCTTAAAGGAGCCCAAGCCGTTGTCACGGCCGGTCTCGATTGCTGGTTCGAAACTCCTCAAAATCCACCAGGGAAAAAGCGCGCAACAAGCGATCAACTTACGTGCGTTCGAATAACGGAGCCACGTTTACAAAAGCAGCTTAATGTCTCTCACTTCCGACGACCACCCGGGCCAGAAACAGACCTTCCCGACTCTCCATCGCTTAGCGTTCCTGTATTTCGCTTCCCCACTTGGTTGGTCTGTCCCTTGTGCGGCGTCATGCGCCAATCCCAGTTGAGTGCCCAAGGTGACCACACCTGCCATCGCGACGATTGTCCGGGAGCTCAGCATAAGGGAGGCAAAGCCATCATGCGCCAAGTGCGCTTTGTAGCGGCCTGTGAAAACGGACACCTGATGGACTTCCCGTGGCGCGAATGGGTCCACCGCGAGCGTGCCTCGGCCTGCCCGCAGGATCTTTTCTACAAAGCGGGTGGCTCTGGATCGCTGAATGATATCAGCATAGAATGTAAGTGTGGGAAGAAGCGGGCCTTGGGCGGCATCATGGGAGGAAAAGAAGATGCCGGTCAGAGTGTGACTTATCTAAGCCAGCGGCTGCTAGGCAGCGACCAGCCCGGCTCGAATCCAGAACCCTTCACATGCTTGGGTGGGCGCGTATGGTTAGGGGAGCCTCGCGGCCAACCTTGTGGTTGCCACATGAAGGCCGTCCTTATCAACTCGACCAACGTCCACTACGCCCGGGTGGCCAGCGCGCTCTGGATACCTACAGCGGCGCAAACGGCCACCGAAAGTCTTCGGATCGCGCTGGATGATGTCCGAGTGCGGCAGACGATCAAGTTGCGACGGAGCTTGAAAGACAGTGATGAGGCCATCACCAAAGATATTCTCTCAAAATTCCCTGACCTTTTTTCCGGCGTCGGGATGGCGGCGATTCTCGCGGCGCTTTCGCCGCAACCTGTGCCAACGCCGACCTCCCAAGAGGCTTCAGACACCACCGAAGCGAATGACTTGGAAATCCGCATACCCGAGTATGCCGCCCTGCAAAAGAACCACGAGCGCAAGGTGACCACGGACGACCTCGTCGTGCGCCGAACAGAAATCCCGGCCTCGGCCGCTGCGTGGTATCGAGAACGGGTGGAGGGCCTTCACTTGGTTGACCGTCTCAAGGAAACCCGCGCGCTCTACGGCTTCTCACGCCTCTTCCCGCAAAAACCACCAGGCGCTCCTTCGTATCAAAGCATGATGTGGCGGTCGATGCCTGCCACGGTAGATGACCGCTGGCTTCCGGCCGCAGAAGTTTACGGCGAAGGAATCTTTATCCGCTTTCAGGAAGAACCGCTGGCCGATTGGGAGGCCAGAATCATTAAGGCTCGGTATCTCGACAGCTTGCAGCAAAGAGCGGACGCGTCCGCTGACGCTTCGCAACGGGAAAGGGAAATCGTCACGCCACGGCTGGTCATGCTGCACACGTTGGCGCATCTGTTGATCAAGCGACTCGCCTTTGAGTGTGGTTACGGAGCGTCGTCCTTACGGGAACGCCTTTATGTGAATTGCGATTCCGCGAAGCCGGATGAAAACATGGCCGGCCTGCTAATCTACACGGCTTCGGGCGACAGCGAGGGCAGCTTGGGCGGCTTGGTGCGTATGGGCGATCCCATGCGCTTCCAAAAAATCCTCGAACAAGCCTTAGAAGACGCTCGCTGGTGTTCATCCGATCCGGTTTGCACAGAAATCGGGCAAAACGGTGGCCAAGGAACGGACGGATTGAATATCGCCGCGTGCCATTGCTGCGCGCTTATTGCGGAAACCTCATGCGAGAAATTTAATCGATTTCTTGACCGTGGGCTTGTCGTGGGAACAACAGACGTTCCCGATCTAGGTTTTTTCTCAGGAGCCATTTAATGCCCATACCTCTTATTGATTTGTTCGCCGGCCCAGGCGGCTTGAACGAAGGCTTTTCCAGCGTCGTTGATTCACGTGGAAACCATGTCTTCGAAACGGCGCTCTCGGTGGAAATGAACGAGTTCGCCCACTGCACACTGGAACTCCGGGCACTCTTCCGGCTGCTTCGGCGCAGCGGGAATCTCGCTGATTATGTGGCATATGTGAAGACTAGCATCAATCGCGAAGAACTTTTCAAACGTTCAGGAGTGGCTGGAGCTGCAGCTCAGGCGGAGGCTATGCGCGCCACTATGGGCGAATCGGAGAGCACCGACCGTGAAATCGAATCCCGGATCGACGCAGCATTGAAAAGAAACAAAAGTAAAGAGTTCGTGCTGATTGGCGGCCCACCGTGCCAAGCGTATTCTTTGGTTGGACGTGCGAGGCGCCGCCATGAAAAGCGAGAAGAGTTTGAGGCAGATCCGAAGCATCGCCTTTACGAAGAATATCTAAGCATCGTGTCTCGCTTCCGTCCGGCTGTATTTCTCATGGAGAACGTCCCAGGGCTTTTGTCAGCCAAGCTAGGCGGGGAAAGCATGTTTGCTCGAATTTACCAAGATCTCGGGGACGCAGATTACGATCTCCATCCAATCAACGATTACGGTGATTTGCTCAACTTAGGTGAGACTGACCCAAGGCGGTTTGTAGTGCATGCCGAGGAGCACGGAGTCCCTCAATCAAGGTCCCGTGTGTTTATTCTCGGAATACGAAGTGACCTTAAGCTTAAGGCCCGCACACTCAATCCTGCGACAAATATCCGAGTTACTATCGATGATGTGCTCGATGGGCTTCCGTCGATACGCAGCCGCATTTCTCGCCAGCCGGATTCGGCACATCAATGGCGCGATGAAATTCTGAAACTAGGTGGATACAAATTTGATAACTTGGACGCTAAAATGCGCGGTTTTATTGATGTCCAGTTGCAGGCCATTGATCCGGCTCTTCCGCTTGGCACTCAATTTATCCCTGGAGTCGCAAAGTCGGAAACTCTCGTCGTGGTTGGACGGAAGTGTTGTTGGCGGCGTTTTGAATCACAACAGCCGGGGCCACATGGCGTCAGACCTTCGCCGCTATTTTTTCTGGTCGGCATATGCCGCCGTTCATGAACGCTCACCGAGCCTAGCCGATGTTCCTCACTACCTTCGCCCGAATCATGAAAACGTGAAGGGTGACGCCAAAGACATTCCCTTCGCCGATAGATTCCGGGTTCAACTAAGCGGGCGCCCTTCGACAACAATCACGTGCCATATCGCGAAGGACGGGCACTACTACATTCATCACGATCCGAGCCAGTGCCGCAGCCTCTCCGTGCGCGAAGGCGCGAGGCTCCAAACATTTCCAGACACGTATTTTTTTGAGGGACCTGTGACCGAGCAATACAAACAAGTTGGTAATGCCGTGCCCCCCTATCTCGCCAAGCAAATCGGAGGTTTGGTGGCGGATATCCTGCGTTAAGTTTCAGATCTTGCTTAAGAATGACAGACGTATTCACCAAGGCCAAACGCTCTGCGGTGATGTCTCGTATCCGGTCCTCAGGAAACAAGGATACTGAGCTTCGGCTGATCGAAATCTTTAAAGTCCGTGGTATCACCGGCTGGCGGCGGGGCTACACAATGGTTGGCAAACCAGACTTCGTTTTCGCAAAAATCCGCCTCGCTGTTTTTGTAGATGGGTGCTTTTGGCACGCTTGTCCGAAGCACTTTCGGCTCCCCCAGAGCCGGACGGAATTTTGGACTCAGAAGATCAGCCGCAATCAAGATCGTGATCGCCTGGTGAATCGCACGCTTCGGAAAAACGGCTGGAAGGTGGTGCGAATCTGGGAGCACGCCTTGGTTCCACAGAAGACGGAAGTAACAGTGGCTGCGTTCCGCAGGCTCATTGAGAAAAGAGCGTTAGAAATTACCGCTATGCCGGAACGGTTACTCCGTAGTCGTCGTGCTCCAACGCCAGATAGCCAGCATCTTTGAAGAGCCTAATGATCCCTCGGTAACGTGGGTCGGGCGACTTAAGGAATTCCGAGAATGTCCACTCCGCGCCTGTTGGCATTGGCATTAACTCCGTGCCAGAATCGTCTTTGATCACTGCGGGATAACGAAAAAAGCCGAACACCACCTCCACCCCTCGCTCATTCGTAACCACCAATAGGACACCGTGAGCAGGGCCGATTCGGCAGCAACCGGTTGAGGGATCATGAGCAATAACAAATTGATGCTTCGACAATCCAACGCCCTTTAGTTTTTCACCCTCGACCGCAATCCCTGTCGTGAGCCTTCGGGCAAACTGTCGCTGTTCTACTGTATCGAATGGCGCATTGACTACAATCGTCGGATCAAATCCCGCGGCCTTTGCCTCATATTCAACCCCAAGCAAGAAATCCGCCAAGTCGGTGGACTCTACGGTCGCTGGCGCCACGAATTGGAAATGATACGTCAGCCCCATAGGAGTTATTCGTTGTCGAGAAGAACGACGAAGAGGGGCACCCTCAATATGCTCTCCATGAATCTGCATTTCAAAGTTTCGTTGTCTCGTCCGTCGTAGATAGTGGCTTCGCTTAGGTGGTCCGTGAGACGGACGCGCGCAACGGAATCGACCATCACGAACATGCCGTTTTCTGTGGCTAGCACCCAGCGAATTTTAGCCAATGCTTGCATACGTGACGTGGTGCCTGCTGCTGTGCCCACACAAGCGTCTGCGATTTCACGTTCGAGTAAGGAAGGCATTCGACAAGAATGACCGGTTTCGCAGGTTTGCCCAGGATAAACTTTGGAAACGGGGGCGCACTCTTGCTCTATTGAACCATCCGGTTTTCGCGGATCATGGAATTTTTGATGGCCAGATTCTGAACCGTTCCAAGCCGTTCAGTTGCCTTTTCCAAGAGAGTCTTTGCCAGTGATTCCGCGCCAGAATCCACGAACGCCTTCACCTCGTGCTTCGTGCGAATGTGGTCGGCCGGCCCCATCTCCTTCACCCGCAGGCGCTCGGTGATCAGCCGGACTGCGTCCTCCTCCTTGCGGAGGGCGAGCAGGGTTTGGACGGTGATTTCAGGGCTCTTTTGGGGGTTCATCGAACGAAAGTGTAGTATAGGCGATTAGGACGGCCGGAGGGAGACTTTTTTGAAGCCATTCGTGCAGTGACGCACAACAGCGGTGTGGTCGGGCAGGCTCCTGAACTCGTGCGGCTTGATCCGATACTCCTCCACCCGCTGATACGTGTGGGCCGTATGGTCCAAATGCACGGTCCGGGTGGCACGCTCAACCCAGTGTTTACCCAACGCATTCGCACACCGGAGAGCGTCGACCTCGGACGCGGCCCGATACATCACGAGGTTCTTAAGATTGAGGGCCAGAACCTCGGCTTGTTCCTTGGTTTGAGGCGGAATCAACGACTCGAAGGCCTGCGCGGACACCACCAGCATGAGCATGCAATCGCGGAGCCGGTCGATGACGTTGAAGTCGCTGGTGCCGTCGTGGCTGGCGGTGATGGCGTTCTGGAACTCGTCGCCGACGTAGACGAGCTGGTTCAGCGCATACTTCTGCCAAGGGGGTAGCGCGTAGCGCCGGAGGGCGTGCCGGTAGAGCAGAAGCTTGATGACGGTGAACACATACTGCCGCTCCGTGGTGTAGTCCTGGGGCACGTCGATGCAGAAGATTTTGCCCTTATCGACGTCGGCCATGGTGCAAGTGTCCGGCTCATTGGAGCTGAAAATTTCAGCGATTTCGGCCGTGCCGAGATATTCGAGGTAGTTCTGGGAGGTGCCGATCTCGCCGGCCCGTTGCTCCTTCGCCTCATGCTTCAGGTAGGTCTGCTCCAAGGTCTCGGCGAGGCGAATACGGCGCTCGGTCGGCTCCAGTTCCGTGAGCTTCTCCAACGCCGCCTTCAGCTCCCTTTCCGAGGTCAGCAGGTCGTAGGCGTTGGTCGCGGTCGTGGGCCGGCCGATGTCGGCGAGCAATTCAAAGGCCCGCCCGATGTGGGCGGCGCCCTTCACTTTGAAGAAGCCTTTTTCATCTTTCGGATTCAGGGCGGCGGCCGTATCGACCAAAATCCGCGCCCGGGTCGTGAACGGCAACCGGGCGTCGCCCGTGACGTTCAGACGGTGGATTGCCTTGCCCGGCTCGCCGACCAACCGCGGACGCAGGCGGATGATGTCGTGCTCGCGGCCATACTTCTTCGCGAGCCATTCGAGGTAAAACCACTCGTCGCCCTTGTTCGCCATGACCACGCCGCCGAGCGTGGGATTGCGCCGCATCAGGTCGGCGAGCAGGCCGTTCATGCCTGAGGTTTTGCCGGAACCGGTGTCACCGGAGAAGAAGAAGTGCCGGTTGGCCTTGTCCCGTGTCCACTTGAATCCGGCGAACGCCAGCACGATTTGCCACCGGTCCGCCACCACCTTGCCAGCGGGGTCGCGCACGTAGCGGCGATGGTCGGCGTAGTAGAATAATCCGCCCGCCAGCGCGCACAGGACGGCCCCGACAACGTATCCCCAAGGTGAGGGCAACCGGATTGCCCCGAACAGACCGGAGGCGGAGATCGCGAGGGCAAAAGGGAGCGCCAGCGGGAGGCGCAGCCCCGGCTCGTTGTGGCGAAGATTCCGCTGAATCAGCCATCCTGCGATGCCCAGAAACAGGGCGGAAACTGCGAACGCAGCTACCGTGATGGCTTGCGGATCGTGCAGCCATTGGCGCATCAAAACGTGAGGTGCCGGGAGCGTTTTCATCACCGATCGTGCGGAGAACGAAGCGCGCTTTCGCCGAATCCGCGAGGCAGCGACCCTACCGAAAAAAGGGTAGTTCGGCCGGTCCCGCGCGCGTTTGGCCGATCTGTGAAAGCTCGATGGCCCGATCCCAACGAACTCGTTAGGGTATTGCGTCTGTGGCCAAACAAGCGTGGGGGATTTTCGCCGACCTTCCCAGCTCATCGTAGCCGCTGATGTCCGCCCACGAAGCGGAGGACTACCGTGCGACCGGTAGGCCCGCTACCCCGGAATCGGGAGGGGCGCTCCGTTGAGGTGGACGGCTTGTTCGGGCGTGATGATGGCATGATCACCGTGGGAGTCATTCGGAACGGAGCCACTTACCTTTCGCATCACCTGCGGAAGAACGATTACTGGTCGGAAGGCGAAAAGGAGGTGCGCGGCGAGTGGATCGGCGAAGGTGCCCGAGCGCTCGGACTGACGGGACCGGTCACCGACAAATCATTCGAGGCCTTGCGGCAGAATCGGCACCCGGGGACCGGCGAAGCACTCACCGCACGGGATCAGGCCAACCGGGTCGCGTTCTTCGATGTGCAACTCTCCGCGCCGAAGGACGTGAGTGTGCTGGCGATGGTCGGGGGCGATGAGAGGGTCCGCGAAGCGTTCGTGGAATCCGTGAAAACGGCGCTCGCCGAAATGGAGCGCTTCGCGGCGGTGCGTGAGCGTCGCGGCGAAGCGGCCGGAACGGAAGCCTTCCGTCTCACGGGAAATTTCGTCGGGGCGTTGTTTTTCCATGATGCGAGTCGCGACCTCGATCCGCAGTTGCATGGGCATGCGGTGCTCGCGAATGCGACGTGGGACGCCGCGCGCAACGAATGGCTCGCGCTACAACCGGTCGAGATGCTGCGCGCCTCGGCGTATCTGCGGCAGGTCATGTATCGCGAGCTAGCCTCGCGGCTGCGGTCGCTGGGCTACGAACCGTATGAAATGAACTCGAAGGGCTTTGCCGTGCGCGGGGTCGAGCACCTGCGCGAGCGCTTCTCGAAGCGCACCCGGCAGGTGCAACGCCTGGCGGAGGAGTTCGCGGCGAACAAGGGGCGCAAGCCCACGAAGCGGGAGGTCGAGATTCTCGTCCGCGAATCGCGCGAGGATAAACTCACGGAAATCTCCACCCCGGCCGTGCGAGCGAAGCAACGCGCGGAGTTGAACGCCGACGAAGCACGCGCGCTCGACGGTCTTGTCCGCGCCGCACGCCAACAAGCACCGCGCATGCAATGGTCGCACGGCAACACACGTTCGGTTCTCGAAGCGGCGCTGCGCCATGTTTACGAGCGCAGCAGTGTCGTCCGCGAGGGTGAGGTGCTGAACGCCGCGCTCGAACTGCACCCGGATTTCTACCGCTGGCGCGAACTGCGCGAGGCGCTCGAAGTCCACCCGGATGCGATTCGTAAGGACGGCGAGATGAGCCTGCGGCCAATCCGGCGCGAAGAGGACGCGGCGGTGCAGCGCGTGCGCGTCGGCCGCAACCAACGCTTCCCTTTGGGCGATCCGACGCAGCTTCCGCCAGAACTGACCGCCGGCCAGCGTTCGGCCGCGACCGCGCTGCTCGAAAGCCGGGACTTTCTGAGCGTCCTGATCGGCGACGCCGGCACGGGCAAGACGACCGTGTTGACCGCCATCGAACGCGCACACCTCGGGGCCGGCGGCACTCGGTTCCTTCCGCTCGCCCCGACCACCCGGGCGCGGGATGCCATGCTGGCCAGTGGCCTGGAACAGGCGGATACGGTGCAACGCTTCCTCGTCAGCGAAACGATGCAGGCGCAGGCGGCCGGCCGGGTCGTGTTGATCGACGAAGCCGGGCTCCTTTCGACGCAGCAATTGGATCAGGTCACGCGGATCGCGACCGAGGTCCGCGCGCGACTGCTCCTCGTGGGGGATACGAAGCAGCATTACAGCGTGCAGCGGGGCGACGCGCTCCGAAACGTCATCCGGCATTCCGGAACGCCGGTCGTTCGACTCGCCGAAGTCCTACGCCAGCGCAACGAGGCGGACCGGCGCTTCAGCCGTCTGCTCGCCACCGGAGCCGTCGCCGAGGCCTTCGGCTTTGCCGACCGGCGCGGTTTGATCCGTGAGGCGGCGGACGACAACGCCATGTTTGCCCAGGCGGCGGAGCACTATGTGGGCAATCGGATGCGTGGGATCGAAACGCTCGTGGTGATTCCGTTCTGGGAGGAAATCGAGCGCTTCAATGCGCAGGTGCGGCCCGCGCTCCGACAGGCGGGCCTGCTGGGCGAAGCCGAGGTCACGCGCGAGGCCGTGAAACCGCTCACGTGGACGGAGGAGCAGAAGATCCATTGGGACCAATACCGCCCCGGCGACCGGTTGCTGTTCGCGCGGGATACGCGCTTTTTCAAGCGAGGCGTCGCGGCTGAGGTCATCGCCGTCCTGCCCGATGGTCTGCGGGTGCGCGGTCCCAAGGGTCGAGAGGCGAAGATCACCCGCAAGCAACGGGCGGCGTTCGAAGTGGGCCGGGCGCAATCGCTCGCCGTGTCCGTGGGCGACCGGCTCTTGATTCGCGGGCGGGAAGACGATGCGGGATTCGCGAACGGCGATTTCAAGGAGGTGGCGCAGGTCGATCCGAAAGCGGATCGCATCGTGTTCACCGATGGGCGGGAGCTGCCTCGCACGTTTGCCGCGTGGACCTACGGTCACGCGCTTACGTCCTACCGTTCGCAGGGCAGCACGTCGGAGGAATCGCTGCTGGTCTTGGGCGAGGTCGCCATGCGGGCGCTGGCCCGTCGCCAATTCTACGTCGGCAACACCCGCTATCGTGGCGCTCATGCCATCTATCTTTCCAACAAGGCGGAAATCCTGAGCCGGCTCGCGCGGCCCGATCCGGGCCGCGAATTGGCCACGGAGTTCATGGCCCGGCATCGGCTCACGCTCGATGAGCGACTTGCCCCGAGGGCCACACGCGGTCTGCGGGCTGGCGTGCGGGAAGCCTGGCACAGCGCCGTCAGGAAGCTGCGCGGGCTCGCAACGGCTCAGGGTGAAGGGAGGAAGGCGTGATGGAACGCGCTCCGCTCAGAAAACCGAAGCTGTATTTCGATGCGGGCGCGAACCCGAGCCACGTCACGTTCGACGATGGCAAGGATCAGCGCCGGAATCTGCCGTGGATGCACTATGTCGAGGCGCGCTGGGATTACGCGGAGCCGGACACGATCAAGATCGAGGTCGGCGATTGGTTGGTGGTCGTGCGCGGCCACAACCTCGCGCCTCTGTTCTTGGCGATTGAGGAACACACCTTGGCGCGCGTGCGCGCGCAACCGGAGCTGCAAGCGGATCGTGAGCACGAAGCCGATACGTTCGCCGTCGAAATTCGGTTTACCAAACCGCTCACCTGCATGGAGAGAAATCGACGCGGACAAATCGAGTTAGATCTGGATCGATAACGGCCGGGCGTTCTCACCCGTGGGTGGGAGGGATTGGACACGGTTGGTTGATTTCAGCGCTTCGGTGCTTTTTCCGCGCGAGTCATCATTGCCCAGAGTGCGGGGCAGGTCGCATCTGTGCTACGCGCCTGGCACGCGTCGACAAGTTCATCCAAATTGCGACGCAACCGCTTCATTTCCTTCATTCGTCGGTCGATTTCGTCCCGTTTTGATTCGAGCAGTTGTTTCACTTCGGCGCACGATTCGCCGGGAAGAATTTGCAGGTCGATCAACTCCTTGATCTCGCGGAGGGTGAAGCCGAGTTCCTTGACTGATAGGATGAAGCGGAGGCGCCGCAACGCGTCGTCGTCAAAGTCACGGTAACCGGACCCTGGCCACCGGTGGGTTGCGGGGAACAGCTTTACGCGTTCGTAATACCTCACCGTCTGGACGTTCACTCCCGCCTGTTTGGCAAGTTCTCCGATGGTCATGATGGTGTGGGTTGACCTTATACTATGGTATAGAGTGTAAGCTGCGTTCATGAAATCGGCAAAGCAATCGTGGATTCTGGCAGGCGGGCTCCTGTCCGCTCTGGCCGCTTCGTTGTGTTGCATTGGTCCGCTGGCCGCCGTCGCTTTAGGGCTTGGGAGTTTTGCCGCCGCGGGTTGGTTTGCGGCTTCACGCCCCATTTTCCTGGGAGTCACGGTGGGATTGCTGATAGTCGCATGGTTTCTGGCCATCCGCGCTCGACGGCTGCAATGCGCCGCTGACGCTGCGTGTGCGAGGCTACCGGCGAAGCGCTGGCCGTTGGTGCTTCTGAGCTTTTGCACGCTTGTCGTCGCCGGAGTCGCGCTATTCCCCGAAGCGGCGCGTAGCGTAGCTGATCGAGCGCGTCCCGCTTCGACCACCACAGCAGGTGGGTCGGTGCTCCGGGTGCGAATTCCAAGTATGGATTGTGCGGCATGTGCGGTCGGGATTGAGGGCACATTGCAGCGGGTCGCGGGGGTTCGCTCCGCTGCGGTGCGCTACGCCACCAAGGAAGCCGAAATCACTTACGACGCCGCCGTGGTCTCGCAAGCAACGCTGATCGCCCATATCGACGGCACGGGATTCAAAGCCGAGCCGCTCAAATAACTCATTCCAGCAATGTCCGATTGTTGTTCACCCGAAAAGAGCGCTTCAGCGACGGAGGGAGCCCCTCAAGCTAAGACCAAGGCGTTCTGCCCACAGTGCAAACGTCCGGGCCGGACCGTTTCCACGCTCACCCTCAAACATCAGGTCCGCCCGGAGTTTCTTACGGCGGTAAATCATGGGGCGTTCTATTTTTGCGGAACGCCGGAGTGCCAGGTCGTTTATTTTTCAGTCGGCGGGCTTACTTTGACGAAAGCTAACGTGCGGCGGCCCATAACTCAGAAGGACGCGGAGAACGCCCCTGTGTGTTACTGCTTCGGCTTTACGCCGGCGATGGTGCGGGAGGAAATTGCGGCCTCGGGGAAGTCCACCGTTGTTGAGCGCATCGCCAGCGAAATGAAGGCCGGTCTTTGCGCCTGTGAAATTCGCAATCCACAGGGCTCATGTTGTTTGGGCAACGTGAAAGCTGTGGTTAAGGCGGCGCTGGTAGCCCACGGTTCCTGAATAACAGAGAACCCTGCATGGAGAGGGGTCGTTGTCACCCCGTCCTGCTGGGAATAAACTCGGTTTCGGTTCCACAGTTGGGCCTACCGAAATCTCGGTATGACCGCCGCATTGCGATAGGCGGGAAGGGATTTTGTTTCTTTGCCCATGGGGTTTCCCGTCACGCATTGAGTGCCGGGTGAACTTCGCGGGATTCGGCCCCCACAAGCGCCGGCATCTAAAAACGGAGAGCAACATGACAACCTTGGTCCACCTAACGCCCTATGTGGCGTTCAGTCTCGGTGTGGCGATGATGATGAGGGCGCTGCACCTGTATTCGGAAAGCCGGCCGCACGCGCCGGTCAGCTCGTTGCAGAAACTTGCGGTGTGGTTCGGGGCCATGCTGGCCTGGCCGACGCTCGCCCACGCGCAAGCGGTCGATCTGCGCACCGCCACGGAGGCGGGCAACGCGATCATCATGTATCTGAGCGGGACGTTCGCCGCGGTCGGCATCGTGGCAGCCGGTGTCGCCATGATGATGGGCCGGCAGTCCATCGCGAAATGGGCCTTCGCGGGCGCCATGGTGAGCGGGCTCGCCTTCGCCATCGTGCGGACGATGTGGAGCAACATGGGGATCGAAGCCTCCAACGTCGGCACCTTCTCGCCCTGATCGAAACCGGTTCCGCGTCCCATGCACTCGACGCATCTCAACGAGCACGACGCCAATCAGGGCGCACAGTCCTCCGGCGAGTTCCTCGGCATGACCGGGAATTCCGGTTGGTATCTACTGGGCTCCGGCGGCGCGACGATCCTGATGGTGATCTTCCTCTGGGGGATCTTTGGGGTGTCGCTGCTGTTGTGCCTGCTGGTGGGCGTCGTGCTCTGCGCGCTGTCGGTCACGTATGTGTTCACGCTGAAAAACAACAAGCCGGAGCACTACGATACCGATTTCTTCGAATCCGCGTTGGTCGAGTCAGGTCTGCTCTCCTTCCAATTCGGCCCGCGCGCCCGGCGGCCGGCGAACCCCTTCGCCGCCGCTGGGTCGCCGCTGGCCCCTGAGGCGGACGCGCCCGAGCCGGCGGTGCGCTCACACCGCGCGAGTCTCGGAACGGCCCGTCATTTCGGCGCGAACGCTCGCCCGGTTGGGGAGATGACCGGCCACAAGGAAGCCGAACAGAAGAAGCGTGGGCAACCCGTGGTGGCGCGCGCCGACTATGATCGGTTGCAGGAGCAACTCACGGTCACGGAGGACATGCTGGAAGAAGCGTTGGCAGAACGAGGGGAGGAAGTCGCATGAGAACCGAACCCGCAGACGGCTACTTTGGCGAAGACATGATTGTCTTCGAAGGCCTCCATCGCGGCGGTTTCATCGCGCGTGGATTTGAGGTCATTGCCCCCGATTTGGAACATGCCGATCCGGTCCATCACAACGCATTCGAGTCCGACCTGGTCGCGCTGCTCTCGGTGCTGAAACCCGGTTGGCGGATGCAGGTGCAGTGGACGAACGATTCCGACTTCCGGAAGCCGCTCCAGCGCTACCGGGAAGACACGGCCACGCTCGCGAACAACGAATGGAGCAAGCGCCAGCGCAACGAGCGGTTCGTGCGCTACTGGCGCATGGTCGAATCTGGGGCACTTCGGCGGGAGCGTCTCCGCCTGTATTTCACGACGCCGGTCGATGCGGCGGTGCTCGGCAAGAATGCCGGCCGACTGCCCCGGGAGGCGCTGCTTGGCACCTATGCCGAGCAGTTCAACCAAATCGGGCAGTTCCTGCAGGCGCTCTTTGGCGGGAGCGGCGGTCAGGTGCGGCCGATGACCGATGCCGATCACTTCCTGCATTACCTGGAGTTCCTCAATCCGTCGCTGCCGGAGCAGAAAGTCACCGATCCGCTGGAGTTCTTCGATCCCCAGAAATCCATTCAGGAAAACTGCTGGCTCGGCGAAGGCCGCCCGTTGGAGAAGCCCGACACCGGTTTTTATCTCGATGGCTGCTACCACGGGATGCTGGTGCTCAAGTCGCTGCCGAAGCGGACCCGCCCGAGCCTCGCCTACCTCCTGACGAAGCTCGGCTTCCGGGACTACGCCATCACCGTCAACATCGAGTCGGTCGATGTGGAAGAGCTGATCGAGAAAGAGCAGAAGGAGCTGAACCGCGTCGAAGGCGACTATGAGAGCCTGAAGAAGGTGAAGCTCCTCGCGGCGATGCGGACGAAGGCCGCGAAGATCGCCCGCTACAGCAACGGCGACAGCTCACCCTACCGCATCCAGTATATCATCCGCGCATGGGATCGGAACCGGGAAGACCTGCGGGCAAAGCTGACCGCGCTCAAGGCCGCGGTCGGCAGCATGGAGCGGGCGCAGGCTTATGAGCCCGCCCTCGAACCCTCCGCGCGAAATTTCTTTTACTGCACGTGGCCCGGCTGGTCGTTCAGCCGCTACGACTCGCTCTGGCATGACTACGACGACGCGCTCGTCGCGAACATCCTGCCCTTCTCGTCAACGCCGGTGGGCCACCTCGATCAGGCGGAGTTCCTTTTTGAGGGGCCCAACGGAAATCTCGTCGGGGGACGGACGTTTTTCGGCGAGGGCAACAACCAGACGCCGCAAAACGCGGTCGTCATCGGGACCACGGGTTCTGGCAAGAGCGTCAACGTCATCGATATTCTGACCCAGACGGAACCGTTCTACGCCTACACGATGATCGTGGAGGAAGGTGAGTCTTACACCACCTACGCGAAGACCGTCGATCCGGCGGCGGAGCCGATCATCGTCCAGGCGAACGGCAAGCTGACCATGAACTACCTCGACACGCGAGGCCTGCCGCTGTCCGGGTTGCACCTCAGCGCGGCGGCGGCGCTCCCGATGCTCATGGTCGGTCAGTCGAAAGACGAAGACCGCAACAAGCTCCGGCAGGCGCTCCTGGCGAACGCCATTGGCCGCCTCTACGAGGATTTCGCGCGGTGGTATTTCAATCGTCACCCCGAGGAAACGACGGCCATGGCGCGGCGGGCCTACGCCCTTGACCTGTATCGTCGCACCCGGATGGGGCCGCAGGCGACCGGGCTCGATGCGTTCCTCGAGTTTGCCGAATGGGAGCAACGTCGGGGAGATGAAGCGTCGGCCTTTGCGGCTTCAGCCGACGAAGGCGACGTGGTCCGTTTCGCGAAGGACGGTGCTGGCGCGCAACAAATCCGCGACCTCGTGTTCGCCCGGCTCACGCCGGCCGAAATGCCGCAACATGGCCAGTTGCAGGAATTGCTTTCCGCCGAGGCCTCCGGGCCGCACGCCGAGGAAATGCGTTACCTCGCCACGCTCCTTGAGCCGTGGTCATCGGGTGGCAGCTACGGTGAACTCTTCGATGGCGTTTCGAATGTGTCGCTCACGGGCAAGATCGCGCACTTTGAACTGGGCTACATCCCGGAGTCGGCAGAGGAACTCAAAGCGGCGGCGGCCTTCCTGATCGCGAATTATACCCGGTCGCACATGATGCGGCTGCCACGCGCGCTGCGGAAGCGGAACATCTTTGAGGAAGTTGCGCGCTTCTCGCTCGTGCCGTCCGGCAAGAAAGTGCTGCGCGAGTCCTACCAGCAGCTCCGCAAATACAATGTTTGGAACGTCGCGACCGTGCAGAACTACGAGCAGTTCAAAGCGTCCGACATCCGTGGCGCGGTCCTGGGCAACAGCCGCATCCTGTTCCTGCTCCGTCAGAGTGACCGGTCCGACATCGAGGACCTGAGCCGGGATTTTCCGATCCCGGATGCGGCGAAGGATGCCGTCATGAGTCACCCCGAACCGGAGAAGCTGGTTGGGACGAAGTATTCGCAGTTCACCTACTACCACACGGACGAGCGCCGTCCATTGATCGTGACCATGCGCAACGTCGCCTCTCGCGAAATGCTCTACTGCGCGTCGAGTTCGGGCGCGCATTTCGATCAGCGCGAAAAGGCACTGCGCGGAAACGGCAACGTGGTGGACGCCATCATAGCCAACGCCTGACGCCATGAAGACCAACGAGGAAATCCAACGCGAGGCTCAGCGCATGGTGGTAGCGGGACGCAGCTACCGGGACGAGCATCGCGGCACCGCCGGAGAGGTCGTTCCGCTGCCGCGCGTGCTGGTGCAGCTTCCCGATGTGCAGGTCACCCGCAAAGCCGAGACCGGCTCGCCGGGTTCGGAATCTCAGCGCGTGAACCGTCACCGGCATATCGAGGCCGCCTTTGAAGATGGGGCTCTGATCTTCCGGCTCATGGAGCGGGAGACGGCAACGGGAGAAGCTGCGGCCATGGTGCGGTCCGGTGAGCCAACCGAGGTCATGGTCAGCCGCTCCGGGTTCGATCTGCTTCACGCGGGATATGAGATGGTCGAGGAAGACCGCTTGTTCGAACGCCTCGCGCCCTACACGGAGCGCATTGAGGAACGGGACGGTCGCGATCCGTTGGACGAGCGTGAGGTCGCCGAGGTCGAGGCGGTCCTCGAAACCCATCTGCTCCCGCCTTCCGACCGCCTGCGGATGAAGGCGGACATTGTTGAATTTCTCGAAGGGCGGTTGGAGGCAGGCGTTTTCATCGCCCATGCGATTGACCGGCTGTGTGCGCGCGAGGGCCAGCGTCAGGGCCACGCGCAACGTCATGAACTCAAACTCACAATCAACGAATCCTGATCCTCAACCCAAGGCTACCCATGCAACGATTCCTGGACAGTCTCTCGTTCTCGCAGCCGTATCTGGTCGGCCTGCTGTTCATGGTGGTGGTTGTCCTCTTCATGCCGGGCTGTGCTACCGCAAGCGCCGACTCGGCCGGGCGCACGCGCAACTTTGCCACGACCGCCGCCACAACCGCGGGCGGGGCTTACATCGGCGCCCGGGAGGGCGACGGCAAAGCCAAGAACGCCGCCGTCGGTGCGGCGGCGGGCTTCGTGGTGGGCGAAACCATCAACTACTTCAATAACAAGGCCCAGCGGGAGGCGTATCTGGCCGGCTACGAAAAGGGCCAGTCGAACGCTGTGAAGCAGCAATATTGGATCGCCCGGGACAACCAACGCCCGTCGCTCGACGACGGCTACGAGGAAACCTATTACGAAATCGACGTGCCCCAAACGGATCGCGACGGGGTTCGGCGCGAGCCGACCAAGCGAGTCATTCGCGTGGTCATGCCGAAGGAGGAAACCGGTTCATGAAAACGACGCTCCTTTTGGTCTCGGTGCTGACGATGGGCGCGAGTTCAGGCCTCGCGCAATGGGCGGTAATCGATGCCGCGAACCTCCAGCAAAGCGCCGTGAATTACGCTGCGCTGGTGGAGCAGTTGTCGAATCAGGCCTCCCAAATCACCAATCAGATTCGGCAGATTCAGCAGTTCGAAACCCAGCTCAAACGCATGGGTGACATGGCCAACGTGAAGGATCTCGTAGGCTTCGCGGAGTTCCGTGCCGACCTGAGCCTCCCGACACAGGTTAAGACCTGGGCGCAGGGCATCGCTCGTGTCGATGGCCGGGGCCTATTTGGCGACACCCGGGGCGGCATCTTCCGCGAAGTCCGGTCCGACTTCCGCGATTTCGACGGCGCTGTGGTCGAGCGTGACCCGACCGTTTACAAAGAAGCCCACGACATGGCGGTCACCGTGGACGAGTTCAAAGCGGTGCAGAACGACGTTTACACGAGGCGCGAGGACTTGAAGCGGGCCATCGCCCAAACCAGCGAAGCTCTCCGGGCGGCCGAAACGGAGGCTGAGCAGAAGAAGTTGGAGGCGGTGCTCAACGCCCAGTATGGCCAGCTTACCGCAGTCGATGCTGAGGTCGCCTTGAGTGCAGCCCAGGTGCAGGTCAAGGCGGCCGAGTCCACGGCCATGACCAATGCCCAGACCGAAGCCGATGCCGAGGCCCGGCGGCGGCTTGCCCAGCAGGAAGCCCGGAAGCTATCGGCTGCGTTCAAGCCCCGTTACGAGACTATGCTCCAATACGTTATTGAAAAACCTTTCACACGCTGACGGCGAACCGCCTCGGGAAAATTCGGTCAAAATGCACCTATGAAAGCACCTACGATCACCGGAGTTTTGCTGATGACGTTGATGTTCGCTGGAGGATGCGTGGACCGGGAAGCGGAAGCGCGGCGGGCACGCGAGGACGCCGAGGCCAAGGCACGTGCCGAGGCAGCTCGCAAGGAAATGAACGCCCTTCCGAAGGCGTTCAAATCGCCGGAATTCTTCAAGCTCAACGAGCCTGATCCCAAAACGACACCGCAGGCGGTCCCCGTCCCTGAAAAGAAGCAGAATCCCTGAGCCTTGATACCATGATGATGCTGGCGACCATCCTTCCCCCTTCATACTTCGACGGCTTGTCGTCGTTGTGGGGCGGATGCGCCTATATCGGCAGCGCTATCGTGGCGATTGGTCTGGTTTTCAGCACCGTGAGGGGCCGCCCGGATGCCGGGGAGTTCATTTGGCTTCTGGCCAAAGTGTTCCTGATCGGCGTTAGCACGCTCTTTATCAGGGAGTGGCTCATGCGGCTCAGTGACATCATCTTCGCCTTTGGGGCCATGATGGGAGTGGACCCTACTGCCGTGGATGAGCGCTTTGTCACGTTCATCGCTGGGACCAAA
The DNA here is from genome assembly GCA_015075305.1 of Opitutaceae bacterium. Classification (NCBI taxonomy): domain Bacteria; kingdom Pseudomonadati; phylum Verrucomicrobiota; class Opitutia; order Opitutales; family Opitutaceae; species Opitutaceae bacterium. Next base: position 115,766 of record JABTUS010000007.1, on the reverse strand, counting down.
GCGACGGAACCGGATTCCAGCATGTGGGACATCATCTGGGGGACCAAATCCATCGGAACCGCGATCTGCTACGCTTTGCTCTGGCTGTTCGGGTGGATGTCCTGGGGCGTTCAGTATGTCGTGAAACTGGTCGGTGGAGTCCTGCTCACCGCAGGGTGGGCGTTGAGCCCGATCTTCCTCTCCTTTTTCATGCTCAAGCCGATGGCGGGCGTCGCTCAGAAGTATGTCGTCGGACTGGTGGCCTTGGTCTGCTGGCCATTCGGTTGGGTAATCGCGGCGGTGGTCACGAATGCGATGCTCGAAGCAGCCGCAACGGCCAGTCTTGTTCCGGTGTTCGTCGTGGGAGCACCAATCGCCGCGCCTGCCCTGACGGTGTTGCTGATCGGATCGTGGATGATCCTCAGCTCCGCACTCGCCCCATGGATCAGCACAAAGATTCTGCTGATGGGTGCCAACCCGGCAGTGGCGTTCGCCCAGAGCGTCGGTGGCGTGGCGCAAGCTGCTTTCACGGGCGGTGTCGGAGCGGCCGTCGCTGCCGCAACCGGTGGAGCTGGTGCGGGCGGAGTGATCGCGGCGGCGGCAGGCGGAGTTGCTGCTGCCGGAACCGAGTCCACGGTCCGGGGTGGAGGCTCGCCCCGAGTCACCGGAACTGCGGTCGGCGGGCTGTCGGGCTTCTACGCGGGCTCCTTCATGCGGCGCCATGCGGCAGCCGCAGAAGAGACCGCCTCTGCTCAAAGGCAGCACGCCCAAGCCACAGAGAATTTCGCTGAGCAGTTCTCGGCCGAAGCCAATCGTAGACGGGCCGGCCGTAGCGGATTCGGGCGTCAACCTCACAACGAAGATCCCAACCAAGCAGCCATCGATATCGATTCCCATGCCAAATCCTAGCCAAAGAATTGCCGCTTCCTCGAAAGACTCGATCAATTCGATGCGGCGTATCGCAGTCGCACAGAAGAAGGTCGCCGATGTGCTACTCGACGGCTTGCGCCGCGACGAGCCGGTTGGCCCAGAGGCTGAGCGTCCGCTCAAGAACGTGACGCCTGCGAGGACAAACCCACCCCGGAGGTAATCACCATGGTCGCCAACGCCGAAACCGCTTCCGCGCCCGCTTCCCGCATTGCGCCGCAGTTCGGGAAACCGAAATCATCGCTGCTGGCGATTTTTGACCGGCAGCGTCGTCAGTCGTTGATCTGGTTCCTCGTCGCCGTCCTGGCGTGGGTCTGGGCGGTGTGGGACCGCCATCAACTGGTCGAGCAACTGACCCGCAAGCGCGAGGTCGTGATGATCGACAGCCTCGGCACCTATTACGTGTCCCCGGTGGTGGACATTCAGCAGGCAAAAGACCTGCATGCGATGCAGACGAAGCTCGCGTGCAAGGCGCTCTTCGAACGCAACCCGGCGGGCTTGGACAATCCCGAATTGTTCAAGCAACTCTTCCTCCGCGAAGCGGCCCAGACTGCACAGGCATCGCTCAACCGGACCAAACCCGAGTTCGAAGCCAAATCCCTCCACCAAAAAGTGGAGGTCGGCGTGCCGGAGATTCTGAGCACGCGCGACAACGCCTTCTACACGTCGGCCGACGTGCAGTTGATCCGAGTCGGCTCATATCAGGGCGCCCCGATCACGGAGGTGCTCCGCTACCGGGTGAAATTCAAGTTCCTGGTCAACCCAGACCTGACCCGCAACGGGCGGTTTCCGACCGCGGTCGCCGCGTTCCAGGTGGAACCCATCAAAACGTGAGGACGCGCCATGCTGAAATCCCTCTCACTCTTCATCGGCCTCGCCTCGGCGCTCGCGGCGCAAACGATTCGCGAGGCCCGGCTTGATCCGAAGCAGGCGGTGGACCTGCCGGTGTCCCGCGAGGTCACCACCGTTATGTTCCCCGGTCCGATCACCGCCGTGGCGGGAGCGGACATGTTAATCGAGGGTGGTAAGCAATCGGTGGAGGTTGAGGAAGGGACGCCGCTGCGCTTCCATGTCTCCCATGCGCCGGGATCGAACTTCATCCTCGTCCGCAGTCTCCAGCCGGACGCCGCCGCGAGACTGACCGCAATTTACGAGGGCTCTGCCTACGTGCTCAACCTTCGCACGGTGGCGGCAGACTCCACCGCGAGCGTGATTTTCCAGCCTGCGGCGCAGATGGCGGCGGTCCGAGTGGAGACCCCACCGGAGCCCGTGAAGTTCTCGCCCCGCATCGGACTCAGCCTGCTGGATCGGGCGCGGGCCTATCCGGTGTTGGCGAAGTCGCTGCCGAAGGCAGTCGAGGGCGTCACGCTCCGGGCACAAAATCGAAAGATCGAATTGCCCGGCGTGGAGGTGACCGTGCAGGAGGTCTATCGCTTCTCCAAGGAGGACGCCGTGGTTTTCTTGCTGCGGCTGAAGAACACCACGGACCGAACGCTCGATCTCGCCCCGAGCACGTTTGCGGCCCGGGTCGCCAATGAGAAATTCGAGCAGTCCATCGCCAACGGTCCGCGCAGTCTCGCCCCTGGCGAGAGCGCCGACGCGGAGTTCGCCGTCGTCGGCATGCCGGACGGCACGCGCAACGATCTCAGCGCGGACAATGCGTTCACCATTCTGGTCAACACCTCGCGACGTGAGGCCGTCGCGACAACGGAGCCCACGGCACCGGCAGCAACGGAGGCACCGAAGTCATGAACCCGCGTAACATCGGCAATTTCTTCAAGAGCAAGTTCGGGTTGTTCATCGTGTTCGTCGTCGTGCTGTTTTCCGGTCTGGCGATTTACGGTCGCCAGCAATCGCAGGAACGCGAGGCTGCGAAGCTCGCCGCGCAGAGCACGAAGAAGGTCGAACTCGGTCAGGTGCGGGTGCCCTTGGATCAAGGCCTCGAAAACGGGCTGCCGCAGCAAGCGCGTCCGTCAGAGGTCGCTCCGGCAGGCGAGCCCGCCACGGCCGGCGGTATCGTGCCCTTTCGTCCGGCGTCACCCGGGGCCACGGTTGCGGGGAGCCAGAAACCTCACACGGCGACGCCGGCCGCAGAGCCAAAACCGCGCAAGATTCGCTACGCCTCATTGCTTGCCTCGTATGAAGCGCCGCCGGTTCGGTCGGAGCGCGCGGTTCCGCCCCCGCCAGAGAAGTTCATGCCGTTTGGCACGCTCTTGAAGTGCAAACTCGTGAACACGATCGACAGCGCGAATCTGGAGACGCCGGTCATCGCGGTGCTGCTCGAGGACGTTTGGCAGAACGGCAAGAAGGTCATTCCGGCCAATACGCTCGTGCATGGCACGGCGCGCGCGGGTCGGCTGCGCGACCGCGTGAACGCGTCCGGCACCTGGCGTTTCGTCTGGCAGGATGGCCGCGAGCTGGCGTTCAACGGCGTGGCATTGGATCGCGAATACGAACACGACATTGACGGCTACGGAATAACCGATGGGTCCGGCGGCATCAAAGGCCGTCTGATGGCGACGGATGACTTGCAGGAATTGAAGGTGCTGGCGTCCGCCGCGCTGAGCGGTTTCGCGCGGGGCACGCAGGACCGGACGCAGACCGCCCTCGGGACGACCATCACCGGCTCGGTCTCCAACGGTGTGCGCGAAGGCGTGGGTGACGTGTTCGATCTCTACGCGAAGCGCACGCTGAAGGACATTGAGGAAAACGGCTACTTCGTCCGCGTGGCGGCCGGTAAGGAATTCTACGTTTACGTTCTCGAGTCGGTCGATCCGCAGAAGGCGAGCGTGGCGGGGGTGAAATCCCCTCAGCCCGCGCCACCTGAACCCGTGGCTCCTCGGCCAGCTCCTCAACACCCATCACAAGGATAACTATGCGAACCCTCTGGTATATTCTCCCCGCGGTTCTCCTCGCCGGTTGCGCGACCAAGCAGCCCGTCGCGATCCAGCCGCCCCCGGTCGTGCCCGTGGCTGCCGTCGTTCCGACCAAAGCGGTCGAGACGCGTTACGATGTGCGCGGTTATCGCGAGGCGGCGAATCCCTCGATTCGCCATGAAGCGCACGCCGTCTATCGCCGCACCATCGTCCCGGCAAACGCCACGGAAGACATGGGGACTGTGCCGCGCACGGGCTATGCCCCGGCGAGCCATGCTCCGCTTTCCGGCGACGCCGAACTCGCGGCGGAACTCGCCACGCAAAAGGCCATCACGGGGGAGCTGCGTGCGATGCAGTCCTCGATGGCCGAAACCGAGCGTCGAATGCAGGCTCAGTATGCGCAACTGGTGCGCCAGAGCACGGAGGCGGCGAAGCTCCGCGAGCAACTCGAAGCCGAGCACGGCCGGCTCCGTTCCGGGGTGCCGCCTGCCGCGTCGGAACCGGTGGTGGCGAACGCCACGGCCGCCACGGAAGCGAAATGGTGAGGGCGCGTCATGAGCATCGCCGCCGAACACCTCGAAAAACTCCGGACATTGCCGGATCGCCTCAAGGCGGTGCTCACGGGACAGGATGTGGCTATCGATTTGGTCGCCGAGCGGCTGCAGCACGGTGAGCTTGGCCTCACCGTTCCTGGCCGGCCGAAGGCGAGCTTCCTATTTCTCGGCCCGACCGGCGTCGGCAAGACGGAGCTGACGATCCGCTTCACGGAAGACCTGCTTGGCCCGGATCGCGTCGTCCGTCTCGACATGTCGGAGTATCAGACGGCGGATCGCCTCGGGTTGTTGCTCGGGACCGCCGATGAGCCGGGTCGGATCGCGGAGGGGTTTGATGCGTGCGCCGGCTGCGGCACGCTGCTCTTCGATGAAATCGAGAAGGCGCATCCGCAGGTCTTGGACGTGCTCCTTCAGTTACTCGATGCCGCCCGGCTGACGACGGGCCGCAACCGTGTGCTGGATTTCTCGGCGTGGTATGTGGTGCTCACGAGCAACATTGGTGCGCAGCGCATCATGACGCTCCGCAAATCGAAGTATGAGACGATGGAGCGCCTCGTGCGGCAGGATGCGCAGCGGGAACTGCGGCCGGAAATCTTCGCCCGCATCACGCTGACGGTCGTGTTCAACAAACTCGACTACGAGGCGCAGTGCGCCATCGCCGCCGGACTGGTGGAAAAGGAGTGTCGGACGTTGGCCGGGCTGGGCTATCGGGTTTCCTCGGAACCATCCGTGCAAGGAATTGTCGTTAGTCGCGGGTATCACGAGCGGCTTGGGGCCAGGCCGATGCGTGATGCCGCCGAGCTTCTGGTTCGGAACGCGCTCGCTCGCGAGTTACTGCGCGGGGGCGACGGCTCAGGCCGTCTGCTGCCGCATTCGGATGGAATGAAACTGCACCTGAACCCTGCCGCCTCATAGCCATGCTGCCCAAAACCGCCACGCCACGCATCGTGGTTCTGAAGGGCGATAGACTTTACGGGGATTTGATCAGCCGCCACATCAAGGATCTCTGGCGGAACGCGGACGTGCAGGTGTTTCAGCTCGGGTTTGACGCGCTCGATTCCATTCAGGCACGGGTGCCGGACCTGTTCATCACCGGCGTGAAGATCGACGACATGGACGGATTGGAGCACCTGGAGCCGTTCATCGAAACGGCGCTGCCAATCCTCGTGCTCACGTCGCGCAAGGACGCCCGCACCTTCGATCTGTTGCGCAGCATCCGCTACGATGGTCTTTACGACGGCCACGCGGAGGGCCTGGAGAACCTGCCCACCGCGTTGCAACAGGTCATCCAGCGGCGGCTCTACGTGAGTCCGACGATGCTGCCGAATCTGAAGCGACCGAAGAATATCACACTCGATGCGCTCACAGAAAAAGAACAGATGGTGCTCTCAGTCATCGGCGACGGCTCCGATGACCAACAGGCGGCGGACCGGCTCGGGCTTTCGCCTTACACGGTGAACACGCACCGGAAGGCGATCATGGCGAAATTGAAGCTGCACCACAAAGGGCAGCTCATGCTGCACGCACTCCAGCATGGGTATATCTGGGTGTCGGCGCAGCAGATTCAGTATCCCGGATTCCAGCGCCGTCTTCTGGCGACCGCAGGTGCGGCGAAAGTTGCACCGACGGAGCGCGCGAGCGCGTGAGCTTACGAAGGCGCAAAAAAGGGGCCGAAGCCCCTTCGTTCAGTCCTCGTAAGGAAGCATGAGAGTGAGGACCGGGGCCGTGGTGTCGCCCGGGCCGATGTGCAGTTTCAGGGCATGCGTCCGCCCGGTGATGATGACGCTGAACCGGACCAACTCCGGGTCCGTCGCGCTGCGGATGGCGAGCTTGGCCATAGTGGAGATGTCATGGCAGATGCCGGAGACATCCTGGCCGGGCTGTTGCAACGCCTCCTCGATGATGGCCCACACCGCCGACGTGCAGGCGAAGGGGTATTTCCAGTGTTGGCGGATGGAGTCGGCCTGGCTCAGGTCAACGAGGACGCCGTCCTCGATGGCTTGGGCGCGGGAGTAGGAGTAGATCGTTTCCCCGAACGGATTTTCACAGGACATGGTTTCATGCCGTTCGGCCCGTGGGGCGTACGTCACGTCTCGTGACCTTATCGCCTACTGCCGATTGGCGATTTTCGCCCCACACCCGAAAGTCAAAGCGGTGACGGAGCGCCGAGGCCGTGTCCTGCGCAGCAGGACCAACGAGGGGGAAGCGGAGTGATTCCGCGAGGTGGAGATCGCGCAGCGATACTACCTTGACCGGGTGTAAAATGGCGAAACCAGCGGCTGGCAGTCGCTAGAAGATTCGAGCGAAGCGAGCGTCGGTTCGGTGATTGGGCACGGCGCCGTAGGACACAAAAAAGGCGGCCGGGGTTACCGGCCGCCGTGGTGGCGAGGGTCACTCGCTCTGTTCGGACTTCAGTTCCGCGAGGCGGTCGAAGATGAACGTGTGGGCTTGGTCGGCCAGCTTGGCGACGAGCGGGAGGTCATCACGGCCGAAGCTGTCGGTGTCGTGATAGTTCTTGGCGTCGTCCACGTAGGTCCGGGCGAAGGTCACGTTGTAGAATTTCTTCTGATCGGCTTCGTTCTCCCACACGGCGGCTTTGATGCGGCCGAGGCGGAAGGTTTTCACCGGCAGCTTGGCGCTGGTGGTGGGCTTGGCTGACGAGGCGGGTTGAGCGGTCTTGGAGGGCATATAGTTCCTTTTTTGATTGTGAGGGAGCGGAGTTGCTCTCTCGCCCCAAGGCGGGGGTGCCGGCCGGGACGAGGGGGCGGTTGGGAGGATTCCTTTCAAGGGGGAACCAAACGTTCCCCGTCCGCGCAGCGGCGTGCCGGCCGGAGGGGCCGCCAGAGAGAGCGAAAACGATCCCGGAAAAAGGAACGTGCCGCCTTGGCGGCGTTGCCCGGAAGAACGCGGACCGCTCGCAGCCATGACCGCATGCAGCGCTGCCGAGGTGCTCCGTGCCGCCACCGGATCGATGCGTGGGAGAATGAAGCCAGAGAAATTCCGCAACGGTCTCGCCCGGTCCGGGGCGACGACATTTCACGACACTGCCGGCGGTGATGACTCACGCCGACGAGGACGAGCCACACGGTCAGCGTGGCTCGCGGAGCTGAAGTCCGCAGTGACCTCGCCTGACGGTCGGCCGGTCCCGGCCGCTTTGGGTCCGCAGGCATCGCTCGGTTTGTGGGGAGTCGCATGACTCCACGGTGATGGATTGGCAGGCTTCGCCCGATGCTCGGGGCCTACCGAATCCGGTGTAGGATTCGCCCCGCGATTTCGGCAGGGCCGCTCGATTGAGGATGACGCCGGGTGGCGCAGAGATGGATGCAGCGAAACCCAACTCATCCATGAAAACGAACCACACGACATCATTCATCACCGGCCCCGACGCGGAAGCGACGGTGGCACGTTATCAAATCTATCGGCAGAACCGCGCCGGGCTTTTCCTTCCTGGCTATCGAACCGACTCGGCGCCGGAGGCGGTCGAGGCGTTCCTGAATCAGGCGCCGGCCTTCGAAGGCGGCGGCGTTCGCCTCCTCGATCACCATGATCAGCGCATGGTCGCATCGGTGGAATGGCGCACGGAGAAGACCGAGTTCGGCTTCCCCGTGCATCACCGTGCGAACCGGTTTCATGACGTGATAATCGAACAGCTCGCGGGCGACGTGCAGGCGCGTGCGGCCATGCGCATGGAACTCCGTCATGAGGCCACCCAGACGGTGAGCGTCTGAACCCAACTCAATCTCAACCGAAACAAAGAATCATGAACGCGACCCTTCCTTCCCCCAGCGCTGCCATGACTGGCGAATCGCCGAAACCGGAATGGCTCCGTCTGCCGGCTCCCGGTAGTCGATGCCGGTTCACGGGACTATCCCGGAGCACCCTCAACGAGCTGACAATCCCCGGCCCGGCCAACGACGGAACCCCGCCCGTCAAAAGCGTCGTCCTCCGCAAGCGGGGTGCGCTTCGGGGCATCCGGCTGATCAGCTACGACAGCCTGATGGGCTATCTCAACGAATTGGCCTGAAGTCGTTTATGGACAAATCCTCCCTTAGAGCCCTCGTATCCTCATGGCAGGGTTTTCGCCTTGAGTCATTGTTACGTATTCACACCATAAGTGAGGAAGTGAAAATAGAACGTAACACCATGACCCTCCTCAAGGCTGCCGGCGACCACGCCAGCCGTCTGGGGGTGTTTCGCGCGCGCGACATGGTCGTGGCCGGCTACCCTCGCGAGTATCTGCGTCGTCTGGTGAGCCAGGAGCAAGTCCGCCAGCTTGGACGTGGGCTCTACGCCTCGGCGGGCTTCGACGGCGACCAAAACCAATCTCTGGTGGAAGCGGCCAAGCGGGTGCCGCGTGGGGTCGTCTGCCTGGTCTCCGCGCTGCAATTCCACGGGATCGGGACGCAATCGCCGCATCAGGTGTGGCTCGCGCTGCCCCGTGGCAGCAATCGTCCGCGTGGCATGAGCCTGCCGCTGCGCTTCTGCCAATTTTCCGGTTCGGCCTACACCTTTGGGATCGAAGAACACACCCTGACCGGGGGAACCGTGCGGGTTTACTCACCTGCGAAGACGGTGGCCGACTGTTTCAAGTATCGGCAAAAATACGGCCTCGATGTTGCGGTCGAAGCGCTGCGGGAAGGCTGGCGGGGAAAGAAATTCTCCATGAAGGATCTCGCGGCGGCGGCGGCGGTGTGCCGCGTCAGCCGAATCATGCAGCCTTATCTGGAGATGCTGACATGAGTGCCGCGCCGAAAAATCTGGCAGCATCGGTAAAGGCGCGATTGCAGAACGAAGCCGCCCGGCGCGGCGACGATTTCAACCTGCTGCTTCTGCGCTACGGCATCGAGCGGCTGCTGTTCCGACTCAGCCAGTCCGCCTACGCCGACCGCTTCTTGCTGAAGGGAGCGATGCTGTTCGTCGTCTGGGACGAGAAGACGCATCGCCCGACGCGAGACCTCGATTTGCTGGGCTTCGGTCCCTCGGAGAAAGAGGACCTCCAAAAACTGTTTCAGGAGGTGGTGACGCTGCCGGTGGTCGATGACGGCCTGGTGTTCGATCCCGCTTCCGTTCGCGCCGAGGAAATCCGGGAGGACAATACCTATGGCGGTGTCCGCGTCCGGATCATGGCCAAACTCGGACCGGCGGAGGTGCCTGTCCAAATCGATGTCGGGGTCGGCGATGCGGTCACGCCCGCACCGGAGTCGGCGAATTTTCCTACGCTGCTGGATTTTCCGGCACCGCAGGTGCGCACGTATCCCGTTTACACGGTTGTGGCGGAGAAATTCGAGGCGATGGCGAAGCTTGGCATCGCCAACACGCGGATGAAGGACTTTCACGACGTATGGTTTCTCACGCGCCGCTTCCAACTCGATGGCCCTACGCTCCGCCGGGCAATCGAGGCTACCTTCGCCCGCCGGCAGACGCCGCTGCCCGTGTGGCCGGACCCGTTGAGCGATGCGTTCGCCAACGACGCGACCAAGCAGACCCAATGGGCCGCGTTCATTCGCCGCAACGGTCTCACGGGCCTTCCTGGGCACTTCGCTGAAGTGGTCGTCGCGGTCCGAGACTACCTGGCTCCCGTGTTGCGACAGTGAGTTTTCAGGCGGGCTGCGACGCCAAAGCCATTCGGGTTCAGGGTGGAGCCCTGATCCATGGGAAAAACTTAGTTATTGGCTCATGTTTGGCCGTTTATCAGGCAAAATGCGCAGATTTTCTGTAAGAAAAACGGGGATGTTTTTCTTACAGAAATTTTGAGCTCAAGCGAGGGTTGGGAGCTTGAGAATGGCCTTCCGTTTGGTCTCGTCGTCCATGTGGGTGTATTCGCGGCTGACCAATTCGGACTCGTGGCCGATGATGTCTCGCACCACCGATTCCGGCACGCCGGCACGTTTGAGCCACGACGTGGTGTTGTGCCGGAGACTGTGAAACGACAACTCGCTCACCGTGCGCCGGACGGAGTGACCGCGCCCGCTGTTTTTGTCTTTGGAGCGCGCCTCCGCGAGACCCGCGGTGACCAAGAGTTCATGGAACTGCTTCGACAGCCGGCGCGATTCCCCATCGGCCTCGATTCTCTCCGCGTGGGCCTTCGGGAAGATCGGGCCGTCCGGTTCCTCGGGGACATGCTTTTTGAGATAGTCGAGCAGCGGCCGCGCAATCGGGATGACCATGTCCCGGCCCGTTTTCTGGGACCGGAACTTGATCAACTCCTCGGCGAGATCGACCTTGCGGCGGGTGAGGGAGGCCAGGTCGCCGATGCGCTGGCCGGTGTAGAGGCCGCCGAGCACCATGCCCCGCCACTCGCCCTTGGCGACCGACAGGAGCGTGCGGAGTTCGGCTTCATCGAACGGCCGCCGGGCCGGGGCGTCGGGCTCGCGCCGGTCGTCGAGCGTGCTGACGGCGGAGGCGGGATTGTCCAGCCGCATGCCATCCACCACGGCCTGCCGGAACGCCACCCGCAGGATCTTCAAGTCGGTGTTGGCCGTGGCCGGCGACAACTCGGTGGCGGTTTTGTCGCGCAAGGCGGCGATGTCGCGTTTGTGGACATAGGCGATATCGCGCTCCGCCCGCTCCCCCAGAAACGCGAGGAGCTTGTCCACCGCGTTTTTGTAGCGCTTGTAGGAACCGGGGCTCATTTCGACCTGCTTGCCGGCGAGCCAGTCGTTCAGGAATTTCTTGGTCGTGGCGTGGTAGAGCTGCTCACCGTGCAGGCCCTCGTAGATGTCGGAGACCACTTTCCGCGCCTGGGCTTCGGTGAGCTTCATCGCGTAGGCCGCCTCGAACTTCTGGGCCATGCTTTGGGCGGTCGTGCGGTCGGAGGTTTGGGTGGAACGCTGACGCTGGATGCCGTCACCATCCGTGAAGCAGGCGATCCAGTAGCGGGAGTTGGGTTTTTTGCGGAGCGAGGCCATGGCGATGTGACAATGTAGGTGACAATGACGCAGACATTTTTTGTTGTCGCAGGTTTCAGAACTCATTGAACCGCAACACAAGTCATTGACCATGAAGGCGGGTCACCGTGACCGGGGTTCGAATCCCCGTGGGGACGCCAACTTTCCAAGCCGCTGCTGAAAAGCAGCGGCTTTTTGTTTGGTTGGCGGTCTGCGCAGCAGACTTCGAACCCCGGCGGGGTTTGTGGAGGCGCGCAGCGCCGGAACGGGCCGCCGAAGGCGGAGGGCGAAGCCCCGAGGCTGCCGAGCCAATCCCCGTGGGGACGCCACTTTGATGGCCCGGATATCGTCAAATCACGATACCGGGCCATTTCATTTCTCCACACACGGGGATGAGAACCCGGGTTCGACGAAGCGCAGCGGAGATGGGTCCACGCTCGGCGTGGATCGCACAGCGATTGGCCCATTGGGCCAACCAATCCCCGTGGGGACGCCAACTTTCCAAGCCGCTGCTGAAAGCAGCTCCCCGTCCAAACGTATCGCGATCGAGCCGGAGAGCAGGTGCGAAGCGAACCGTCTACATGTCCAATCCCACGGCTGGAAAGGAGGATTTCCGGATGCGTCAGATGGTCGCCAAACCGTTCTATCCAACGCAAATACCAAAGTCCGAGACGAGGAAAACAAGGTCATCGAGCCGATATAAATCAGCGGGTAAAGTGAGTGCCTGCGCGTAAGACAAAGTTGTTGGTGCAATCAAAATAAAGTTGAACCCATTTTGAGGAGATCGATGCGTGCCCTTCGATCTGGATGCGGAGTTTCGGCCCCACGCACGAGTCCGGCTTTGGACGCCGACTACTTTTCATAGAGCGCGGACTGCCTTCAGAAATCCCTCGAAGATCTTGTCGCGGATCTGAGCGGGAAATCCGGACTCAATCTCGCGGTCGACCTCTTCTACTGCGATGGGCGCGGCAGCGGCAATCTCCGCGAACAGTTCCGCACTTCTTCCCAGGCCGGCGAGCCGAGCGGTTGCGTCCCAACTCCGCATTCCAATTTCGCTCATTTTCCAATGCACACTTTTGCCGCGCACCGCCATGGCAAGTTTGGCCTTGCGCCAATCGAGGTGATTCGGGCCCCGGCCAATGATTGGCCAGGCAGAAAGTACGTCGTAGAAAGGAGTCAGCCGATGGCCGCCGCCTCGCTCGATAAAAATGGAAAAATTCTTCGCGTGGCCGTCGGTTGCTGCGAGCAGCCAGAAAACCATCTGAGCTTTAAGGAAGGCACGCTTGTCTTCGAAGGGAGCCAAACTGGCATCGAGCACCCGCAGGATATCCCTCATGCCCGGACCGCCATCGCCCTCATATTTCATCGTGCCCGGCAGCCCGAGAGCCTGGCAAAAATCCTCCTGGGGAAGACGCGCAATCCAATCTGAACGTTGGAAGCGCCGATCAAACCGCTCAACGGCGAGGACTTTCCGCATGCCGAACTCCACGATCTCGCATCGCGCGGTGTTCAGACCCATGCGCTGCATCAGACGGGAGCAGAGCCATTCGTTCTCCACCGATCCCTGCATGTCCATTTGCAAATGACCGACAAGTCCAAGTGGCAGCTTCAAGATGTGCGTGGTCGGAGTTGCACCGCGAGGCCGGCACCACCTGCCTTTGTGAAAGAGGAGCGCTGTTTTCTCCTGTGCGCCGGCGATGGATATTCGAAAGTCAGTCTCGCCATCCTGCCCCATGACCCGCGCTGGCGAGAGACCGCCGGCAATCAGTTCCTCGACGCGGCGCTCGCTGAGCGGCTCGGCGTCGATACGGTCGAAACCGGACGGTGTTTCGCCGTCAGACAATAGTTGAACGGCCCCGACACAATCGCGGCCGATTTCCCTGAGAAGATCGAAGGCGTCGGTGGACCTCGTGCCGAATTTCGAGCGGATCCGGCCGCGGATGGAGGCAGCGTCAGGCAGCAGATTGTCGAAATAGTGCTCCACCTTCGCTCCGCGAATCGGCTCATTGCGCGGTGTAAACGGCAGTGACAACGACAGAGGCCGGCCGGCCGGCGATCCGAGCCACGCAGTGTCGTACTCCAAAACGTGAACGTGCCTGACGATGGACCACGTTCCCACTCGCAGTCCATTCATCCAAACCGTGAGAGCGGAAGAGGCCGCCATGCTACCAGTCCCCCTTTTCCGAACGCATCGCTTGGGTCGTTTGCCTGCGGTCGACGGAGTTGGCTTTGGCGGGAAGATCGTTGATGGCCAATCGCCCCCCGAGCGCTGCAACAATCCGTGAAAGCTGGTCAAAACTGGCCCGGCCGGGCGAAGCCTCGATGGTGGCAATCCGACGCTGGCTTACCCCAATGCGGTCGCCGAGCTGTGCCTGACTCAGGCCTCGGGAGTCGCGCAGCGCACGCAACACGGTTCGCAGCTGCGCGGGAGTGGAAACGGCGTAATTCATGAACAGGAGGTTAGAACTCAGGAGTTCTAAATTCAAGCTAGACCCTAAAGACGCTAAAACGACATCAGCCCGTTAACATTCTGAATCGCAAGACAGGCCAGGAGCACTTGGCTCAGTGGGCGGCCGAGAGTCGGCTGGATGAAGCTGCCGCCGTGAGCTTCGTTCCACCTCGGATCCGATCGAGCCCGGCGCGAGGCACCGGGGTCAGCGCGAGGCACCGGGGTCAGTCCTTACTGCAAGACCTAGTTGAGAAAACGAACGCTGAAATGAAGCAAAGTGCAGCAACAATTGCATCGTTGGCCTGGGGAATCTCGCTCGCATGTCCACCATCAGGTGACACCGGCTTCCATGATCGACCAAGCATGTTCCTGGCACCAGCGCTTCTTCGCAGCACAGGGTCCAGCGCCCCTCCTCCAGTCCTACATTCGCCCGATCGATCACCTGACACACCCTCCTCCTGCCTCAAACTCATTTTCACTTCACTCAATCATGCAATGTCATAAGTAAGGAAAGCCCCAAAAATTTTCACCCACAAGACGCCGCCGGTTCAATTCCCCATCGGCATCGCACAATGTGACCTCAAGTTGCACTGACATGCCTCAGCCCCAACGGGGCGATACATCTCCTGCAGATGGCGAAGCGATGGGTTCGAGGTGAGCGACTGAGTCGGAATTGGGAGCCCCAAAGGGGCGCCATATCCCCAGCCCATGGCGACGCCATGGGTTCACGGGTGAACCGAACACAGAGAGCCCTGAAGGGGCGGCACAATTCTCTCGAGTTTGCTTCGTCACGCAGCCCGCTAACGCCGGTGCTGTTGGACCACTGACGGTTGCCGATGGAATCGTAGGCGTATTCATGGCGTCGACCCGGCAGCGGAACGGCCTGGCTTGTCACATTGGTGCCGAGGTAGCCGATGCCCGCGGTCAATTCCCCGCGGCCATTGTAGACAGTACTGAATGCCTTCACCACGGGGCGATACATCCCTACAGATGGCGAGCGATGGTTCGAGGTGAGCGACGAGTCGGAAATCGGGCAGGTGCCATATCCCCAGCCTGGCATGGTCACGGTGAACCGAAAAGAGAGCCCTGAAGGCGGTACATTTCTCCTCGAGTTTGCCTCGTCGCGCAGCCCGCTGACTCGGTGCTGTTGGACCTGCCGGTTGCCGATGGAATCGTAGTATTCTTGGCGGCACTGGCGAGGCGGCCTGGCTGTCAATTCGTGCCAAGGTGCCGTGCGAGTCAATTCGCGTCCATTGTAGGAAACTGTCGGTTGGTGGCGTCGCCATAATCCGTAGCCGTGCCTTCCTGCAATACTGTCGAGCGAAACGGCGCATCGTATGTATGGGCCGACGATGGGAATGACGCAGAGTCGCAGGATAGACGAATCTCACTTCCCACACCGCGCTTCAGGCACCAACAGCGACGTAGCGAGTAATCGCGCGCGTTGGCATGCTGACTTCCCAGTAGGTCGGACGATCACGGTGCGCCGCAAACCACGTCTTTCCATCTTCATGAGCACGTATTATCGCCTTATCTTCGAAAACGATCCTCATCAATTCCGGCCTGGGGCGACACGGAACTCGGGGAAACCTGTCGCCCGTTTTGCCACCATTCGAGCGCCGCTTTCCGGCGAGTGCTAAGACCATTCATCTGCAGCTTCACTTCGAGGTCTTTCGATTCTGATGCTGTCCGCCCTCAGGCTGCACAACAGACGACCGCAATCCAAACAGCTCTGAGCACGTTGGAGTTCATTTAGCGCAGTCCCAACCGTTGAGTTCCGACGAAGCCGCATCTAGCTGCGACAGATCAACTGGTGCTCTTCTGTAATCATTGGTGGCTTTCCGGTCGCCAAGTTCGTCCGTGATTCGGCACTGTGCCGAGATAGTTTTGAACCTGTCTGGAGCCGAGTTTGGAAGATTGCTCGAAGCGCTCGATCTGTCAGCTGCCGCACCAATGCTTCTTCAGATCGCCCAGTTTGACCCGCTGGAACGGCCTGGAGGAGCCGGATTATTGAGTGCAAAGTCTCGTGGATTAGCGTCGAAGCTCAAGTCAACAGTCGAACCACCGTAATTGAACCGAGTTCGCTAATGTGTTTGCGAGATCTGATAGTTACGGAAACAATAGATTACTCCTGTCGCTTCATTCGATGTCCCTGCAGTCATGGCTGTCGCTGCTTGGAATTCGAAGAGCTGGTCTGACGCCACCTCGCGAACAGTGACTACCGTTCTGTAGAGCCTCCACAAGTGCTCGACCTGCTTCAGTTCCACAGAGTTTTCTTCATCAAATCGAGTGGTGCCTCCTCTGCTCTCTTGTTTTGAGGAACCCGCCACCCCCATGTATCCAGAAATGTTGATCCGGCATTGTTTCGTGGAGGCTCAAACACCGTCGAGTTGATTTCAACTGAGGGAGGTCGCCATCAGAGCTCTACAACAAAAGTTCAAGCTTCACAGCATTGTCCCATCCGCCTTTCAAAATATCGGCCTCCGTGAGAAGTCACAAAACCGGATCCATCGTCATACCCGTATCGAGTGTTGATCCGCATGGCACTGCTAGCAGTGAAGACTGACCAACACATCCCATCTTCAATCATCCCCAGATAATCCCACAAATTCGCCGGGTTGTTTCTCACGAAGGCATACAAATTCAAGCCGCCGTTTTCCTGATCTGGTCCAGCCGATGACGGCTGGTTTTGGGTCAGAATCGGCGGCCATAGTTGTACAGCCCAAGATCCGAAAAGTATTCCTTGGTTCCGTGGGCGTAGGTGAGGAGGCCAATCGGCATGCTGGCGGGCAGGCCACTGGATAGAATGCCACCTCGCCGAAGGCGCTCAGGCTTCGGCTGTAGCCGCCGCTGAAGCCCAGATGTTTCCGCGTCCGTCATGGTGCGCAGGTAGCCGATTCCATTGACCCACCACGAGCAATCCTCCGGTGCCGTCGCCGCTCGCATGCCGCCCGGCGAGTCCCGCCCATAGGTATTGCGCGGTCTGCGTGTAGCCTCCCACGGTGTCGTACCGCAAAGCGACACGGTCGCCATCGCACAGACGCCATGGTGCCTGCCGGCTGTAGCCCGTAACCGCCCCACGGCTGCCAATAGCCGGTGCTCAAGGCCGGTGGCGGTAGTCGGTGGCGAAGCCAGAACCATCGGAACCTTTGTCACTTGAACGAGGCGATTCTCCGCATCGTAGACATGGTCTGCGTGCCATTGCTGATAGATTTCCGGCATCGTGGGTCCACGCGCTGCCGCCGACCGCCGTGTACTGGTTGAGCGCATTGGCCTGATAGGCGGCTCCATTTCCCGTCACGCGGTTGCCTTGTTCGTCATAGCCCGACGCCCCGGACCGGATGTCAGTTCCGATCGTGGATTGTACGCAAAGGGAATGCTGGAAACCAGACTGTCCTCCTTGTACTGCGCTTCGGTGGCAATGCGCGAAATCTCATCGCGGGTGTACTCGAAGCGGTGCGCGCTGAAACTCCCGCCACTGTACCGATTGTCATACGACACGAGATCATCGCGATGCGCCGCCCAGGTGAGTACCTTTGATTGACTGGAATTGTCATTGATCGAAGCAGGCAGCCCTGAATTCGCGAGGTACGAGTAGGTGAATGTCGCCGGTCCGCTGACCGAGGACAAAAGGCCGGTGCCAGCGGCGTATCCATAGTTCACCCCTTGGCCAAACGCAGTTGAGCCGGTGGGCTGCATCATCGGCGAACTCTGCGTCAGCCGGCCATAGACATCATGGGTGTATGCAATCGACCCCGTGCCGAATCCAATCAGAGTCAGCGCCTCGTTGGAGAGTTGATCGTAAGCTGTGTAACTCAGCGTGCGGCTGCCTACGCCATCGACAACCATGGCGACGCCCGCGGCGGTCGTAGGTGTAGGTGACTGCCGGCGTGCCGTCCGAATAGGTTGTCGACAGGAGCTGTCCGGTGGGGGATCGTAGGCATAGTTCGTCACCACCCGCGCGCCGGTGCGCGAGCTCATGCGTCCGGCGGCGTCATACGCATACGTCACGTCATGGAGTTAGCATCGGTCTTGGCCAGAAGCAACCCTGTCGCCGATCCATAGGTCCAAGTCGTCCGGTCATACGCGCCGGTGGTTGCGGTTGGACAAGTGGCGCTGCCCAGCCCGTGCCTCCCCGGTAGGTGCGCAGTTCAACGATCTTCCGCACGAACAGTAGCTGCGTTCGACCGGGTACGATGCGGATCCCCATTCCCTCACAACCCGGCCATGCAGGTCATACTCGACGCGCCGGGTCTGGTTCTTCGCATCGGTGGTGGCGCCTGGCGTCCCGCAGCATTGTACTGGTAGACTTCGGTGATGCGGCTCGCGGCAGATCGGCCGGATCGATCATCGCGCTCAGCATGGCACTGTTCGCAAGGTAGACGAATCCGGTGTCGCCCTTGCGTGCATCGGTCTGGGTGATCAGTCTGTCGCAATCATCGGTGGAACGTCGTCGTGACCGGCCCGGCAACGGTGCGCAGCGTTTTCCCCGAGGCCTCGACCGCAACCTCGGTCCGCGCGCCAGTCACGGTTGTCACCTTGCAGGTTCCATTGCGCACACCGGTTCCACCGACGAACCGACATCCCCCGAGGCGTTTGACCATTCATGCTCATTCAAAGCCACCACCCCAGCTTCTGGCGGGTGTCCCTGAGGAGGGTCGCAGCGCCGCTTCCCGTGACCCATAGGTGTGAATCCGGGTGATTCGTTCGAGCGAGATGGCAACTGGTTCGGCCACTGGCCGGACATCACAAAGCCGATCGTCGTATCCGAATCGGTGATACGATCCGCGGAGGCTGGATCGAGCGTTCCATTGTTGTCCATGTCGACTCCTTGCGGATCCTTTCTCCGAGCGCATTGTGACGTACCGCGTCGGTCGGGATCCGGAAACTGTTCCCAAGGCAACAAGCTGGCCGGCGCTGTTGTACTCCTGCGTTTCGACTACGTGCCGCCTGCCTGTGTCGGATGCGTCGAGACCACGGTGCGCCCGAGCCAGTCGGCGGTTGTTGACCAGCGCGTGCCTTCGGCAACGGTTGTAGTGAGACGTCCGTCGGCACCGATCTGGTACGTCCTGTCTTGTTCACCTCAGCCGTGCCTTCCTCGGCGGATTTCCTGCCGTCGCGGTAGGTCTTCTGAATGCTGGTTCCGCCGTCGGGCGCCGTGGCGGTCACCTGTGTGCCGCCAGCACCAAGGATAGAGTAAGCGAACGTCGTCGTCAGTTGACCTGACGGACCCGGCACGCGGGTCTGTGTTTTTCGTCCAGCCTTGTCGAAGGGGCACTAACGGGTCAGTCCTTACTTCTAACATTAACCGGCAGAAGGAAGTGAAGATGAAGGGCAACCATGAGGTGGATGTGTCACGCAATCAATCTTGCGAGTGTGCGGGTGGATCACGCGGAAACAGCGGCAGACCTGTGCTGTGAAAAGGCGCGCTCCCTGAATATCCACCCACGGTAGATGCCCCTGCTGATCACGTGATAACACGTCCTCTTAAACTCCATCCTCAATTCTCTTGCCACCTCCCTTGCTCCCAACTCCTAATCGTCCTGTCAATACAAGAAGTACGGACTGACCCCTTTGGTTTGACCTCATACAGATTGATCCCACCTTCCTCCCCAATTGGATCCCTTCCGACGAACCGCCCCATCCTCGCATCATAGTACCTTCTCCCATAATATGACCAGCCTGTCTCCGCATCCCGCCACCTGGTCGAGAACTTGAACGCATACGTGCTGACGGCGTTATCCAGCACCTCGTAGCGGAGCATTTCGCCGAAGGGGGTGTATTCGTAGGACGCGGCGAGGGCTCCGGTGCCAAGGTTGACCAATGACGCCACGTTGCCGTTGCCGTCGTAGGTCGGCAGGTAGGTCTGGCCGGTTGGCGTGTTCGCGAATTGCAGCAGGGCGCCCACGCCGCCAGCCTTTGTCAGCGATGACGCAAGGTCAATGCCCCACGCATACGTGCGCTGGAGCTTGTCGAGGGTTGTGCCCGCCGACACGGAATATTCCGCGATCACGTCCCAGCCGTTGTAGATGAAGCGTTGGGAGGACAGTTCCGTCGAGGTGACGCCGTCCATCACCTGCTTCTGCACGCGACGTCCGAGGTAGTCATACGTAAAGTTGAGGATGCGATGCGCGAAGCCTGCGCTTCTGGCTGCGACCGTTGTTTCCAGGCGGACAAGCCGGTTCTCGGCATCCCACTGGTAGTCCCAGATCTCATCCGAGAGCGTGTTGCCATCGAGGTCGCGACTGAAGCTCTGCGAGACCGCGGGCAACTGCGCCGCGCGCGAGTCGATGCGCATCACATTGCTCCCGGCCGCCGACTTCGTGGCGTAGACCGAAAGCGGACCCGCCCACGGACCGAGGACATTCGGGACTGTCACCTCATCGCTCCAGAATCGCCCCTGCCGCCCAGCCGTCACCGTGCGGCCCTTGACCGCCACGACCGAATCGGTCGTAGCAGTGCCAGACAGGGAGAGCGTGTTGTTTTCGCGCGCCACGTACTGGTTGAGCGCATTGGCAGTATAGTCGTCGCGCAGTCCGCTGACGCCGGTGCTGTCGGACCACTGCCGGTTGCCGATGGAATCGCAGGCGTATTCATGGCGGCGACCCGGCAGCGGCGCGGCCTTGCTCGTCACATTCGTGCCGAGGTATCCGACCCCCGCGGTCAATTCGCCACGTCCATTGTCGGCATACTGGCGATACGTGGCGTCGCCATAGTCCGCATAGGCAGCGCCCTCCTGCGGCATTCATTAAGACATCTCGAACACCACAAAGGTTAGGAGCCGACCCCATGGGAATGACTCTTTTGGCTGAGCCTCTACAATAAAAGAATGGAGGGGCGCACTTCGTCATGCCCAGGGGACGTACGTCACAAGACGCCGCTGGCCCAACTCCCTCTCGGCATCGAACAATCTGCTCTCAATTGTCGATGCACTCAGCAATCGCTCACTGATCCGAGTGAAATTTCCCATTGCCGGTGCGATGCCAGCGACCCGGCCTGGCTCGTAACATTCGCGCCAAGGCAGCGGATGCCCGCCGTCAATTCGCCGCGCCCATTGTAGGCAAACTGGCGGTTTGTGGCGCCGCCATAGTCGGCACAGGCTGTGCCCTCCTCGGGCGTTCCCGTCTTCTCGGTCACCACAAAGGTTAGGGGCCGCCCCCGTGGGAATAGCTCGCCATGGGTTCATAGGTGAACCAAAACAGAGAGCCCTGAAGGGGCGGCAAAATCCTCTCGAATTTCCTTCGTCGCGCAGCCCACTCACGCCTGTGCTGTTGGACCACTGCCGGTTGGCGATGGAATCGTAGGCGCATTCATGGCGGCGACCCGGCAGCGGCACGGCCTGGCTCGTCACATTGGTGCTAAGGTAGCCGATGCCCGCGGTCAATTCGCCACGTCCAATGTAGGCATACTGGCGGTACGTGGCGTCGCCATAGTCGGCAAAGGCCGTGCCCCTCTTGGAGTATTCGAGGTCATCTCGAATACCACAAACGTTAGGGGCTGACCCCGTGGAAATGACTGATTGAGCGCATTGGCCGTGTAATCGTCGCGCAGCGCGCTCACGCCGGTGCTGTTGGACCACTGCCGGTTGCCGATGGAATCGTAGGCGTATTCATGGCGGAGACCCGGCAGCGGAGCGGCTTGGCTCATCGCATTCGTACCGAGGTAGCCGATCCCCGCGGTCAATTCGCCGCGTCCATTGTAGGCAAACTGGCGGTTGGTAGCGTCGCCATAGTCGGCATAGGCCGTGCCCCTCTTGGAGTATCCGAGGTCATCTCGAATACCACAAAGGTTAGGGGCCGTCCCCGTGGGAATGATTCAAAGGTTAGGGGCCGTCCCCGTGGGAATGATTTCACTTCGAATCTGGTTTTCTCCCAGTGGGACCAGATCTTCAAGGATCCCATGACCACCATGGCCGCCGTCGACCGCCTAGTCCATCACGCCACTATCCTTGAGTTTACCGGCGATACCCAGCGTACGCCCAAGAAACGTCAGGATTAACCTCAGAGGTGGGGAGAGGCAGGGCACACCCGCCTCCCCACCCTCTCCACCCCGATCCTTTTGGATCTCTTTCAGGAGCAGACTGGGGGGATCTTCACTCCCCTACTCCCCTCGAATCTTACTGCAACAAACAGGGAAGTATAATTGCCGTCACCACGGAAGTGACTTCGTCGTTGTCCAATGTGGATCGTTTTTTTCGAGTTTCGGTTAACGATCCGTCCTGTCCAGTTTCCGGGGTCCACCTCACGCTTCCACCACTTGTGGCCGGTCTTCCGACTGACGTGAAAGTCCGCGCACAATTCCGTAAACGTGAAGCGGCCCGTGGCCGCGAGACTGACAAACCGATGGTTCTTCACGTTTGGTTGTGGGAAAGGGTCTGGGCGGTTAATGTGTGAGGATGGAAGAAACCGTCAACGAGCATTACCGCCAGCTGCTGAAACTCGAGAAGCCTTGGAGGGTGACGAACGTGGAAAAGGATCTGGAACGGGAGCGGGTCACGATCTGCGTGGCGTGGCCGGAGCGGACACCGGTGGCATGCCCCGAGTGCGGGAAGCCGTGCCCGGTGTGCGACCGGTTGCCGGAGGGACGTGGCGGCACCTGGGTGTGATGCGGTACCTTCTGGAACTGCGCTGTGGGGGTGCCGCGGTGCGCCTGCCCGAGCACGGGGTGAAGACGGTGACGGTGCCGTGGGCAGAGCCGGGCTCGCGCTTCACGTTCCACTTTGAAGCCTTTGCGGTGGCGGTGATCGCGGCCTGTCGGTCGCTGACGCGGGCCGCAGATTTGCTGCGACTGCATTGGGACAAGCGTCAACGGCTGATCGAGCGGGCCGTGGAGCGGGGCCTGGCTCGACAGACACGGAGGACTCCGTCGAGTCGGCCTCGATGAAGAGTTTTCTGCGAGGCCAAAGTTACGTTTCGCTGATGACCGACCTCGGCCAGTCGCGGGTGCTGGACGTGGTGCTTGGACAGGACACCGAGCGGGCGATTGCCCTGTGGAAGTGCCTGCCGAGGCGCAGCGGTTGAAAGTGGAGGCCGCCGCCATGGACATAGGGCGAACTTTGCGGCTGCCACCCGGATCGCCGCTCCGCAGGCTGCGATCGTCCATGACCGTTTCCGTCTCCAAGCACCTCAACGAGGCGGTCGACCAGACCCGCCGGCAGGAGGCGGCCAAGCTGGCGCGAACGGCGACAGGACTCTCAAGCAGACTCGGTATCTGGTGCTTGGACGGGGACACCAGGCGATTTCCTGTGGAGTGCCTGCCGGGCGCAGCGGTTGAAGTGGCTGCATGGCACCGACCCGCCGGAGAAGCATCAGGACTCTCAAACGGACTTCGCCGAGCTGCCGGAAGCATCAGGCCAGCTTCGAACCTGAAATGACCTCCCGGGCTGGTTGTACAAGGGCAGATGGTGGAGTTCTGGAGCCAGTCGGACGCGGCCAGCGGCGAACGCTTCTTCTCCCAAGTGGTACCGCACCGTCATGCGCAGCCGTTTGCCGAAGGTGATGGCCGTGGCCCGCACCCTCAAAGCCATCTGGTGAATCTTCTGACGTACTTCCAGCACCCGATCACCAATGCCCTCACCGAGGGCTTCAACTCCAAGATCCAAGCCATCAAGGCCGATGCCCGCGGCTTCCGCCGCTTCGAAAACTACCGCGCCCGCATCCTCTTTTTCTGCGGCAAGCTCGACCTCGCGCCCCTTCTTCCCTCAGGCGCTACCCACACGATTCCGTGGAGAACCAAACCGATGCTTCTGTTCCATGAGGGCTTCTTCGTTCCAAGCCATAGCCTGAAAGTGTAACCCATGTCCCCGGACAGTTTGTTACCTATGTCCCCGGATCATACCACTCGTGACACGGAAAATTAATCCTTAAGCTTAGAAACTCCCGCGTAGCTCCGCAAAAACTTCTCCAGCTTATCTATTCTGATACTGCGGCCAGCATCTTCCGCAACAACGTCGATCAATTGTCGACATACAGATGCAGCTGGACCTGCTGAGCCTCCATAGGTATTCAAAATTTCGCCAAAATATCGACCTCTCCCTACTATATAAACATCAGGACTGTCAGTAGACAAATCTCGCTTCTCCGGAAATCTTACGTTTCGTAATGCATCAACAATGACTTCCTCCAGTTTAGGCACCAGCCAAGTTGGAAGGTCACAATTCGTCAACGTACGAACGGGATATTCCTCAACTCCCTTCTCTGTTTGCACCGCCTGCAATCGTCGCAACCCAGAAATACGCCCATCACGCTCAACCCCTATTGCAAAAACCTCCCGCCCTCCAACTTCCGCATAGAGCAATATTCGAAAATCCCCCCTGAAAGTCTTCTTAAATATTCTTTCAATCATCCCTCCCGGCGTACACGGAGCTGGAGTAGCATGTAAAATAACACCCTTCAGCCATATTGGTTGAAGGAATAGGGCAAGAGTTAGAACGATCCGTTTCATTTTTTCCCAAAACAATCAATTATTCCAATTAATTCGGTCGGCGACGGACTTTCGCCCAGAGTCGATCCATCGCTTCCGCGCCTATTTTCAACATTATCAACAGTTAATCTGGGATCATAAAACAAAATACCTTTATTTGGTGTAATCAATACACCAAATACACCAGAATCAACAAATTGTCCGTCTATTGTATTATGATAAATCTGCAAGTCATATAGCGAAAATCGATCTCCACCATCTATCGGATGAGTGTGTCCATGAATAATGACTCTGCCTCCATATATTCCTTCCCCGGAGTTCCATGCCCTATTGTAAATCGCCTCATTGGTGGCATTGACACCATCGTGACTTTTATCCGTATGGATAGGGGAAAATGTGTATGATATCCCCTTGCCGGGAGCAAGATCATCAAATACGCCTTCGACAATTACGCCACTGGAGTACTCGATCCGCTTGTCAATCGATTGCAATACAAGCTGTACGGCCATTGCGAGGGCCGCTTCCCGAGCGGTTGAAAATCTTTGTCCTGGAGTGGCTGAAATGAGATTCCCATATTTACGCATTAGGCCATCACAATCATTGCCATGATCTTTTCCATCTGAACGACTCCTTGAAGGCAAGGTGCCGTCCCAATCTGGAATTGAGAGACCTGAGTCAAATGAAGGGGAAAGACCTGGAAAGGATAAACGCGATCCCAAGGCAGAATCTAGCGGAGGAATACGTGATTCATTAACGTCGAATACTGGCATCTCGACGGCTCCACTACGAGGACCCTTAGGAGCAGATTCGTCTTTGTAACATGTATATAGACCATCCCAAGCATATCCATAGGGACAGGCGTGTGCTCCATCACCAACATCATAGTGGCCAAACGGAATCCTCTTGTCATCTATATATGTGTCGCCATACTTCATCCCCAAATAGTCCCACCGGTTCGCCGGGTTGTTTCTCACGAATGCGTACAAATTAATGCCGCCGTTTTCCTGAATAGGATCCCGGCCAATGAAGCGGCCGCTTTTCGGGTCGTAGAACCGGCGGCCATAGTTGTACAGCCCGAGGTCCGAAAAGTATTCCTTGGTTCCGTGGGCGTAGGTGAGGAGGCCGATCGGCATGTTGGCAGGAAGGCCACTGGGATAAAATGCCACCTCGCCGAAGGCGCTCAGGCTTCGGCTGTAGCCGCCGCTGAAGCCCCAGATGTTTCCACGTCCGTCATAGTGCGGCAGGTAGCCGATTCCATTGGACCAAACCACAAGCAATCCTCCCGTGCCGTCGCCGCTCGCATGCCGTCCGGCGAGGTCCCTGCCCCATAGGTACTGCGCGGTCTGCGTGTAGCCTCCCACGGTGTCGTACCGCAGAGCGACACGGTCACCATCGTACAGACGCCATGAGGTGCCTGCCACGCTGTAGCCGTAACCGGGCCACGGTTGCCAATAGCCGGTGTACTTCACGAGCCGGTGCCGATAGTCGTAGGCAAAGCTGTAGACCATCGAACCCTTTGTCACCTGAACGAGCCGATTCTCCGCATCGTAAACATTGGTCTGCGTGCCATTGCTGAGGAGATTGCCGTCGGCATCGTGGGTCCATGTACTGCCGCCGACCGCTGTGTACTGGTTGAGCGCATTGGCCTGATAGGCGGCTCCATTTCCCGTCACGCGGTTGCCTTGTTCGTCATAGCTCACGACGCTTCCCGGTCCGGATGTCAGTTCCGATCGTGGATTGTAGGAGAAGGGAATGCCGGAAAAGAGACTGTCCTCCTTGTACTGCGTTTCGATCACGATGCGCGAAATCTCATCGCGGGTGTACTCGAAGCGGTGCGCGCTGAAACTCCCGCCACTGTACCGATTGTCATAAGACACGAGATCATCGCGGTGCGCCGCCCAAGTAAGTTCCTTTGTGTCGCTTCCGCCGATCGAAGCCGGCAGCCCTGAATTCGCCAGATACGAGTAGGTGAATGTCGCCGGTCCGCTGACCGAGGACAAAAGGCCGGTGCCAGCGGCGTATCCATAGTTCACCCCTTGGCCAAACGCAGTTGAGCCGGTTGGATGCATCATCGGCAAGCTCTGCGTCCGCCGGCCATAAACATCATGGGTGTACGCGATCGATCCACTGCCGAATCCGGTCAGAATCAGCGCCTCGTTGGAGAGTTGATCGTAAGCCGTGTAAGTCAGCGTCCGGCTGCCCACGCCATCGACCACCGTGGCGATGCGCCCGCGGCGGTCGTAGGTGTAGGTGACTGCCGGCGTGCCGTCCGAATAGGTTGTCGACAGGAGCTGTCCGGTGGCCGGGTCGTAGCCATAGTTCGTAACCACCCCGCGCGCCCAGGTGCGCGAGCTCATGCGTCCGGCGGCGTCATACGCATACGTCACGCTCATGGAATTAGCATCGGTTTTAGCCAGAAGCAACCCTGTCGCCGATCCATAGGTCCATGTCGTCCGGTCATACGCGCCGGTGGTCGCCGCGGGCCAGGTGGCGCCGCTCCAGCCCGTGCCTCCCCGGTAGCTGCGCAGTTCAACGATCTTTCCGCACGAACAGTAGCTGCGTTCGACCGGGTACGATGCCGATCCCCATTCCCTCACAACCCGGCCATGGAGGTCATACTCGACGCGCCGCGTCTGATTCTTCGCATCGGTGGTGGCGATGCGGCGTCCCGCAGCATTGTACTGGTAAACCTCGGTGATGCGGCTCGCGGCCAGATCGGCCGGATCGATCATCGCGCTCAGCAGGGCACTATTCGCAAAGTAGACAAATTCGGTGTCGCCCTTGCGTGCATCGGTCTGGGTGATCAGTCTGTCGCAGTCGTCGTACTGGTAGGTGGTCGTGATCGGCCCGTTGATCGTTCGCAGAACCTTTCCCGCGGATTCGATCTTCATCTCGGTGAGCGCCCCAGTTGTCGTGCTCACTTTTGTCGTGCCTGAATTGTCGAGTTTGCTCTGGCGCTCGGAGACACCAACATCGCCCGAGGCGCCGGCCCATTCGTACTCCAGCTTCTGCCACCAACCCAGCTTCTGGCGGGTGTCCCTGAGGAGGGTCGCGGAGGGGTACTAACGGGGTCAGTCCTTACTTCTAACATTCACCGGCAGAGGGAAGTGAAGATGAATGGCAACCATGAGGTGGATGTGTCACGCAATCAATCTTGCGAGTGTGCGGGTGGATCACGCGGAAACTGCGGCAGACCTGTGCTGTGAAAAAGCGCGCTCTCTGAATATCCACCCACGGTAGTTGCCCCTGCTGATCACGTGATAACACGCCCTCTTGACCTCCACCGTCGTTTCTCTTGCCACCTCCCTTGCTCCCAACTCCTAATCGTCCTGTCAATACAAGAAGTACGGACTGACCCCTTTGGTTTGACCGCCTTTGGTTTGACCTTCGCTCCACACAACAGCCCCTGCATAAAACCAAGTGCCTTGCTGAGCGGCGTCAGGGAATTGTTCGATCTGGGCTCCGGATGCGGAAGCGCACGCTTCAGCACCTCTGCCCATCCGCTCGATTGCACGAACGACCAGAACGTTGCCGTGCCCGCGTGCGGACTGAGCTGCTGGTCGGTGAACTCGATTTTGATAGACCGCCCGGCACTCTCGAACTTCACTTCCTCTGTCACCGTTTGGTGGAGCGGGCCGTTGCCTTTCGATTGGTTCTTTTTCATTCAATCCCAATCACTTCACCATCGGTGACACTTTTGCCACTGCATCGTTACGGCTTAGCGCGATTCGGGACCGACCCCGAGGGAATGCCTCTCAGACGATCCATTCGTCTTTCGATTTCGAATCTTCCTGCCAATGCCCGTCGACTTTTCTGAAAACAACAACGATACCATGAGGCCTATTCGGTTTGTCCGCCAAGTAGACCGCAATTCCTCCACAGTCTGCCTTCTGGACCCAAATAACTACAAGCTTATAACGTGCGGTAGCAATGCGGACAACTTCGGCGATCTCGTGCTCGGTCACGCCGATTTTTTCGGCTTCATCTGACCAGCGCCTATTGGCGGCGAAGGAGGGAGCCGGCTTCGTCAATAATCCGGGCGATGTACAACCCAAAAGAAGCGCTGCGACCAACACTTGGACGACCATAGATTTAGGACTTGTTTGCATGAAGTGCTCAAGGATTCTCAAATGGCGCGGTTGAGTAGCCATCGTTCACGACCCCGTCGTAGATGTTCGAAAAATTCGGCGTGAAAGGAGGCCTGTTACAGAAGAATCCAGTGCCAGAGCGCCCTCCAGGCACCGTTTGAGGTATCCCGTTTCTAATGGCCCAATCCTCTACCCAATAACGAATCGAAGCCTCTTCCATCGCTGGGCTCGCACCAGGATTGTTTCTAAAACCCTCTCGATAGAATGCAACATGGGTTGATTCATGAAGTATTACCACTGCGAGGAACTGGGCAGACGTACCTGAGAACTCTTGTGCTGCTACAGTCGAATCCAAGTTAACAAATACCGTCCCTGCTACTACGTTACTATAACCCGAATAACTCTTGGTCACATCGGTTGCACCCGAATAGGTCGAAAGTATCAACTTGCTGATAACACTTTCGAAGTAAACAGGTTTCGTGTCCTTTAGAAGCGCCAAAGCATCGTTGAAATCTCTATGTGTCAGGCGGGTGGCCTCACCCAATTTTCCGCTTACTGAGAACCCGTCTCCAATGTTTTGTTCGCAAGGAGGAATTGGAGAAGCATTTGTCGGTCCTGCTCCTGCGTCTCCCGACAAATCAATCTGTCCATACTGTATGTCCGAGTCGGGAAACCTGAAGCGTCCTGCGCCGGAAGTATCCAACGAAAATCTATTAAAGCGAGATCCGTCTGCGTTGAATACTGGCATTTCGACGGCTCCACTACGAGGACCCTTAGGAGCAGATTCGTCTTTGCGGCATGAATAGAGACCATCCCACGAAGATCCATAAGGACATGCGTGGATTCCATCGCCAACATCATAGAATCCGAACGGAATCCTTTCATCATCTATGTATGTGTCGCCATACTTCATCCCCAAATAGTCCCACCGGTTCGCCGGATTGTTTCTCACGAATGCGTACAAATTCAATCCTCCGTTTTCCTGAATCGGATCCCGGCCGATGAAGCGGCCGCTTTTCGGATCGTAGAACCGGCGGCCATAGTTGTACAGCCCGAGGTCCGAGAAGTACTCCTTGGTTCCGTGGGCGTGGGTGAGGAGACCGATCGGCATGTTGGCAGGCAGGCCACTGGGATAGAATGCCACCTCGCCGAAGGCGCTCAGGCTTCGGCTGTAGCCGCCGCTGAAGCCCCAGATGTTTCCACGTCCGTCATAGTGCGGCAGGTAGCCGATTCCATTGGACCAAACCACAAGCAATCCTCCCGTGCCGTCGCCGCTCGCGTGCCGCCCGGCTAGGTCCCTTCCCCAAAGGTATTGCGCGGTCCTTGTGTAGCCTCCCTCGTAGTCGTACCATAGGACAGCGCGATCGCCGTCATAGAGTCGCCACGACGTGTCTGGTGGATTGCTCGATCCCTGCCAACTCCTCGAGTGCTTCACAAGCCGGTGACGATAGTCGTAGGCAAAGCTATGAATCATCGAGCCCTTTGTCACCTGAACGAGCCGATTCTCAGCATCGTAGACATTGGTCTGCGTGCCATTGCTGAGGAGATTGCCGTCGGCATCGTGGGTCCACGCGCTGCCGCCGACCGCCGTGTACTGGTTGAGCGCATTGGCCTGATAGGCGGCTCCATTTCCCGTCACGCGGTTGCCTTGTTCGTCATAGCCCACGACGCTCCCCGGACCGGATGTCAGTTCCGATCGTGGATTGTACGCAAAGGGAATGCTGGAAACCAGACTGTCCTCCTTGTACTGCGCTTCGGTGGCAATGCGCGAAATCTCATCGCGGGTGTACTCGAAGCGGTGCGCGCTGAAACTCCCGCCACTGTACCGATTGTCATACGACACGAGATCATCGCGATGCGCCGCCCAAGTAAGCTCCTTTGTGTCGCTTCCGCCGATCGAAGCCGGCAGCCCTGAATTCGCAAGATACGAGTAGGTGAATGTCGCCGGTCCGCTGACCGAGGACAGGAGCCCGGTTCCCGCTGCATAGGCGTAGTTCACCCCTTGCCCGAACGCAGTTGAGCCGGTTGGCTGCATTATCGGCGAGCTCTGCGTCCGCCGGCCATAGACATCATGGGTGTATGCGATCGATCCCGTGCCGAATCCAGTCAGGGTCAGCGCCTCGTTGGAGAGTTGATCGTAAGCTGTGTAACTCAGCGTGCGGCTGCCCACGCCATCGACAACCGTGGCGATGCGCCCGCGGCGGTCGTAGGTGTAGGTGACTGCCGGCGTGCCGTCCGAATAGGTTGTCGACAGGAGCTGTCCGGTGGGGGGATCGTAGGCATAGTTCGTCACCACCCCGCGCGCCCAGGTGCGCGAGCTCATGCGTCCGGCGGCGTCATACGCATACGTCACGCTCATGGAGTTAGCATCGGTCTTGGCCAGAAGCAACCCTGTCGCCGATCCATAGGTCCAAGTCGTCCGGTCATACGCGCCGGTGGTTGCGGTTGGACAAGTGGCGCCGCTCCAGCCCGTGCCTCCCCGGTAGGTGCGCAGTTCAACGATCTTTCCGCACGAACAGTAGCTGCGTTCGACCGGGTACGATGCGGATCCCCATTCCCTCACAACCCGGCCATGCAGGTCATACTCGACGCGCCGGGTCTGGTTCTTCGCATCGGTGGTGGCGACGCGGCGTCCCGCAGCATTGTACTGGTAGACTTCGGTGATGCGGCTCGCGGCCAGATCGGCCGGATCGATCATCGCGCTCAGCATGGCACTGTTCGCAAGGTAGACGAATTCGGTGTCGCCCTTGCGTGCATCGGTCTGGGTGATCAGTCTGTCGCAATCATCGTAGTGGAACGTCGTCGTGACCGGCCCGGCAACGGTGCGCAGCGTTTTCCCCGAGGCCTCGACCGCAACCTCGGTCCGCGCGCCAGTCACGGTTGTCACCTTGCAGGTTCCATTGCGCACACTGGTTCGCACCGACGAACCGACATCCCCCGAGGCGTTTGACCATTCATGCTCATTCCAAAGCCACCACCCCAGCTTCTGGCGGGTGTCCCTGAGGAGGGTCGCAGCGCCGCTTCCCGTGACCCCATAGGTGTGAATCCGGGTGATTCGTTCCGAGCGAGATGGCAACTGGTTCGGCCACTGGCCGGACATCACAAAGCCGATCGTCGTATCCGAATCGGTGATACGATCCGCGGAGGCTGGATCGAGCGTTCCATTGTTGTCCATGTCGACTCCTTCGCGGATCCTTTCTCCGAGCGCATTGTAGACGTACCGCGTCGGTCGGGATCCGGGGAAACTGTTCCCAAAGGCAACAAGCTGGCCGGCGCTGTTGTACTCCTGCGTTTCGACGTACGTGCCGCCTGCCTGTGTCGGATGCGTCGAGACCACGGTGCGCCCGAGCCAGTCGGCGGTTGTTGACCCCCAGCGCGTGCCTTCGGCAATCGTGGTGGTGAGACGTCCGTCGGCGGCGATCTGGTACGTTCATGTCTGGTTCACCTGAGCCGTGCCTTCCTCGGCGGATTTCCTGCCGTCGCGGAAGGTCTTCTGGATGCTCGTGCCGCCGTCGGGCGCCGTGGCGGTCACCTGTGTGCCGCCGGTGCCGAGCATCGAGTAACCGAATGTCGTCGTCAGTTGACCTGACGGACCCGGCACGCGGGTCTGTGTTTTTCGTCCAGCCTTGTCGAAGACATGGTTGGTGACGAGCGATTCGGAAGCGCCTGAAATCTTTTCCTGCACGACCTGATTGGCGGCGTCGTAAGTGAAGTCAAAGGCCCGATCCGGAATCGCAGGAAGCGTGATCGAATTGTAGCTCGGATTCGCCTGGCCCTTGATCGTCTTTCGAGTGGCGCGCCCCATGGCGTCGTAGACGTAGCGAACATCCACGCCATCTTCACCAATCTCCTTGTCGAGGCGCCCTTCCGCGGAATAGGTGGCTGTCCAGGCGACTCCCGTGCTCCAATCATACCGTGGACCGCGCTGCCGCCATACCGGCTTCAACGACGCATTGTACTGGGTCTCTTCCGTCGAGACGAGGAGCCAGGTCGCAGGCTGGTTGGGATCCTGTCCATTGGGGCCAAACGGGTGATCCCAGACTGAAACTGTGTTCAGGACCGGCAACCCGGCGACCTTCACCGTGACTGTCCGCAGGCTCTTTCCCACGATCAGGGGCGACTGTGTCGAGTATTCGGCGATGTCGGTCCCGGTTGGAAAGTATCCGTTCGGCGTGAACACTCCGTTCACGGGATCCCACACGCCCACCTGGTAGCGGTAATCGGCGGCGACTCCATTGGGAGCCACGATCTGGACCGGTTTGTTCCAGAACTTTGCCGGAGTCGGTGCCGATGCGCGCAAGGTTTTAATGACGCTCACCTCGGGTGCAGCCGATGCGCCGGCATAACGGGAAACAGTGGCAACGGTGATTGGAGCACTCGGGCCTTGCGGCGCATCGAAAAGGTACTGCGCGGTCTGGGAAAAATCCCACTGCGTCGCAGTTCGCTGGGTGGTTGTCCCCAGAACGGTCGTTGTCTCGTCGCTCACGGCACGCACAGCACCCGTCCAGTCCGCGACATAGGCATAGGTTGTGGCGACGCAGTTGGAAGGCGTTGCGAGATCCGGGTGGCTCGGTGCATCAAGCCAGGGACGCAGCACCCGCTGCACGCGTCCCATGGCCGGACCGCTCAGGTGGTACTCCTGTCGCACCCAGTTGCCATCGGGAAGGATCGTATGCTTGAGCCGCCCATTCGTGGCGATCTGCGATGGCGTGTCATAAAACGCATACTGCGTGGTGAGCGCTGCTCCGGCGGGATCCTCCACCCGGCGGATGACCTCGCGGCCCCAGGGAAAGTCGTGGTACTCAAAGAGCGTTTCACGGACTGAGACCAGGTCCGGTCCCTTGAACACGCGCAGTTCCTCGATGTTGCCGGCTGCGTTGGTTGACTGGGAACGCTCCTCGATCACCAGGCCGCCAGGACTCGTGCGCCGCCAGGTATTGGAACCCACCGGATCGATCTCGGTGGTTTCTTCGTCGATTCCGACAATCCGCGCATGCACCAGATGGCCGGAAGAGGGAACCGGACGAGTGAGCCGGTGCACGATCATTGGCTGCGCCGCGGAATCGATTGTGTAGAGATTGCCGCTCTTTCCGGTGCTTGCCGACCAGGCGTAAAAGCGGATCTCAAGGCCATTGCTGATCGACTGGATGTCCACCAATGCCTGCGGCACCGCCACTTGGCGCAGTTCCCCCACGGGCTCGTTGATCACCTCGATTTCTCCCCCCGCGGGAGCTGTCAGTTTCGAGCGCGAGAGACCCGAGGTTGCGACCCAGTTCGGTGCGAGCGCGAGCGGATCCAGCGCTTTCGACGTTGCTCCCACTCCCAGGCTGGCCACCCAGTTGACATCACCCAGCGAGAGGGAACGCGACTGACCGATCGCGGGTGACACGGCCACAGGAGAGCCGAGCCGGACCTGCCATCCTCCGACGAAAGCCTCGGGATTGGAGGGATCGAACTCCACGCTCATTTGGGAGGATCCGAACGGAGCGCCGTTGACCAGGCTTTCGGTATCGGGATCGGCGAAGAACTCGGCGCGGACCGTGCCAGAGTACTGGGTGTAGCAGTAGTTTTCATCCGGCGCCCAGACAAACGAGAGCCCGTAGGTGCGGCCCGGCTCCATTGAAAAATATATCGGAGCGCTCGTGCGTGTCGTGCCATCCGAGGAGCCGGTTTCCGAAAGCGGAACTCCACCGAAATTGGCCTGAAAGACCTCGGTGTTCTTGTAGATAAAACGAACACCGACCAGTTGCTTTGGGCGGACGAATGACGGATCGCGCGCGAACGCGGCTCCCGTTGCAAGAATCGCGACTGCGAGGGCGGCAAGGAAGCCTTTCATGGCGCCGCCTCCTTTCCGCGGCCAAGTCGCGGTGTGAGTTTGCTCGGCGGAGCCGCCTTCTCCGGTCCGCGATCCGGCTTTCGTTCCTGCGCGTTCAGCCGGGATTCAAGTGCGAGCGCCTCCGCGGAAATCGGGTTCACCGCGAGCACGCGTGCCAGTTCGCGCCGCGCAGCTGTGCGGTCGCCGAGTATCAAAGCATGCACCCGGGCCTTGATCAGAATGGCCTGCTCCCGGCGGGCGGGAATCGGCTCCAACTCGCCCAGGAGGGAAAGGACCGCCGCGAATCCCTTTCGCGCTTCGTCCAGGCGGCCGTTCTCAAGATCGGCGCTGGCTTGCGTCCACGCCTTGAAAAACGCCGTTGCATGAGCCTTCGGCAGGCTCAGCTTCAGGAATGCATTGGGATCCGACGGCGGTGCCTGCTCGCGCGCGGCCGTTTGCCCGCTCAGGCGTCCCTCGCTGGGCAGCACCGCCAGCAGCAGAATCGCCAGCAAAACTCCTTGGACAAATCGCCTGCACGCCGGCGAGCACGCAACGAGATGAAACGATCCTCTACGATTGTCGCGGTAACCGCCTACGGCGCCGCAGCATGTGTGTGTGGGGGGGGGGGCGAACATGGGGTGCTGCACGAAGCCGCAGTGAACGCGATGATCAGGGGGGAAGATCAGAGCCTCGGTGCGCTGCGAGATCAGCCCGCACT
The DNA here is from genome assembly GCA_015075305.1 of Opitutaceae bacterium. Taxonomy (NCBI): domain Bacteria; kingdom Pseudomonadati; phylum Verrucomicrobiota; class Opitutia; order Opitutales; family Opitutaceae; species Opitutaceae bacterium. The sequence continues at coordinate 81,051 of JABTUS010000007.1, read as the reverse complement.
CATCAAGGTCCGCAATGAAATTTTCAGTCACCGCCCCAATTGCGTGAGCTGCGGAAACTTCGGCGAGAGTTTTCGCGCAAGGCCTTTCTCACTTGATGCAAGCGCGACGCTGGCCGCAAGCCACAATCGCCATCCAATACGCTTCAAGGCGGAATACAACCTGTCCCTGTCAAGCCGTACATCAGTCTGTCCCCAACGCAATGGTTCACGCGGCATGGATCAAAAGATCGTGAGCGTTTTGATTTCGACGGCGGGTATTTGGGCCGCCCTTTCAGGGCTCTGGATTCTCGTTGGCCCTTAAACCCATGGCGTTGCCATGGGCTGAGGTTGGTTCGCCCCGTTTGGGGCTCGGAGACATCCTCGAGGCGGAATAACAACCTGTCCCTATCCTGCCGTAAATCAGCCTGTCCCCAACGCCGTAGTTCACGCGGCATGGATCAAAGAATCGTGAGCGTTTTGATTTCGACGACGGGTGTTTAGGCCCCCCTTTCAGGGCTCTGGATTCTCGTTGGCCCTTAAACCCATGGCGTTGCCATGGGCTGGGGTTGGTTCGCCACTTTGGGGCTCGGAGGCGCGCTTGGACGGGCACGGCAGCCTGTCCCTTTCTGTTCCGCGTCACGGTGTTTCAGGAACGTTTTTTCGTGATAAATGCGGCACGGGAGTAGAGCTGTTTGCGGGTGCTCCGGGTGGAGCGTGACGTGATGGAAAAGCGACGCGGTGTGACGCCACGTTGATCGCGGCGGAGATCAAAACAGCGACAGCTGGCGGTCGTCGGCCGGCTTGCGTTGGCCGCGCTGGGCGTGGAGCAGCCGATGAGCGGCCGCGAGCAATGCGAGGTGGTGGGCGTCCCTCTCGACCGTAAGGGCAGGGAGGGCGAGGCGAGGATTTGATCGAGGGCGTTTCGGATGTGCTTGAGTTCAGCGTCGAGCTCGTCGCCGTGATGCTGGAACCAATACTGGCGGCATTTGAGCAGATACGCCGGAAAGTATGGGCCGTAACGGGAGGGATCACCGTGGGCGGCGATGTCGCCGAGGGGGTCGGTGATCAGGGCAACCAGCGATACGGCGAAATCCATCCAGTCGAAGTTCCTTTGCCTGGCTCACAACTTGCTCGCGCTGTTTGAGGTGCACTTGGAAAACGACTATCGGATTCGCAACGAAGCCAGCCTGCAACGTCGCGAAAAAAGGCTCGCCGAACACGCTGCCGTTTCCCGGAAAAAAGGGTACGCCGTCTCAGCCCTGCTAACCAAGCTATTCCAGCCTCTACAATGCAGCATAAAACTCATCCGATGGCTTCGCTCCTACCGGTTCTCCAGCGCCCCTATATCGCAGATCCTGCCTGTCCTGGCCCGCTCCTACGCACATTCCTAGCCTCCCACATTGGACACCCTTGACATCAAGGTAGTGCGAGATTGCCTAGCACCACCGTTCAATCGAATCAGCACCATTGCTACTACATGGCGATGTCAGTTCTCGGCTAATTACATGAAATTGCTAGTGCCAGGTGTCAATTATATGGTATGTCAACTGGTGCTTCGTAGATTTCAAGCAATACTTCACCGCCAAGCTGACTGTCATCGCTTACATGAACTGTATATGCTCCTGGTTGGAGAGCAATCGCACCAAATGAAACCCAAGGAACTTCATTTCCATTCAATGGAAACGCCCCAGCGCTTGCGAACAGTCTCGACCAATAGTCAGGAGGCAGGACAATGCCGGGAATGACGAAGTTCACTCGCTCTCCCTTGGAGTTGTATATTTGGAAACGAGGACTCTTCACAGGCGAAACTATCCCAAATTGACGAAGCGACTCACCGACTGCGCGTATCAAAATACTCTTCGATTTCTCCTTAACAACAAAGCCCACGATCTGTGAATCCTGACCCGGCGACAATTTTATCCGTCCGGAGAAATTGACAAACAAGCCTTCCGCATCGCTTCTGATCGTCAGCTTGATCTTGTTCCCCACCGATTGATTGTTGGGTGGAACAACCGCCGAATACGTTCCCGCCGTGCCCATCGACACACCGCTTAGAATGAGAGTGCTTGAGACTTGATCCGGCAACAACACTCCATCCTTCTGCCACCTCGTCTCAGCCGGCGATCCAGGGGCAGTGATCATTTTAATCACGCCGCCCAAAGGCACGACAATTCTGGCGTCGGGTTCACCAGACTGACCCAAAACAAGTGCGACAGAGCTCGCCTCCTGCCCGCGAGTGGCGCCCCCCATAAACGCAAACATTAGAGCAATTCCAATGCTGATCCGCATTCCGAAATAATGTGTATTCATATAATTAGTAATCCTATGGCGCCGTAGTTCCGCTGGCGACTGGTGGAAAAGAACCAAAATCAATGCAATCATAGGCGATTTGCCATGGAGTTCCGCCGAAATATGATAACTTCGCCCCCATTAATGCCTTTGGCGCATAAGCTCGCCCATGACTATCAATATTTGAAGTCGTATACAAGCCAGAAAAGTTTCCTGGCGGCACCGGCCACGCGGTCGCTAGGATTCGTGCACCATTCGGCTGAATCAGGTCTCCACTGGCTATCCGAACCCTCCCAAGATCAGATATCAATGGATTCAGATAACCAAGCTCAAGAACAGGCTGAGCGGAGCCAAATGCTTCGATATCGTTGATGACTAAGCGATTCTGAATTGCAATCGCCGGCAGCCCATCCATGGAGAAGCCAACCTTTCCCGACGCACCACTAAAAATCACGTTGCCAGCGTACAACCCTCCGAAAGCAAGCGCTGGAAAGCTGCCGTTTTCTTGCGATTTCCAGAAACTTACCAGCTTGATGTCGGCTATTCCGTGGTAAGCGCTGGACGGCTGGACAAATAGGCCTGGCGTTAGGGTATTCGAAGTCCCTAAGCTAAAAATCGCCACGCTGGTATTTTCTGAAGTTCCCTCAACCGTCAATGTCGCCTTGCCTTTGACATATTGAACCCCCGGCTGATTGCAAGGGCGTCCAAACCACTTTATAGAACGATTGCGGAATAACGAAACTTGGGAGCGACAATGCGCAATTGGAAAGGGCTTCAGAGTGGCCTGTATCGGGGATTGAGTGGCGGTGGGTAATCTCGTTGTAGAGGCAGGAAGACGCCCGGAAAATTGTTTAAACTTATGCTTGAAGATGCATTGAGGGTCAGGTTGGGGCCCCATATGGAGCACATTTCTGATCCTGTATTGAGGAAGACGTTTTTCGCGCCCTTGAGCAATGCCCTGGCTGCGTCGCTGCATCAGCGGGACTGCCGGGCGTTCACGGACGCCGAGTTTCTTGAACTCGGCGCGACCCGGGTGATTTGCGATCCACGCAGTGGTCGAGGATTCCTTCAGCAGATTGGCGTGCACATTGAATCGTGCCCGCAGCGGAGCAGCTTTTTCGAGCAACTCAAGAGCATGCGGCGCCTGCAGATGCTCTCCGACGTGACCGAGCGGGTTGCGGCAACGATGGCGCCACGGGCGGAGATGCCGGAAGAGCTCGCCAATCACGAACTGTACGCCGGCGATGGTCATTGGCACGGTGCCGCCACGCATGATGCGAAGATCGATGATCGGCGCTGGGCGGTCGGCCATGTTTACGCTCTGAACCTGCGCACCCGCGCCCTGCATCACCTTGATCTGACTCAGGGCAAAAAGGAGCACGACATGTCTGTGCTCAAACGGCTCGGCGCGGACATGCTTCGAATGGGTGCGAAGAAGCGTCAGCGCGTCATCTGGGTGTGGGACCGTGCTGGCATAGACTTCGAGCTCTGGCAAAACTGGAAAGCCACCCGCGGCATCTACTTCATCTCGAGAACCAAGGACAACATGACTTTCACCACGGTGTCTCAAGTAGCTCCTGATCCGGACCGCCCGATCGACCCGAATATCCTCTCGGACGAGCGCTGCTTGAGCGGCCAAGGCACCGAGGTCCGCCTGATTCGATATCGCGATCCGGTGGGCGCAACGGTGTACGAGTTCGTCACCACCGCATTCCACCTGCCCGCCGACATCATTGCCTGGCTGTATAAAGCGCGATGGAACATCGAGAAGGTCTTCGATCAGCTCAAAAACAAGTTCGACGAGTCCAAGGCTTGGGCAACCAGCGATACGGCGAAATCCATCCAAGCGAAGTTCCTTTGCCTGGCTCACAACTTGCTCGAGCTGTTTGAGGTGCACTTGGAAAACGACTATCGGATTCGCAACGAAGCCGGCCTGCAACGTCGTGAAAAAAGGCTCGCCGAACACACTGCCGTTGCCCGGAAAAAAGGGTACGCCGTCTCAGCCCTGCTAACCAAGCTATTCCAGCCTCTACAATGCAGTATAAAACTCATCCGATGGCTTCGCTCCTACTGGTTCTCCAGCGCCCCTCTATCGCAGATCCTGCCTGTCCTGGCCCGCTCCTACGCACATTCCTAGCCTCCCACATTGGACACCCTTGGCTGATTGTAAAGGGAAGCATAGGATTGCGGAGCCACATAGTCATCAAGTGAGACTCTCAGGTTCGCGCCCGGGCCGGTGAGTTCCGCCATTACAATATCGAAATTTTCATCAATCCACGAAACGCGAGTAATCTGACCAGGATCTGCATGCACAGTAACCTCCCTGTCCGTCATCAACACTTGGTCGTAGTATTTTCCGTTCGGATGCAAAACATCCGCGTTCACCAAAACTCCGCCAGTGGGCGAATTTGGATCCTGCGGATCTGCTATAATTCTGTTAGGCAGAATCCAGTTTGGGGAAAGGTAGAGCAAGTGCCCAGTACGCGCTCCGGGCAACGAGATTGCGTCACGAGTTGCGTTGACAACTATTGCATTTCTGACCTCTCTCGCTGTGTCGTTCGGGTGATACTGTAAATAGAGGGCCACCGCACCCGTTACGAAAGGAGCAGCCATGGAAGTCCCAGAATCTTGTCTACTTGCATTATTACTTGTACTGTCTGCTGACGTAATGTTGTAGCCCGGGGCATAGACATCCACCTGTGTCCCATAGTTTGAAAAGAATGCCAGGGTATCCTGCAGTGGCACAGTCGTTGTAAACTCGATGGCTCCGACTGCAATACCATCATTCAAATCTGCTGGGAAGTCTTGCATGTTTAGGAAACTGTTTCCTGCAGATGCGACGATGGGTATACGCCGATCTAGCAGCTCCTGAAAGGCATCCTCTGTAACTTGCAGTGAGCTCATTCCAAAGCTGCAGTTTACGACAGCGGGCATCTCATGGTTGTCTCGAATCCAATTTGCTGCAGCAATTACTTCGGCGTCAGAAGCCGAGCCCGATCCTGAAGGAGCGATTCGAACAGAATGAATTGTCGCTCCAGGGGCTACACCGTATGTAGCCCCAACAGCGATCCCAGCAACATGTGTTCCATGGTTCCGAGAATCCAACCATTCATTCGTGCCAGAAAAGGCAGAGAATCCGGTGGAAGTACGTCCCGCGAACTCCGTGTGAGTCCCCAGAATTCCAGTATCGATGATGTAAACATGCACTCCGGCACCATTTCCTACATTCGGTAAACCGGAATCTGAGTCCAATGGTAAACGTCTCTGATTGATTCTATCCTTTCCGTCATTCAGCCACCGAATCCTTCTATTTTTGGTCACGGCACTAATTTCACGATGGGCACGTAAAGAAGACACTTCGCTAGCGTTGAGAAAACAAGCGAAAGCGCCGTTGCCCATGGGGAAAACATGAGTTAGGCGATTTATATCACCAAGGACTTGCACTGCTCGCCTAGCCACTGAGGTGCCCCTATGATCGAAGTAGGTAATTCCGCCATCCGACTTCTTGCCCACGTAGGGGAAGATGCCATCAGCAAAGCGTACAATATAATGGTTTGGAATCTCTTGGATGTCTGGAGATAGTGCGTCGAACCAACGATCATAGTTGGCGCGTGCCGCAAAAAGTGGGGATATCCTCTGACACTGGACCAGAAACAAGTGATTTCGGCAACGGCACCCTCTCGGGTTTACGAGACAATCTTACATTGTCGCTATTTTGCCCAATGTGCTCAGTTGGAATTCCGCCTTCCACCATCAGCGCCTGCTGTCCAAAACTCGGGCTAACAATTGAAACTAGTAACAGTCTGCAGAGTAATCTTCTCATCGCGCCGCTTTGTCACTCTGAGATTTCAAATGTTCCCGAGCTAAAGCTTCAAATCCATATCTACCTTATAATAAGTTATTTATATTCTCAATCTCATCACAAATCTCCCATTTCCCTATAGCAAGCAACCCTCAATTCGCACTGAGTAGGCGCTCGATCTCGGCATATTTGGCCTTCTGGTCAGCGAGCTGCCTGCGGGCGCCTTCGAGGACCGCGGGCGGGGCCTTGCTGACGAAGGCTTCGTTGGCGAGGCGCGCCTCAGTCCCGGTAATGTGTTTGCGGATTTGCTCAAGCTCCCGACCCAGCCTCACCTTCTCGGCCGCGGCATCGACCTTGATGCCCGTGTCGAGAAACAGCGTGCCAAGCGGCGTCACAATCGCCGGAAGCGGCGGTTTTTCGGACGCGCGTTTGAGCGCGGCCGCGCCGAGAAGCCGGAGCAGTTTCGCGGAAGCGGCGGATAAGTCCGCCCAATCCGGGTCGCCCGCCAGCGCATGGAAAGTGACATCGCGCTTCTGCGCCACCGCCTGCTCCGCCTTCAACTGGCGCGCCAGCGTCGCGAGTTGCTTCAGCTTCTCCACACGGCCGCTCGCCGCGGCGTCCACCGCCAGTCCGCGCGACGCCAGCCCCGCGGCCAACTGCTCCGCTGTCTGAATGCGCGCATCCTGAAGAAACGCGCCCTCGGCCCCGTATCCAAGGAGGTGCCACAACTCCTCGGTGATGAAGGGAGCGAAAGGCGAAAACATCAGGAGGAATTCGCGAATCACCAGATCCTGCACCGCCAGCACATGCGGCTGGGCGGCGGGATCCTGCACGCGGGACTTCGCCACCTCCACATACCAGTCGCAGAAATCGTTCCAGAAAAATGAATACAGCCGCTGCGTCGCACCGGCGAATTCAAACTCCTGAAAACCCCGCCCGACCGTCCGCATCGTCTCCATCAGCGCGGCCAGCAGGGCATGATCGTCGTCATCGAGCTGCGCGGGATCCAGGCGCGCCAGGATCGCTTCGAGCGAGCGGTTGTCCGCCATCGGTCCGCTCATCTGGCGAAAGCGGCAGGCGTTCCACAGCTTGTTCGCGAAATTCTTGCCGCCCTCGATGCGGTCCTCGTCAAACTTCACATCCTGCCCCAGCGGGGCGATCTGGAGCAGCCCAAAACGCAGGCCATCGGCCCCGTATTTCGCAATCAGATCGAGCGGATCCGGCGAATTGCCGAGCGTCTTCGACATCTTCCTGCCCTGCTTGTCACGAACGATGCCATTGAAATAAACGTGGCGGAACGGGATGCGACGCAGCAGTTCGTCCCGCGAGAGGGTCGAAGGCGCACCCTTCGTCCGCGAAGCTTCCATCTCATCGCCATCCAGCGCCGAACCGGTGAACTCCAGTCCGGCCATGATCATGCGCGCGACCCAGAAGAAAATGATGTCGGCCCCGGTCGCCAGCGTGGTCGTGGGATAAAAGGCGGCGAAGTTCGCCTTCGCCATTTCCGACTTGTCCGGCCAGCCGAGCGTTGCAAACGGCCAGAGCCAGGACGATGCCCAGGTGTCGAGCACGTCGTCCTCCTGGTCCCAGTTCTGCGGATCCGGCGGTCCGTCCAGAGAAACGTGCACCTTCGTGGGATCGGCGAGATCCACCTCGGTGATTTTCTCGCGGTCAACTCCCTTTCGATACCAGACCGGAATGCGATGCCCCCACCACAACTGGCGGCTGATGCACCAGTCCTGGATATTGTCGAGCCAGTTGAGGTACACCTTGCTCCAGCGCTCCGGGTGAAACTGGATCAACCCGTCCCTGACAACCTGCCTGGCTTCCTCGACCCGGGGATAACGCAGCCACCACTGCTGGGTGAGCCGGGGTTCGATGGGAACGCCCGCGCGCTGCGAGTAGCCGACATTGTTTTCGTAGGGCTTCTCCTCAAGGAGCGAGCCTCGTTCGCGCAGCAGCTCCGTCGCCTTCTTGCGCGCCGCAAACCGCTCCATGCCCGCAAGCTCCGGCCCGGCCTCGGCGTTCATCGTGCCATCCGCATTGAGCGCATCGATCACGGGCAGGCGATGGCGCTGGCCGATCTCGAAGTCCACCTTGTCATGCGCCGGCGTGACCTTGAGCACACCCGCCGCGAAAACAGGATCAACCGCGGAGTCCGCGACGATCGGAATGGCGGCGCGCCCGCCGAGTGGCCGCCAGACCTTCTTGCCGATCAGCGCGCGGTAGCGTTCGTCTTCGGGATGGACGGCCAAAGCGACGTCGGCCGGAATTGTCTCGGGGCGCGTGGTCTCCACCACAAGATGCGTGACGCCGTCCACGGGCTCCACCAGGTCATACTTGAGTTTGGTGATGAATCCCTTCGTCGGACGCATCTCGACCTCCTCGTCAGAAAGCGCCGTCAGCGAAACCGGGCACCAGTTGACCATGCGTTTGCCGCGATAGATGTGCCCTTTTCCGAACAGGCGCACAAACGCCGTCAGCACCGCCCGACTGTAACCCGGGTCCATCGTGAAATGCGTGCGATCCCAATCGCAGGAGCACCCGAGCTGCCGCAACTGCTTCAGAATGATGTCGCCCTTTTCCTCGCGCCAGCTCCACACCCGCTTCAGGAAGGCCTGCCGCCCAAGATCCCGGCGCCCCCTGCCCTCGGTCTTCTTCAGGTGCTTCTCCACCATCGTCTGTGTCGCAATCCCCGCATGGTCCGTGCCCGGAATCCAGCAGGCCGCCCTGCCCTCCAGTCGCGCCCGGCGGATCAATGCATCCTGAAGCGTGTTGTTGAGCACGTGACCCATGTGCAGGATGCCCGTGACGTTCGGCGGAGGGATGACGATGGTGTAGCTCTCCTGGCCGGGCTCGGCCCTGCCGGCAAAGCATCGCGACGCCTGCCAGGCGGCATACCACTTGTCCTCAACCTCACGCGGTTCGTAGCTCTTTGTGATCTCAGGCATGTCTTTAACGTTGAATCGAAAATCCAACCGCCGCGCATCTCCTGACGCAAGCGGCAAGCGGGACCGCGCGAGCCGTGCGCATGCGCCGGTCTCCCTCGCGCAGCAGAGATTTGTTAATTATTATTCACAAGTAACTTGAAAGATCCATCCCCGCGATGCTCCTCGCGCATCAACAAAGAATTCGCGACAAACCGGCTTTGCTGCGTTCCTCTGAACTTCCTCCATTCGGCACAGCCCGCACCCGATGATCGGCCGCATTCAAAAGCACGCACGCGAACGCCTCAATTTTGAAGGCGAGGTCTCCACCGCCCAGCGGCTGGCCGCCTGCCGGACGTTTCTGCGCCTGGAAAGCGCGATGATTCGCATGCATCACGACGCCGGTGCCAACGGCCTGGAAACCGCCAACGCCCGCGCGGCGATGGTCGACATCCTCCTCCGCCACCTGTTCGACTACGCGATGGCCTCCTACGTCCGCGCGCACGGGGACACGCCATCACCCGTCGCACTGATCGCACTCGGCGGGTACGGACGCAGCGAACTCAGCCCGTTGAGCGACATCGATGTGCTCTTCCTCTTCCCGTCGAAAGCGGACCCCAGGGCGATCAAGCCGCTGCAGGAACATCTCAGCAACGAGATCCTCTACATTCTCTGGGATTGCGGACTCAAGGTCGGGCACTCCATTCGCACCGTCGACGAAACCTTCGCCGAGGCGCGCGCCGACATCCAAACCAAGACCGCGCTCCTTGAATCGCGTCTGGTCGCGGGCTCGTCCGGTCTCTTCGAATCATTTGCCTCCGCCTACCGCGCCTTCTACACCGAGGAAAATCCGCGCGGCTACATCGCCGCACGCCTGGCCGACCAGTCCTCCCGGCGCGCGAAATACGGAGACACCGTTTTCATGCAGGAGCCCGACATCAAGAACGGTGTCGGCGGTTTGCGCGACTACCAGAACACACTGTGGATGGCCCGCGTGAAGCTCGGCATCACCTCGCTCGACGAGCTCGTCACGTCGTCCTACCTGCGCCAGAATGAAGTGCGCGACTTCCAGCGCGCCTACACGTTTCTTCACCGCGTCCGCAACGAGCTGCATTTTCAAAGCAAGCGCGCCACGGAAGTGCTCGCGCTCGACGTGCAGCCCAAGATCGCGCTCGGACTCGGCTACACGAACCAGGACGTGCTCGGCCGAGTCGAGCAGTTCATGCGCGACTACTACCGCGCGGCGCAGACCATCCATCGCGTCTCGCGCCTGATAGAAAGCCGGCTCGCCCTCACGCTGGACAACTCCAGCGGCATCCTCACCTCGTTTCGCGACGCAATCCGCGCCAGACGTTTCGAAAAAACAAAACGAATCGATGGCTTCATCCTGCGGGGCAGCGAACTTGCCGCCGAATCGACCGACGTCTTCAAGGCCGACCCCGTCCGCATCATCCGCGTGTTCCGGCACTGCCAGCAACTGGGTGCAAATCCCGACTTCGCCCTCCAGGGACTGATCCGGGATGCGCTTCCGCTGCTGACCCGCCATGTCCAGCAGTCGCGCGACGCAAACATATCCTTCCGCGCCATACTCCAGCAGTCCGGCGCGGTCCACCCGACGCTGTCCTCGATGCACGAACTGGGCGTGCTCGGCCGCTTCATTCCGGAATTCGATGCGCTGACCTGCCTCGTGCAGCACGAGTTCTATCACCGCTATACCGCGGACATCCACACGCTGAACGCCATCCGCGAGCTCGACTACATCTTCACCGAGGCGGATCCCGTCAGCCTGAAGTACCGCTCGACGCTCCACGAGACGCCCGAGCCGACGCTGCTCTACCTCATTCTCCTGCTTCACGACATCGGAAAGGCCCGCGGCATCAAGGGACACGCTGAAAGCGGCGTGGCCATCGCGGGGCCGCTCCTCGAACGCATGGAGGTGGACGCCACAAGCCGCGAGTTCGTCGTGTTTGTCATCAAGAATCACCTCGTGATGACGCGCTTCTGGCAGAAGCGGGATGTCGATGATCCCGACACAGCGGCCGCCTTCGCCGAGGTCGTCGGCGACGCCGACCGCCTGCGCTACCTCTACGTCCACACCTTCTGCGACGCGCGCGGCACCGCCAGCGGGCTCTGGAACGGCTACAAGGACAGCCTTCACACAGCGCTCTTCCGCAGCACGCTGGAGCGCCTGCTGCATGGCGCGGAACTCGCCGCTCGAAATTCGCAGCGTCTTGAGTCGATCCACCGGGAACTCGTCAGCAAGGGCATACCGGGCATCAGTCACGACGAGATCGACGCGCATTTCCATCTGCTGCCGGAGCGCTATTTCATTCACACCGAAACGGGTAAGATCTCCCTCCACATCCAGATGGTGAACCGCCTGCTGCATTCGATCGCGGACGTCGAATCAACCGGCACTCTCAAACCCGTCATCAATTGGAAGGATGACATCAATCGCTCCTTCACGGTTGTCAATGTTGTGACCTGGGATCGTGCCGGGCTCTTCTACAGGCTCGCCGGCGCGTTCAGCGTCGCCGGTTTGTCCATCCTCAGCGCCAAGGTCATCTCCCGCAGCGACAACATCGCGATCGACACCTTCTTTGTCGTGGAGCCCGGGCGCGGTGTCGTTCAGAGCACGCAGGCGCAGGAGACGTTTGCGCGAACCGTCGACGCCGCGCTGGTCCAGGACAAGGATCTCCTGCCCGACATCCAGGCGCAGGCGCGCCGTCTGGCCTCAACGGGTCGCTACCTCTCCAGCACAAAGAAGGGCAACGATGCGATGCAGACGTCGTTTCCCCCGATCGTCGAGGTCTATCACGAGGCCTCCATGCAGCGCACGATCGTGGAGATCCAGGCGCGCGACGAGATCGGCCTGCTTTTCCGGCTGGGCAAAGCGATCAGCGATCACGGCTTCGACATCACCTTCGCCCGCGTTGGCACAGAGCACGGCGTGGCCATCGACACCTTCTACATCGAAAACGCCAACCACAGCCCCGCGACCGAGACAGCGCGCCTCCAGGCGCTTAAGGAGGCGCTGACCGACGTCATCACTCCTCGGGTCGAGCCCGCACCTGCGCCCGCACCCGTGGAAGTTCAGTCCCGATAGTTCAAGGCCGGAGCGCGATCGCCGAGCAGCGGCTCGTACTTGAAATCCTCCCCGCGCCGGCGCAGGAGCTCAGCCCTGGCTTCCGACAAAACCTTCGGTTCGGAAAAGAGGTCCATCGCTGTGAGCGCGAGCGCCTTTGACGCCATGAGCCGGCCCTTGACACAGATGGTCGTGGCGCCGCAGGCGGCGGCCTGCCAGCTGTGCGCCGGCGTGCCGGGCACCCACGTGGCCGTGCGCACGCCAACCGTCGGCACCACATAACTGACGTCCCCCACATCCGTCGATCCACCGCCCTCACCATTTGGGTCGATCTTCAGCGGCTGAATCGCGCGGGCCAGCTCAACCGCCGCCGTGCGTCCGCCGATGAACGTCCTGCCCAGTTCCGCCGCAAAGCGCTTCTCGGATTCATCATAGGAAAACCCGCCGACACGCTCCAGATTTGCCTGCGCCACCTTCGCCAGCGCCTCGTTCGGCAGCAGGTCGTGCACACCGCCCGTGATCTCCCAGCTCACCGACGTGCCCGTGCCCATCGCGGCTCCCTTCGCCGCCTGGGTGACGCGCTCAAACACCTCGCGCACAATGCGCCGGTCGCGGTGGCGGACATAGTAGTAGGACTCGGCGAACGCCGGGACGACATTCGGCGCCTCGCCGCCCCGCGTAATGACGTAGTGGATACGCACATCCTGCGGCACGTGCTCCCGCATCATGTTGACCATGTAATCCATCGACTCCACGCCATCCAGCGCCGACCTTCCCCGTTCCGGCGCCGCCGATGCGTGGGACGCCACGCCGGTGAACCGGAACTTGGCGGAAATGTTGGCCTTGGTCGGGCCGGTGGTGACTCCGTTTCCATCGCCCGGGTGCCAGTGAAGCACGGCGTCGACGTCATTGAACAGACCCGCGCGCACCAGATAGACCTTGCCGGATCCGCCCTCCTCCGCGGGACAGCCGTAAACGCGCAGCGTGCCCGGCCGGCCTGTCGCCTTCAGCCAGGAGGCGATCGCCGCCGCCGCCTCGATCGAGCCTGCGCCAAACGCATGGTGCCCGCAGGCATGGGCGGCGGTGGATCCGGGACGCGCCTTCTTTTCAGGCACACCCTCCTGAGAAATTCCCGGCAGCGCGTCGTATTCGGCGAGGATTCCGATGACGGGCCGGCCCGAGCCATACGCTGCCACAAAGGCCGTCGGCATGCCGGCGACTCCCGCCTCCACCTTGAAGCCATCCGCCTTGAGCCGCTCCTGCAGCAGCGCCGAACTCCGGGTCTCCTTGAAGCCCACCTCGGCGAGTTCCCAGATCCTGTTCATGATGGCCGTGTACGGAGCCTGCTCCCGATCGATGCGCGCAAGCACATCGTCCTTGGATGTCTGCGCCAGCACCCCGCCCGCGAACGCAGTACCCAGAATCAGGAGCCGCCACCCGTGTACAAATCTCATGTTCCCATCGCCGCAAATTCCAGCGCACGCCGCAACCCAGATATTGCGCCGCCGCGTTGCCCGGGCTTCCAGCCCGCAGTGATCAAAACTGCGCTGTGGTCAGAGGCCCAAAGTTTTCACGCTGAGAATATACCAAAAGCTCAATGCAGGGGCATGCATCGTCATGCCCAGGGAACGCACGTCGCGCCACAACGCCAGATCGCTACCATCCCCCCTCCGTTGGAGGGGCACGCTCCGTCGTGACCTGGGTTCGCGCTTCGCGCCACAACGCCAGATCGCTGCCAGAGATCGGCGATCAACCCACCGCGACACTCATCTCGAAATCCACCTCCGCGTCTCCGCATGAAATCCTTCCGTACGCCTCCTTCGCGTGCTTTGCGCCTTCGCGTGAAACCGACCAGCGCCGTTTCGCGACGCACGTCCCCAGGGCACGACGGAGCGTGCCCCTCCATCACTGCTCGCATCCCCCAGTCTTGCTCGCATCCCCCCTCCGTAAGTCATCTCATCCCTCCTACAACATTCCGGCCTCAGTCCATCCGGTATTCATCCGGCTCCATCTGTGGATAAACTCCAATGCCTTTCATCCGGCCCGTATCCGCGTCGATCCGTGGTCCAGCTCCGATTCACCCCTTCATCTGCGGAATGATGCCCCCCGTGGCTTCAGGTGGAATGTAAAGCCAGCGCGCATCGTAGAGCCCGGTTTCCGCGTCGCAGATCCGCCCGTCTCGAAGCGTGTACTGGTTCGGCGTGCTCGGGCGCATGCCTGACAGGTGCTCGGGAACACGCAGACGGTCGGCCTCGAGCTGCCTGTGAGCGGCTTCCCAGCTGAACCCCTGCTCCAGCATTGCCCGCATGGAATCAATGCGCCCGGCCTGGGCCGCTTCCGCCATCCGGTTCAATCGTTCCTCCGGATCCTCCCGAAGATTGAAAAGCAGCTCGGCGCCCTTCTCAACCTGCACGAATTTCCAGCCACGGGTGCGCACCAGGCGCATGGCTCTCGCGGGCGCATCGTCCGCGCTGCGCGGCCGATTGATGCGGATGCCATAGTCAAAGTAGGACGAACTGGCGAACGCTCTCGGGGCAGCGGCGCCTTCCGGATCGCGGAGCGCCGGGCTCTGATCGATCCCATCCAGACCCAAAGGAATGGGCAGGCCGGCAAGTGCGCAGGTGGTCGGAAAGAGATCGATCAGGGAGACCGGATCGTGCCAGACATGGGCACCGGGTTTCACGCCCGGCCCGGAAACCAGCAGGGGCACCGCCACGGAGGACTCGTAGTAGACTCGCTTGCCCCAGAGACCATGACTTCCCGCCATTTCACCGTGGTCAGACGTGTAGATCACGATCGTATTGTCCAGCAGCCCCGACCGATCCAGAGACGCCAGCAGTTCACCGATGCAGTCGTCGAGGAAGTCGATGCTCGCGTAATAGGCCTCGAGCGCCCGCCGCTCCTCCTCCCTCGAGGGATGTTCCGAGGGGACGGCCAAACGCGCAAAAGGCTCAAGGCAGCCCGGCTCGCCCTCCGCCAGATTCGGAAGCGGCACCTTGTCCGTGTAGCGGCGGATGTACCTCCCGGGCGCCGTCAGGGGACTGTGAGGACGCGAGAACGAGGCGCATGCAAACCAGGGTCGGTCTGGATGCTGACTCTGATGCTCGAGCAGGAACGACCGGGTCTCCCGCACGACAACCACATCCTGCATCAGGCTCTCCGGAATCTCACTCACCCCCGCGCTGCGCACATGGGCATAGCCGGGGAACAAATCGATGGGTTCAGGCTGATGTCCAAGTCCGTGTCGAAGGTCCCCATAAGGGCGGTGCTGGAACCCTTGATACTGGTCGCGTCCGCCAAAATGCATCTTTCCCACAAGCACGGTCGTATAGCCATGAGCGGCGAAATGTCCCGGCCAGGTGGCATGTTCGGGGAAGATCATCCAATGATTGTTCCATGCAGCGCACCGATGAGGCTCCTTTCCCGTCAGCATCGACATGCGCGAAGGTGTGCACACGGGAGACGCGCAGAGCGTCGTCGCACACCGGACGCTTCGGGTCGCCAGCGCATCCAGGTTCCGGGTGCGTACCACCCGGTCTCCGGCAAATCCGGCCATGGTGGCATTGTGCTGGTCGCTGAGCAGGAGCAGAATGTTGGGGGGGTTCGGCATGGAAGGGAGATGCTGCGTCGGCGGGTTGAGGTCGCTTGAGAGTGACTTCCTTGCCTCGCACTCACAATGCCATCGCGGAATCCTTTGCAGGACCAGAATGCAAACTGGGAAAATTCATTGGCCAGCGTCGCAATCGCCAGTCAGCCACGCCAACCGTGAAACTGTGGATCTCCAGAATGGTCAAATCCCCGAATGCCTGGGACCGGCGCACGTGGATCTCCCACTGGTTGAGGACAACTTGTCAGCAAATATGACCATTACAATGCATGAGAGTTACCCCCGGGAATGGTGAAGATGATTGCCAAGGGAGAGCCAGCCTCATGTCACCTCGATCATTCCGCGTCCCCTGCCTTTCAAACAACCCAGCCACTGAAACCATGACGAAAGACACCTCACCACGTCGGACTCACCCCCAAGGTCTTCCACAACGGGGAATCCCAGTCCTCCAAATCTCGATGCCTGCCGCCTTGGCCGCACTGACAGTGGCCCTGCTGTTTCTCGCGGCTCCCGCAGCCTTTGCCCAGCAGGAGGCAGCGGGCACCGTCACCGGAAGAGTCTATGACGCGACCGGCGAGCGCTACCTCTTCAACGCCAGCGTCAAGGTTGAGGGCACGTTGATCGAGGCCCTCACGGACGAAAGCGGCACTTTCCGCCTGCGCGACGTGCCGGCCGGAAGCGTACAGGTTCATGTCCGCTATCCTGGCCTGGCCGACAAGCTTACAAGCGTCGACGTGACCGCCGGCGGCACCGCGAGCCTGGAAATCAGCCTCTCAAGGCCGTCGCGCGACGCCTCAGGCGGTGTTGTCGAAATGCAGGCGGTGTCAGTGGTCGAACAACGCGAGATGAGCGCGCAAAACCTGGCCATCAACGAACAGCGCAATTCCACCAACATCAAGAATGTCGTGGCTTTTGACGAGTATGGCTACGCGACCGACGGCAACCTCGGTGAATTTCTGAAGCACATCCCAGGGGTGTCGGTCGACTATTCCGCCTCGATCCCGGTCGGCGTTTCCGTTCGCGGCATGCCTGGCAGCACGACCAGCATCATGAGCGACGGAGCGATGCTCGCGGGTGGAGAGACGACCAGCGCCACCCGGGCAACCAGTCTGTCAATGGTGGCGACGGACAACATTTCGCGCATCGAGGTATCAAAGGTGCCGACTCCCGACATGCCCGCAAGCGGCATTGGCGGCACGATAAACATCATCAGCAACAGCGCACTGAACCGACGCAAGCCGCTGCTCAACTACAACGTGTACAGCACGTTCAGGGGCGACTACCCGTGGAACTTCAAGGGTCGCGACATCGGGATGCCCATTCCCCTCTTTGGCGGCGCCCATTCCGCGGGCCACATCCTGCCATCGCTGACCTTCAGCTACCTCAAGCCTGTGAACGACAGGCTGGCGATATCGCTTTCGGGCTCCCAGATCCTGCGCTACATTCACAACGACACCACGATCGCCACCTGGAATCCTTCAACGTATGTCCAGACGAACTCGCGGTATCGCGTGGTGCCCCAGGTGGCGGCAATCCGCTCCGGTCAGATCAAGGCGGACTACCGCCTGACGGAAAACTCGCTGCTCAGCGCAACCTTTCAGGCGCGCGAACGCGCGGCCTCGCAGGCCGTCGCCGATCTCTACGTGTCAACCTACGGCTCCGGAATCACGGGTGGTCCCGACTATGTCGAGGGCAAGGCAGGGGGCAACATCCAGCAGGCGAACGGCTTCATCCAGCGCAACAATTCCAACCAGACCGCCAGCCTCAAGTACGAGCTCAGGAAGCGCGACTACAAGTTTGACGCCGGCTATTCCTATTCGAGCACGCAGGTCGAGAATTTCGACAACGACGGCTATACAGGCATCACGATCGCCAATCTCGCGGGACTCGCGATCCGTGGAGACGGCATCCATCCCGATCCGGACAGGGTGGCGAGCAATGTTCCCGCGCAACTCACGGTGACCAGCGGCGGAAAACCGATCGACTGGACCGACGCCAACCTCTACTCGCTGGCCTCGATAACAAACACCGACTTCAGCTTTCGCAACACGCGGCGGAATCTTTTTGCGAACCTTCAGCGCACCTTCGGCAACACAGGCCTGACGGCACTCAAGATCGGAGCCCTGCTCTCCGAGGAAACCCAGCGCTCCGACTGGAACACCAAGGCCTACAATTTTCGTTCGGGCTCATCCGCAGCAGTGCGTCAGGCATCCAACTACGAAATCGTCGACCCTGATCTGTTCACCTATGTCCCTCAAAGCGCGGGCGCTACAATCAAGCGAATCAGCCCGACTCTGGTTTACAACCTGGTCCAGGCGCATCCGGAGTACTTCACGGAACAATCGACCAACACGCGGAACAAGATTAACAACACCTTCCGCGTGAAGGAACGCGTTTCCTCGGCCTACATTCGCGCCGACTTCCGCCTGCTCGACGGTCGCATGAACATTGTCACCGGCGCGCGCTACGAGCACACCAAGGACAAGACGAAGGGACCGCTGAAGGATGAATTGCTCAGACTCGCCTCCGAGGGAAGCTATCAGGGGCTTTATCCGAGCCTGAACGCCAGCTACCGGCTGAACGACAGATTCACGGTGCGAACAGCCTACGCGCGCACAATCGCACGCCCTGACATGGAGTACATCATGCCGCGCGCAAGCGTCGCATCCACGGAAAACTCCAACGGAGACCGCGAGATCACCCTCGTGAAGACCGGCCTGAAGCCCTGGACCGCAAACAACTACGATCTGTCCCTCGAAACCTATCTCTCAACAAACAGCTATGGTTCGGTCAGCATCTTCCAGAAGGACATCGATGACTTCTTCGGCCTCAGCAGCCGTCCGGCCACACTCGCCGAAGTGAACCTGTATGGCGGCGATCCTTCCCTGAACAACTACGTGATCGTCGAGCGCATCAACGCCGGACAGGCGCGCATCCGCGGATTCGAGCTGGGTTATCGTCATTCGCTCACATTTCTTCCAACCTGGGCGCGCGGCTTCCAGGTTTTCGTCAACTACACGCGCCTCGAACTTGACGGAAGCGCGCTCGCGGATTTCAGCGGTTTCAACCCCGAGACCCTCAGCTACGGCTTCAATCTCGTTCGTCCGCGTTTCTCCTTCAAGTTCAACATGTCCTACCTGGGTGAAACCCGGCGTGAGCAAACCGGATCCACCGGTGACTACTTCTGGGCGGGCGCAAAGAATCGGGACACCATCAGCATGGAATACTCCCTCACCAAGCGCATCTCGGTCTACGGTCAGGTGACCGATCTGCTAGGCGGGGGGTATGTCGACGTGCAGAAGCGTTACAACCCGAACATCGATGTTCCCGACTACGCCCGCTATCAACGCCTCATCAACACCGGAACCGAGGTCTCGATCGGCATCAAGGGACGCTTCTGAGCGACATAGCCCTCAGCCCCCGCCGGAGCCTCTATGGAAAACTTGCCAGCGCCGTTTCGCCACGCACGTCCCCAGGGCACGACAAAGCGTGCCCCTCCAGTTGATAGTGAATTGACCTTCGATCTCCAATTTCTCCACGCCCCCATTTCCCCTCTTCTCCGCGGCTCTTCGCCTCCGCGCGAAACGCTCCACCGGCATTTCGCAGCGCGCCACGCCACAATCCTCGCAGATAGAGGACAGAACATCTTACCACTGACGGACGATTGGCTTGGCGCCTTCGCACGACTGTTGTCCAGGCTTCGTTCCCAAACGCTCGTTCACCTGCCTCAGAGGCCGTCAGCGACCGGCTTCAACCCGGTATCCGCATTACTTCAAGAGAAGCCCATGAAAACACCTCCCTCATGCTCAATATTTCAACCGAGGCTGGTGCAGTCGGCTCGTGGTCGCCTGATGCGTCTGCTCGGCCTGGCCTGCCTTGGCTTTCTCGCGAGCCTGGCTTCCGCCGCCGAGACCAAGCGACCCAATATCATCATGATTGTGGCCGACGATATGGGATTCTCAGACCTCGGTTGCTACGGCGGGGAGATTCGAACACCCAACATCGACAGGCTCTTCTCGGACGGTCTTCGCCTCACGCAGTTCTACAACTGCGCCGTCTGCAACGTGACGCGCGCAACCATGCTGACAGGGCTCAATCCGCGTTTTGGAACGGGGAGCCTGCTGCAGAACAACATGGTCACAATCGCAGAAGTGCTCCAGCAGGCCGGCTACGCCACGGTCCTGAGCGGCAAATGGCATCTGGGAGGCTTTCCCACCAGACCCATCGATCGCGGGTTTCAGGAATTCTACGGTGTCATGATCGGCGCCGTGAATCATTTTGATCCGAGCCTGCCAGATCCACCGCCCTACAAGCACGCCGGGCCGCCCAATCCGTTTGTTCACAACGCAACGCCGATCAAAAGCGTCCCCGCCGACTACTATGACACCGACGCCTTTGTCGATCATGCCGTGCAGCAGATCCGCAATCTGTCCAAGGGCGACAAGCCCTACTTCCTGCATGTCGCCTTCACCGCTCCGCATTATCCCATGCAGGCGCCAAAGGAGGACATCGCCCGGTACAAGGACCGCTATCGCGAGGGCTACTCCGTCTTCCGCGAGAGGCGCTACCGCCGGCTCATCGAACTTAACTTGATTTCCAGCAGCTGGAAGCTTCCGCCACCCGATCAGAAGCTGGGCGACTGGCGCTACGACCTTGAGCCCCCGCCATGGGACGCCCTGCCGGACAAGGATTGGGAGTCCGCCAAGATGGAGGTGTACGCGGCGATGGTCGACCGCATGGATCAGGGAGTCGGCAGGATCATGGCTGAACTGAAGTCCAGCGGTGCCGACGCCAACACGCTTGTCATCTTCTTCTCCGACAACGGCGGCTGCGCCAGCAACTCAACGGAGGCAGCCTATCAGTCATTCAAGGAAGGAAAACCGGTCGGCGACAAGGACTCCTACATCCTGTGCGGACCTGGCTGGGCAACGGTCCAGTCCTCGCCTTTTCGTCGCTACAAGACCTGGACCTATGAGGGTGGCATCAGCACGCCAATGATCCTGCGATGGCCCGGGCATATAGCTCCGAGGACCAATACCAGCATGGTGGGTCATGTCGTGGACCTCATGCCCACGCTGCTTGACGTTGCGGGAGTGAAGTATCCCTCCCGTTTCAAAGGAAGGGACATTCTTCCAATGGAAGGCATCAGCCTCAAGCCGTACATTCTTGGAGATGCCAGGCTGGGCGATCGTGAACTGGGCTGGGCTCTCTACGGCAGCCGGGCCTATCGATCCGGAAAATGGAAGGCCGTGTGGGGCGTCACCGCGAAACGATGGGAACTCTACGACATCGAGGCGGACCGCACCGAGACTCACGATCTCGCCGCCGCCGAACCGGCCATTGTCAAGAAGCTCTCAGCAAAATGGCTGACTTGGGCGAAGCGAAGCGGAGCTCCGCGATGACGGACTGAAACGCGCGTCCGCTCAGCGCGGCGCCGCTCCTGCCTCCGCCATGCGCTGCGCCACGGTTCGCCCGCATGGCAGCAGGCTGCCGAGCATGCCGACAAGCACCGCAACCAGAAGGCCGAGTGGTGATCCCCACAGAAAGCTGATCGGAGGTTCGGTGCCGAGGCCGAGATTCAAGAGGTGATTTCCCGCAGCCGCGAGTTCACGCCAGTAGTTCACCAGCACGGTCGCCAGCACGCCGGATACGGCTCCGAGCATCGCGCCCAAGGAGGTTGCCCAGGGAATGAACAACGCCATGAAAAAGAGACTGAAAAGCGGCGCGGTCAGCAGGTTGACAACCTTGTAGATCAGCTCGAGCAGGTTTCCCTCAACGTAACCGACGCCGAGGGCGAGCACGACCACAACACACCCCACCACCAGCGAAATCCATCGCAGCATGCGCACCTCCTGCCCGGGCGTGGGCTGGGCTCTCCGGAAGCGCGACATGAAGTCCGTGCCGATCACCGCGCTTGCGGCGTTCATGCCCGACGAAAGGCTGTTCATCGCCTCACCCAGCAGACCCGCAATGATGAGTCCGGCGACCCCCACCGGAAGCGTGGTGGCAATGAATCGGGGAAACAACTGGTCGGCCGCCTCGCTCGAAAATCCGCCACCGCCCAGCCATTCGGGATTCCTGACGACGTACGCCATCAGCGCCAGGCCAAGACAGCTCAGCGTGACCTTGATGAGGAAACTGGAAACCAGCGAGACGGTCAGCATCTTGCGCGCACCCGACACATCGCGTGTCGCCAGATAGCGCTGCACTGCCATCTGGTCGGAACCCGCGGTGCAAGTGTACCAGACAAGCGACGAAACCAGCGCGGCGAGAATCGTGCGATCCCCTCCCTCGCGCCCGGCAAAATGGGCCTCCGGCCAGTGTGCGGGCCAGGCATCCGGCCACCAGGCCTGCACTCCGCCGAGTTTGTAGGTGATCAGGGCGAGCGAAAGGATGACGCCGCCAAAGAGCAGAATGGCCTGGATGAAATCAACCGCCACGATCGCCTTGAGCCCGCCCATCGTCGTGTAGACGATTGTAAGTCCAGCCAGCAGGATGCAAAGCCAGGGAGTCGCAGCGTCGCTCAACCCGATGAGCGGCACGAGTACCTTGTCAACGGTGGCGAATACAATCACAGCCATCCACATGAGCCGCATGAGCAGGAACAGAAGGATTCCCATCATTCGCGGACCGCCCCCCAGCCGTGACCCCAGGAGTTCGTATCCGCTGTTCACCTTCAATCTCATGAAGGGCGGGATGATGAACCATCCGACAATGAAGAGAACGAGCGGATACGCCAGCATCCCGCTGAAAACGATCGGTCCGTAGCGCACGATCTCGCCGGGAATGGCCAGGTAGCTTATCGTGCTGAACAGCGCGACAAAGAAGGAGAGGCCCACCGCCAGCGGGTTCATCTTTCGACCGCCGACAAGATAGTCCCCACCGGAGCGATTCCTGCGGCTATACCACCAGCCGATGGCGATCATCATCAGCATGTACAGCCCGATCGCCATCCAATCGACAGGCGAAAGCCGTGCTGAGATGGCTGTCATTGGAAATCCAATAGCGTTCTCGCTTCGCGCCCAACCGTCGCTCGCTTGAACGGGGTCATTCGATGCCCCGACCTAATACCCCGTGTTGGGATACCACGGGCTGTATTCATTCTCGTCCAGTTTCGTGACGAGGCGGTTGGCCGGGAGCGGCACACCGTGCGCGGCCCAGTAGGCGAGCAGTTCGCGATGATTGAGATAAGCCAGCAGGTCGAACGGCTGGCCTTGGTATGCGTTGTCCCCGTAGCCGGCTTCCGGATGGGGATCCCACACGCAGATGCCGTCGGCCCCGTCCTTGTACCATTGGAGGACCAGCGCGCAAAGGCCCTTGGGATTGAGTTCGCTCCACAACTTGGTGCTCCAGGCGACGACGCAGGGAAAGAGTTTCACCGCGGAACCCTTCACCACGCCGCGGTAATAGGCCATGTCGGGCGGTGCATACGCCTGTCCTGGGACAGGGGTGTAATAGGATACCATCACACTGAGCTGGTCCACCAGGCCGCGTTTCACCCAGGTTTTCGGATCCAGGCCGAAACGGGTGTTGAAGCGTTCCGCCGCCAGGGTCGATGCCGAGATCTTGTAGCGCTTGCCTCCCTTGGCTGCGCCGATTCCATCCAGCATGGCGCGCAGCTCAGCCATGAACTCGGTCATGATCCTGCCCCGCAGTTCATGAATCCGCCGGTCCTCGGCATCCACCTTCATGATGTCGACGCCATACTCCTGCCGGAACCGGTCGGAAAACGCCTTTTCCCACAGCATCAGCGGCATCCCGCGGTTGAAAAAAATACCCACGCCGTCCGGATCGGACATCTCCACTGCCTCGCGGAACACCGCGAGCAGATGCTGGCGCACCTCCGGCACCGCCCAGCTCATGTGCATGGTGCGCCGACCCTCGCGGTCCACACAGCGCCACTCCGGATGGTCATGGTAGAATTTGCTGTCAAAGGTCTCCTCAAAGGGAATCGATGCACCCCAGGCCTGCGACCGGATGAACACATGAAACTCCCTGCCCTGCGCCCGTGCCGTGTTGCGCGCCTCCAGCAGCGGATTCACCCCGTTCTCGATCAAGTGCAGGAGAGAACGCGTGAACTCCCCGTGGGCTGCAGTGGGGAAATCCAGCGTATTCGCGCCCCCGATCGTGCCGACCTTGGAGGGATAGTTGACCAGATCCGCTCCCATGATCCCGAACCACCACTGGCCGTAGTCGGTGCGCTCGAAACCCCGGAAGACCCCGCGCAAGTCCGCCGCCGTGCGCGGCTGATAGGGGTGGATCCAGGAGTGACCATCGAACGTCGCCACGGCTGTGCGGCGGGCGACGTCGTTTCCATCCGCTTCCCAGGCCAGTCGCTCCTCGTCCTCGATCGGAACCATCCGGACAAACATGACCGTGGCGGGAAGATTGGGAAACGGCTTGATCTCGAGGTAATCGGTCGAATCGAGGTTCGCGACCGAGAGCAGGATCTCCTCCACCACATCGCCGCGGATCGAGGTCAGGCGCATGTTGTTTTTCATCCGGCGAAACACATCTTCCTTGCCCAGCCTGGCCATGATGCCGCTGGACTGCGCCTGGGTGATGCCGCCCGAGACGGTCGAAAGACCGACATACACCGCATGCCAGCCCTTGACGCCCCCGAGCGGCAGCCGCACCGGCGGCGGGTTGGTGGAATAATACGCGGACAATGCCCTGCCCTTCATGGTCCCAATTTCGTAGGGCAGCATCTTCCACTTGCCCTTCTCGCGCCGGCCGGTGACCCAGGCATCGCGTTCCTCGACCTGCGCCCAGTCGGTGATCAACAACGACCGCTTGTACTGGCTCCACTGGCGGGGATCGTCCGGAAACCATTCCGGATTGATCGTCCGCTTGAAGCCGAAATCCGTCTTGCTGGCGGCTTTTCCCACGTGACCGATGCCAGCGAGGAGCAATGCAGCAAGACAGAAACGGGCGACGCCGGGGATTGAACGCATGGCAGGGCTGGTCGTGGGAGGAACGGGGAAGGCTGACTAAAAATCCTTACGCACAGAAATCCAGTACTCACGCATTCTCGGGCTTCCGTAATTGCTGTAGTAGTAGGGTCCGCGGTAGGCGTCGTAGGGCGGCGCGGTGTCGAAAATGTCTCGAATGCCCGCTCTCAAGCTCACATTTTTCAACATCGCGCGCGTGAACCTGTTCTGCTTGGAGGTTGCTCCACTGCGACCGAAGAAATAGCTGCCGAAGATGTCGTAGTAGGTCTGGCTACTCACGGTGTCGCCGCCCTGCATGCCTGTGTAGACCGTGCTCGCCACCGGCGCGCCGGGCGAACCGTAGACGCCATACGAGCTGACGTAACGGGCGGTGAAGCCCAGCGTCAGTCCCTTCCGGCCCCAGGCGAAGGTGCCGCTGCCCCGCATTTCCGGTACGCCGCCATGCGCGGGATACCCGACATAGTCACGAAAGGGATCGCCCGGTTTGATCTGTTTGCTCAGCGAGTCATATAAGGTCGCGTTCGCCGAAAGGCTCAGATGCCCGATCTGGGTCCACCTGCGGAAGGAGGCGGCAAAATCCCAGCCGGCCATTTGATAGTAGTTCAAGTTGAGCAGGCTGGTGTTCACCAACGTGATCCGGCCGGTGGCCGGGTCGCGAGTGACGCGATCCACCAGGTCCGGCTTGTTGACAATCTCGTTGGCGGTCAGACTGCCGATGAGATCATCTTCCCTGACGTGGAAATAGTTCACCTCCAAACGCAGGCCCTTCAATTTGTTTTTCTTGGGTTCATAGATCATGCCGAGGTTCCAGTTGACGGTGTTTTGCGGCTTCAGGTCGCGATTGCCGCCGCCTTGGGTCTGCACACCGTAGTCCTCCCCAGTCACCGGATCCTCGATCTGGGTGAGCGCGGTGCTCGGCAGAGGCGAGGGCTGCAACTGGCCCGCCGTCGGCGGGATGAACGCTGTCGCAAGTGACACCCGCAGGATCACGTCCTCCTGCGGCATGTACTTGAACCCCGCAGTGTAGTTCATTGAACCATATTTGGCTGTCTGAAAAAGGGGCGTCGAGCTGTTGATGTTCGGCGCCGCGTAGACGGTCACCGGAGGAACCCGGTCCATATAGTATGAGTAGCTCGGTGTGCCTGTGCCGACTTCGAACTGCTCGTACCTCCCCGCCACCTGCATGTCGAGGCTCCGCACCAAGGGAATCCGGGTCTCGGGACGAACCAGGGGGATTTGGATTTCGGTATAGGCGTGGTTCGTCGTGGCTTTCTGCGGCAGATAGACCAAATCCACGCTGCTCGTCTTGGTGAAGGGCATGCGCTGCATGATTTTCGTGTCATCATAGCCTTGAATCTGGCGTCCCGCTCCGATGGTGAACATCGGACGACCTGCCCACAAATCGAACGCGGTGCCGGACACCCGGGCGGAAATCGACCGGTTGGTCGCTGTGCCGTCATAGCGGTAGGTGGCGACATAGGCAAACAGATCGACGGGATATAGCGTCGTGTCGACGAACGGATTTAATGTGCCGTTGGCCAGCGCCGCATTGCCTGCCACCGTGTCGTCAACGAAGGAATAGAAGCGGTGGTGATTTTCGGACCAATTGAGATCCACAAGAGCACGCCAGTCCCCCGGCAACTGCGCGACAGCTCCAAGACTGGCGATTTTCGTGATCGTGTGCGTCCTGAGCATGGTGCCCAGTTCGGAGGGAAAGTGAATGGAGACGTTTTCCCTGAACGGATTGTCGGGGGCGTTCCCGGGGACGGTGTAAACGACGGCACGGGAAATGCGGTTGTAGATCTGACGCCCCTGATTGTCACCGAATCGGAAGTCCCCCATCAACTGGAGCCAGGGTGTCATCTGTCGGGTGACGCTGGCCGAGTAGGCCTTGATCGTTGGGGAAAGGCCGATCTCGTTCTTCAAGCTGTAGACGCCGTCGCCACCGTCTATCTCGAGGTTGTATTTTCCCGCATTCGCCAGGAGTCCCGCATTGAGCGTGGCCACCGGCGTGCCGGGCGTCGTACCGATGGGAATGTGCGTGATGAGCGACTTTAGCGGCGTGCCGTCCTTCAGGGTCAGGGTGGCGTTCTGCGCGTTCCTGTATCCGTTCACCGTGCCGGTGAAGAGGGCGATGTTTGTCGTGGTTCCCAGCGAGGGCGGAGTGGTGTTGCTGTAATAGGTCCCCGGCCGGTTGGCCAGGACGTTCGCTATCCCGCGGAGCGCGATCTCCGGCTTGTCCTGATAGAGAATCGGCGCCACGTCCCGATAGGTGGCTGTGATCTGCACCTGCGTCTTTCCCCCCTCCAGCGCAACGCCGTAAAGGAAGTTCGCCACGCGGGTGGGTGCGTCGGTGTCGAAGGAGTTCTGATAGGTGACCGATGCCTGGCCGCCGGTGTAATTCTGCTTCAGCACGACGTTGATCACGCCGCCGATCGCCCCGGCGCCGTAGATGGCTGATGCGCCCGTCGGCAGCACCTCGATGCGATCGATGGCCGCCTGGGGAATGGAATTCAAATCGGGCTGGATGCCGTACGTATTGCCCACCTGCTGGTCGGTGCCCTGGACGCGCCGGCCATTGATCAGCACCAGGGTGCGGTCAGGACCGAGCCCGCGGAGATTGATCGAACTCGTCGTACCAATGCCACCCGTGTAGATCTGTGAATTCGAGCGCTCCGTGCCATCCATTGAGAGCTTCTCCTTCAGAAAATCCTCGACGGTCAGCGAGCCCGAGAACGCCATTTCCTCCCCTGTGATGATGCGGTAGGGCTGCACGTCATTCACCGTGCGGGGAATGTCTATGTTCGAATCCGTGAACGGGCGCTGCTTCGCACCCTCGACGACAAATCTGTCCAGCTTCAACACGTCCGTCTCGCGCTGACTTTGGATGGTTTCAGCCTGCTCCTGCACCCGCCCATCGGCAATGAGGATGGGCATTTCCCGCGCCTCCACGCCGGTCGCCTGGCCCGCAGTGACGGGCACCTCGGTGATCCGCAGTCGCGAGAAGCCTTCGCCCGCGGCCAGCAGCGTGTACGTCCCGGGTCGGACATCGCTGAACGAATAGTGTCCTCCCGCATCCACCGATGAAACCTGCCCCGTCTCCACAATCGTCACGGTGACCTTCGCAATCGACTTCGCAGTGATGGGAGGAACCGTCAGCACGCCCTTGATCGAGCCCGTGGAGGTTGAAACCTGTGCCTGCGCAAGTGTCGCCGCAGACATCAGGACGAACGTGATGGCCGCCATGAGACTCCGTGTCAGACCGTTGAGAGGATCGAGGAAGCGCGGCAGGGTGATAGGCATGTGCATGGGTGTGGGTGGTTCTTGATGTGGACTTGAGCGCAATGGGGCGAAGGGATCCGGAACTTGGGAGCGTCGCCGCGCGCATCACAAACTCCGCGTACTGGTAATATCATTTGTCCAAATTGGGCTCCATGCCGGCCGGCACGGATATTCCGTGACTCCGCCGTCGTCCGGCCAGCCCATCTGGTAAGCAGACTTGCCCAATCGATGGACCGGCTGTTTGATTGCTTCGCACCTCCCCTCCGCGCACCATCGCGCCCGTCATGCGAGCCGCCCTGCTTGG
This sequence comes from Opitutaceae bacterium, assembly GCA_015075305.1. Taxonomy (NCBI): domain Bacteria; kingdom Pseudomonadati; phylum Verrucomicrobiota; class Opitutia; order Opitutales; family Opitutaceae; species Opitutaceae bacterium. The sequence goes on along the minus strand of JABTUS010000007.1, from coordinate 52,825 downwards.
ACTCTCCCACCCGCACACCGACATCCTTCTGACCACGTTCGAGAACATGCCGGAAATCACCAGCGTGGTCCTGTGGGACGAAGATGCCGCGCTCGTCGCCACCACGAAACTGGCCCAACGTCCGAAAGTGGCGCTCACAACCGCTGACCTCGACAGGGCTCTTGATCAACCCGGCCTGCAGTTCGCGCTCGTCTGCATGCGCAATGACCGCGAGGCCGCGGTTGCACAGCGTGTGCTGGCCGCTGGCATTCATCTGCTCGCCGAGAAGCCCGTCGCTCTCACGTCCGCGGAGATTCTCGCCCTCCAGGAAATCGCCGACCGAAAGCGTCTGACGGCATCCGTGCTCTATTCGCGCCGCGCCCACCCATGCATGGTCGCCGCGAGAAAAATGCTGCGCGATGGCTTGGTGGGAAACCTGACGTCGATGGAAACGCGGTTCCTCACCACCCAGGTCCAGTTTCGGAATCCCAGGCACTGGTTGTTTCAGCGGAAATATTCCGGCGGCGGCATACTGCTCTGGCTCGGCTGCCACTGCCTCGACCTGCTGCACCATGTTCCCGACGACGAAATCACCGAGGTCACCGGATACCTTGCGACGCTTTCAGGCGAGGCGATCGACGTGGAGGACACCGCGACGCTCGCGCTGAGATTCCGCTCCGGCGCGATCGGCACCTTCCATGCGGGCTATTGTCTCGCCTTCAGCGGAGGAGGCTACGTCAACACCAAGGGCTATGATTCCTACCTCGGATTCTACGGACGAAAGGGCCGGATAGTCTGGCCGGGCCTCGATCCGCTCCTGCAGATCGAGGCGCCGCCGCAGGCGGGACAATCCGCCATCCGCCAGCAAACCTTCAACCTTCCCGAATCCAACTCTTACGGCGGCGTTTTTGGAGAGGCGTTCATCCGCTGGTTCATCGCCGCCACACAAGGCCGCGCCGCTCCGCCCTCGACGCTCGGCGACGCCCTGCGCACCGCACGCGTCATCGAGGCGGCCGAACTCTCCGCGAAAACAGGCCGCACTGTCAGGATCGAACCCACCCCGGCCGCACCACTGCCACCGGAAATGGGCGAGTGAGAATCCTGTTTGCGAAGCCCGTCAGCAACGACTGTGCCCCTGCTTTCCCGCTGGTCATCACAAATGACCGCCGCGATCCGCTTGTACCTCGTCTGGCAATTCTGAAGCGTCTGCGGCGACCACCTCTTCGTTTCCTCCATCCATGCAATCCCCTCCCGTTCACTGCCTCGTCATCGGCTGCGGCTCCATCGGGGAGCGTCACGTCCGCACATTCCTCGCCACGGGCCGGACCAGCGTCCTTGCCTGCGACCCACGGCCCGAAATTCGAGCGCGAATGCAGGAGACGTACGGAGTGTCCGTGGCCGCCGATTGGAAGGAGGCCCTGCGCAACCCGTCGCTTCAGGCCGTGGTGATCGCAACCCCGGCGCCCCTCCATGTTCCCATGGCTGTCGCCTCGCTTGATCAGGGACTGCACGTCCTGATCGAGAAACCCCTCGCATTGGAAACGGCCGGCACCGCCAGCCTGGTCGCTGCGCGCGACCGCGCCGGAAAATTTGTCGCGATCGCCTACATCCACCACTGCAATCCCACCCTGCAGGCCGCGCGTGAGTTCATCCGGTCCGGCAATTTCGGCGCAGTGAGGCACGCGACCATCGCCACCGGCCATCACTTTCCGTCGGCCCGCCCCGCCTACCGGGACATCTACTATCGAGACCACACCCAGGGCGGAGGCGCGATCCAGGACGCGCTCACGCACATGGCCAACTGCGTCGAATGGGTGCTCGGCCCCACGGAACGCGTGTACTGCGACGCCTCCCACCAGGTGCTCGAGGGCGTCGAAGTGGAGGACACCGTCAACGTCGCCGCCCGCAACGCCGGTGCGCTCGTGTCCTATTCCCTGAACCAGTTCCAGGCGCCCACGGAAACCCGCCTGGATTTCCACGCCGAGAACGGATCCGTGCGCATCGAGATGCAGGCCTTTCGCTGGGGCACGATGGCGCGCGGCGCCTCGGAATGGACCTGGCGCCAGCTGCCCAAAGCGGAGCGTGACCAGGGCTTCATCGCGCAGGCCGCTCACTTCCTCGATGGCTGCGCAGGTAAACAGACACCGCTCTGCTCGCTCGAAGAAGGCATCCAGACCCTTCGCTTCAATCTCGCTGCATTGCAGTCCTGGCGGGAGAATCGGCCTGTTGCACCATGACACCTTCCTCGTCACAACCCTCTCCATCCGAATTCTCCCTCACCGGCAAGGTCGTGATTCTCACCGGCGGCGCCGGCCTCTACGGCCGGGGACTCGCCACGCAGATAGCTGCGGCCGGAGCCGAGCTTGTCCTCGCCTCGCGCGACGTCTCAGCCCTCGAACAGGTCGCCGCAGAGGAGCGCGGTCTCGGTCGCAGCGCTGTGGCGCATGCGCTGGATCAGAGCGACGAGGCATCCATCCTCCGGCTGCGCGACTGGGTGAAGGCCCGCTTCGGCCGCATCGACGGACTCGTCAACAACGCCGTCGCCCGCCCGATGAAAACCTTCGACTCCCCGCTCGCCGACTGGGAGGCGTCGATGAAGACCAACGCAACCGGCCTGTTCGCGCTGAGCCGCGCCTGCGGGGACCTGATGGCCGAGGCCGGATCCGGAAGCATCGTGAACATCGGTTCCATCCAGGGAATGGTCGGACCCGACAACGCCCTCTATGAGGGACTGGGCATGCACGCCATCCCCGACTACTTCTTTCACAAGGCCGGCATGGTCAATCTAACGCGCTACTTCGCAGCGCACTACGGTCCGCGCGATGTCCGTGTGAACTGTGTGTCTCCCGGCGGCTTCCTGAGCGGTCAGAATCCGGTCTTCGTGGAACGCTACGCCCGGGCCACGTTTCTTCGACGCATGGCGGACAAGCACGACTTGGGAGGACCGGTCATCTTCCTCCTCAGCGACGCGGCACGTTATGTGACCGGCATCAATCTCCCGGTCGACGGCGGTTACACCGCCCATTGATCAGTCAGTGGCACACCTGCGAAGCTCCGTCGCGAGAAAGCGGAATGAACTGCTCAGGCTTCCTTCGCGAAGGGAGTCAGTCCGTCACTCGCTCACCCGCCCCGCCTTGCGGATTCTGCAGCGCGGACGGGGACAAGATACTCCCGGTGGGAATGCAGAAACTTCATGAGCAGGTCGGCCACGAGCCGCTGACCGGCGTCATTGGGATGCACTCCATCACCAACAAGCGCAGGACCTCCAGCCCTGGCCGCATCATCATGCGCCTGCATGACGTCCACCAGGGGCGTGTTTGTTTCAGCCGCAAGCCGTCGAAGTGCCGCGGTATAGGGCCGCAGATTGAGATTCAATCCATCCGGGTCGTTCCGGTCATAGGGCGGCCGGCCATAAAGTTCGAGCGTGCGTTCCGACCAGGACACCGGGTTCGGCGTCATCAGCACGACATGAATGCCGCGCTGACGGCAGCGTTCGATGAAGCTCGCGATGTTCTTCAGGTACTCCGCTTTTGGCACCCGGGGTGACGTCTCCGGCGGCGTTTTCCAGACGTCCATCGTGGCATCATTGATGCCAAACTGAATCACGACCAGCACCGGGTTCTTTTCCAGCACATCGTGTTCGAACCGCACGGCCGCGCGCCGCGTCGTATCGGCGGGCACACCTGCGTTCATGACTTCGACGTCCATGCCCAGTTCCTCATGGATCCTCCCGGCAAGCAGCGAGGAATAGACCGTCAAGGGAGGCCTTGGCGCCGTTGTGGAGTCGCCAAAGGTCACGATCACAGGGCGTTCCGCGGCGACCAGAGCGGACAGGACGGCCAGCGCAATAAGGCTGGGGAAAACGAATCGTGTCTTCATGCGGTATCAGGCGAATGCAAAGGCCTTCCGCTTGGTGCCGCAAGCCGCCCGGCCGCACAACCGCAGCCAGGTGGTCAGATGGTTTTTCCAGTTGCAGGAGGCGTTCCAGATTTGCACCGCGCAAGCCTCCGCCTGTCTACTGTCGCCTCCGCGCACCCCCGCGGTCAGAATCCCCTCCGCACAATTTCAACGTCCATGAACTCGACAAATCCAGGCAAAGGCCGCCTCGCCGGAATGGTGGCCATCGTAACCGGCGGAGGCTCCGGCTTCGGCGAAAGCATCTGCCAGAGCTACGCCACCGAGGGCGCAAAGCTCGTCCTCGCCGACATCAATGCCGCCAATGGCGAGCGCGTCACGGAGGCCCTCACCAACGCCGGCCGGGAGGCGATCTTTGTCCGGACTGACGTCAGCAAGGCATCCGACATGCAGGCGCTGGTCGAAGCCGCCCTGAGTCGTTTCGGAAAACTCGACGTGATGGTCAACAACGCCGGCATCAGCCACGCCAACCAGCCGATGCTGCAGGTTTCCGAAGCCGAGTTTGACCGCATATTCCAGGTCAACGTGAAGAGCATCTACCATTCGGCCCAAAGCTGCGTGCCCGTTTTCCGCCGTCAGGGCGGTGGCTGTTTCATCAACATCGGATCCACGGCGGCAGTTCGCCCACGGCCCGGGCTGGCTTGGTACAACGGATCCAAGGGCGCGGTGACGTTGATCACCAAATCAATGGCGGTGGAACTCGCGCCGGAAAGAATCCGGGCCAACTCCATCAATCCCGCCATCGCGGAAACGCCCCTGCTGACGACCTTCATGGGCGCGGCGGACAACGCGCAAAACCGGGCAAAATTCATCGCCTCGATTCCCTTGGGCCGGCTCGGCCGCTCCAGTGACGTCGCCAATGCCGCGGTTTTTTTCGCCGACCCGGCGTCGGAGTTCGTAACCGGCGTGTGCATGGAGGTCGACGGCGGACGTTGCATCTGACCGCCAGCGCCATGCACCATGCCGTATTCGCCTAGGGCATCTTGTCGTCCGGATCGTTCGCCTTGTCGTAGCGATCCAGATGCGCGCCCGCCTGCTGCCATTCCGGCCGGTATTGCACGTCCTTCGCGCCGGCCACCTCGCCGACTTTGGCGTGGCCCGCAGGGGCTCCGGCCTTTCGCATCTCCCACCAGCACTGCCCGCAGTGGTTGTGCTCATGGTCGATGACGTAGCCCGCCTCCTTCATCATCGGTCCGATCCAGCCAATGCAGTGGTCACAATAATCCCTGTACTGCTCGAGCCCGTTTCGGATGAGAAATCCCTTCGATGGGCAGTCGTGGATGTCGATGCGAAAGACGTCGGGCTTCTGTGTGACCGAAAAGCCCAGGTCGGGCGACTCCTCAGTGAGGACGTGGCCCCAGTATTTCATCATTCCGGCAAACCCCTCCCGCTTGATCAACTCGAGAGCAGGAAGCTGGCTGTCGCCCGCGATCGCCTCCCTCCAGTAGTCGCGCACCAGCTCATGCCCGCCCTCCCGTTCAAGCCAGGCAAAGGTCCATTCATAGTGCCCGCAGAAATCGTAGCATCCGATCATGACGTCACCTCCAGAATATCCGCGGGATTCTGCGGCGGAAGCCCGGCCTCCGGGCGCGCATATACGTGAACGCAGGAGCCATTGCCACCCGAGAGGCGCATGGTCAGGCCGGAAGCCTCCGCCCTTGCGGAGCCAAGGTAGTGACAGTGGCGGCAGTACTCGCGGACTATGTCACGCCTGCCCTCCCGAAGAAACTTTATCGCCGGGCACTGCCTCACATGGATTTCAACGCGATCCGGCTTTTCCTCCACGACGACTTCCGCACCCGGCTCAGCCGCAAAGAACGCGCGCCAGTAGCGCGCGACGGCGCCAAGTCCACCCGCACGCCACTGCTGGTTCACGGGCGCAAAATAGGCGCGTCCGAGGTCCGTCAGATACCGCTTCCAGCTTTCCTCGCCAAAGCGATTCAGGAAGAAACGGAACGTGGCGTTGATGGCGCTGTAGAATCCAGCGGCACCCTGGGGCTTTGTGTCCCGATAGGGAAGCACCGGCGCCCCGGCCGGCGATTCGGACATTCCTTTTTGAGTGGTTTCCACGGAAAAATCTTTCACTGGTCAACTGGTGTGACCAAATGCTGGGCTCATGCCGTGCGTTCGCAAGCCATCACCCTGTCCCGGAGGCACTGGTCGCCGGCATGCCCCGCGCGTATTCCTCGATGAAGGCCCGGCAGTCATCGGTCAGGGGATACCCGAGGTAACTGGACACCGAGGCGAAGATCCCCCGCCTCACCAGGTAGTACTTGAGACCGGTGAGCCAGCACGCAATCTTCTCGCCGCCATAGATGCCGAACAGCGCCTTTCTCATCTCCGCATCCATGCGCCGCGCATCATCCAGTCGTCCCTGCAAGAAGGCGGCCACAATCTCGTGCAACTGCGCCGCCGTGGCGATCGCCCCGCCAAACAGAATTCCATCGTAACCGGCTTCCAGGTATTCCAGGCAGCGAAACTCGTCGCCATTGAACAACTGCAGGCCCGGTTTGGCCTTCCTCGCCTCCAGCGCGGCGGCCCGCCGCGAGGGCGATCCGGAGCTGTCCTTCACCAGACGGACGTTCGGGTGCAGATAGACTTCCTTAAGCCGCTCCTCGGGGATCACGACAGGGCGATGGCGCCCAAGATCATAGATGCCGACGGGTATGGGGCTCGCATCCGCCGCCTCGACAAAAAGCGCCACGATGCGATCCGCCGTGGCGTTCATGAATGTCGCAGGAGCCGCAATGACCGCATAGTCCGCCCCCGCGTCCGCCGCCTGCCGGATGTTTGCCAGGATCCGGGGAACCGAGTTGTCGGTCGCCTGCACGGCTATCCGGAGTTTTCCCTCCGCAGCCCCCGCAACCGCGCCAACCAGGCGGACCCGCTCGGTGTCAGGCAGCCAGGGACCCTCGCCGCAGGTGCCGCCCAGAAAAACCCCCTCGAATCCGCTGTCCACCGCATCGCGGGTCATTCTTTTGACCGACGCCACGTCGACGGACAAATCCGCCATCAGCGGCGTGGGCGTTGCGGACCAGATGTGCACGGATGGCGTTCTGTTCATTGAGATGCAACATTGCACGACCGTCCCGCCGATCCCCAATTCCATCCACTGGTAATATCTTATGAACAGCTCTCCCCACTCCTTCGAGCTGCCCAGGCGCGTCTCCCTTTCGGCCCAGGCAGCCAGCGCCATTCGTCAGGCCATTGCGGACAATGTCTGGAAGGACTGCCTGCCGAGCGAGCGCCGCCTCTGCGACATGTTTCACGTGAGCCGCCCGACGATCCGCACCGCGCTGCACCTGCTTTCCAAGGAGGGACTGATTGAGATCCACCAGGGGAGGCGCAACCGGCTGCTCGCCAGCGGACATCGCAAGCCCGCGGAGCAGAACCGGCTGGTCGGCCTGATCGCGCCGGAGCCGGTCACGCACCTCGCCTACGTGACTTTCCTGTTGATCAGCGAAATGCGCGCCCACCTGGCGGAGCGGGGTTTCGCGACGGAGGTGCTGGTGTGCCCGCCCGCCGGGGAACGCACCCAGTTGCGCAAGGTCCGCGAATTTGTCCGCCAGAACCGCGTGTTCTGCTGCGTCCTGATCTCCGTGAACAAGGAGCTGCAGCAGTGGTTCTCCGACAATTCGCTCCCTGCCCTCGTGCTGGGATCCTGCCATCCGCAGGTCAGGCTGCCCTCCCTCGACATCGACTACCGATCGGTCTGCCGCCACGCCACGGGCACGCTTCTGGGACGCGGCCACCAGTGCCTGGCGCTGGTCGTGCCCAATTCAGGAATGGCGGGTGACCTCGCCAGCGAAACCGGCTTCAATGAGGCGGTCTCCCAGCATCAGCAGGGCGAGGCCCGCGCAACGATTGTCCGGCACAATGGCACCGCCGCCAGCATCACGTCGAAACTCGACGCCCTGTTCAAGTCCGCCCACGCCCCCACCGCCCTGCTCATCGCGAAGCCGCAGCACGTGCTCATAGTCATCATCTACCTCCTGAAACGCGGCCTCTCGGTGCCGGACACGGTGTCACTCATCGCCAGAGACTACGATCAGAGCTTCGGCATCGTGAGCCCGCCCATCGCCCACTATGTACTGGAGGAAGGCGCGCTGGCCCACCGCCTCTCCCGCCTGATGCTGCAGATGGTGGAGCAAGGCAACCTTCAACCCGAACCCAATCTGGTTTTCCCAAAATTCCTCCCGGGAAAAACAATCCGGCAGCTGAGATGACCGAAGGGCCGCCATCCGGCTCAACCCGTGGCCACCCCCTCCATCAATCCCCCCTCCGTCAGAATTTAAACATCCGCATTCTCCTCTTCTCCGCGGCTCCGCGCCTCCGCGTGAAAAGTTCCGGCGCCGTTTCGCGACGTCCGTCCCCAGGGCACGACGCTCCTCGGCGCCGGCCATTTCCCATCCACGCATCGCGCCCCCGTTTCCACCCCTCCCATCCGGTATTCATCCGGTTCCATCTGTGGTCAAACTCCGATGCCTTTCATCCGGCTCGTATCCGCGTCGATCCGTGCTTCACCTCCGAACGCCGATCCGCGGCCTCCGCCTCCATCCAGCGTTTGGGTGATGTTCCGTGGTGGCGCTTGAACGCGCGATAAAAGGTCGAGAGGTCGTTGAACCCCGAGGAAAACATCACTCCCAGCACCGTGTGCTCCCCGCGCCGCAGGAGCTGCGCCGCATGCGCCACCCGCAGGCGCTCGAGATGCTCCCAGAAGGTTTCACCCGTCTCGACGCGGAAGCGCTCCGTGAATCCCCGCCGCGACATCGCGGCCCGCGCCGCCGCAAGATCCACCGTCCAGTTCTCCACAAAGCTGTCCCCCACCTCCGCGGCCACCGCGCGCACACGCGCCTCCGCCGACTCCGCACGGGCCAGCGCGCGGGCACGGGCGATCACCGCAAGTATCTCATTCGCCGCGGCCATCGCCAGTGCACCCGCTCCAATCTGTGCGCGATTCTGCTCAAACAGCCCGCGCCGCCACAGCGCCTCGATCCTGAGCCGCCTCACCCGCACCAGCGGCCAGCGCGCATCACCATCGCGCACAAGCGTCGCCCACAACTCACCCAGCCCGGGCGTTCCCGCCAGCCACGCGTCCGAAAAGCACATCAGCAGCAGCGACGCGGGCTCGATGTCGCGCAGCGCATGCCGCGCCAGCCGCGGCACGATCAGTATCGTGCCGGCGGACGCAACCACCACCGGCCGCCCCGCCATCACCAGCTCCGCCCTTCCCGCCAGCACATAGACCAGCTTGTGAAATGGATCTGCCCGCTCCGCCATTGAGAAACCCATGGCATGCGCGCTTTCCGCAAACCGGAGTCCACCCGGCGGCAGCCTGACCAGTACGGGAGAAGTGACACGCACAGCGCCAGATTGCCCGATTTGCCAATCGTCGCAAGCCCCATCCGCCAAGACGCGCGCCGCCGTTTCCGCTAGCATGGGTTCAATCGACCCCGAAAATTCATGCACGCCCCTTCCTCCGCCACCCGCTCCGACGTCGAATCCGTGCTGCGCTGCCAGTCCCCGCGCCCGGTGCCGCTGTTTCTTCCGGCCATCTACGAACACAAGGCCTGGTTCATTCATTCCACGCCGTCCGACATCTCGCGCGACGCCGGCCTGCTCACCCGCGCCGTTCTCGCCGAGTACGAAACCATCCGGCCCGACGCCCTCGTCATCGGCGTCGACGTCTACAACCTCGAGGCGGAGGCCTGCGGCTGCCGCGTTTCATTTTACGACGGACTCGACACCAGCATCCCGGGCATCAAGCCGGGGCATCACATGGTGCATGTCGGCGACGACCTTTCCAAGCTCCGCGTGCCCAATCCGCTCACGGACGGCCGCATGCCCGTCAACCTGGAGGCCGCGCGCAATGTGCGCCGCGCCGTGGGCGACGACTTCTGGGTGCGCGGCGCCATCTCGGGTCCGTTCTCCCTCGCCATCTCGCTCGTCGGCGCCGAGGCGCTCTTCCTCGCATGCCTCGACGATCCCGCATGGGTCCGCTCCTGTCTGGAATTCTGCGGCCGTGTCATCCGCACCTTCGCACGCGCCTACATGGACGTCGGTGTCGACGTGATCATCTTCGATTCCCAGGCCTCGCCCGAATTGCTCTCCCCTCCCATGTACGAGGAGTTTGTCCTTCCCGTGACACAGCAGTTCGTCACCTGGGCCGCATCCCAGGGTCTGCGCGATGTGCCGCTCATCATCGGCGGCAACACAAGTCCGATCGCGGAGCTGCAATGCCGCACGGGAGCCAACAATCTGCTCTGCGACTTCACGGCCGACTTCGATGAATGGACTCCCGCCGTGCGCGAGGCGGGAAGGGCGTTCCGGCGCAATGTGTCCCCGCGCCTGCTGGAAAAATCCTCGCCGGAGAAGATCTACGACGTCGCCCGCGCCGAGGTGAAGCGCGGACGCGACATCCCGGGCTTCATCATGGGCACCGCCGTGATCCCCTTCGGCACGCCGTCCGAAAACATCCTCGCCGTCAAACAGGCCTGTCTCGACGCCAGCAACTGAATCATCCCATGCCAGACTACGCCCAGATCAACCAGTTCCTCTACGAGGGGAACGCCAGGGAGGTGGAGCGACTCGTTCGCGAAGCGCTCGCCGAGGGTCGCCCGGTCGACGAAGTCCTCAACGAGGGCCTCATCGCAGGCATGGCCGTCGTCGGCGAGGACTTCAAGTACAGCATCCTCTATGTCCCGGAGGTCCTCGTCGCCGCCCGCGCCATGAAGGCCGGCATGGCGGTGCTCAAGCCGCTGCTCACCGCGGACGCCGCAAGGAATCCCCCGCGGGGCACCCTCGTCATCGGCACCGTCAAGGGCGACCTCCACGACATCGGCAAGAATCTCGTGTGCATGATGGCCGAGGGCGCCGGCTTCAAGGTTGTCGACATGGGCGTCGACCAGCCCGTTGAAAAATACATCGAGTTCGCCCGCACCCATCAGGCCCAGATCGTCGGCATGAGCGCGCTGCTCACCACCACCATGCCTTACATGAAAGTCGTGATCGACGAATTTCAGAAGCATCCCGATCTCGCCAGGATCAAGATCGCCGTCGGCGGCGCTCCGGTCAACCGCATGTTCGCCGACGAAATCGGAGCCGATGGCTATGGCGCCGACGCCCCAAGCAGCGTCGAGCTGTTCCTGAAGTTTCTCAACGCCGCCTGACCGGCGCGCCCGCGACGCCATGACCCTGCGCGACAAGCTGGAGAAAAGTGGCGATTTTGTGATCGGGGTCGAACTGGTCTCCACCCGCGGCACCGTCACCGAAACCCGCAGCGCCCGGACCCTCGCATTTGCCGAGGAGCTTGCCTCCCACGACCGGGTCGACTGGGTGTCCGTCACCGACAACGCCGGCGGCAATCCACAGCTCGCCCCCGCCGCGCTCGCCCGCATCGTGCGCGCATCGGGACGTGATGTGGTCGTCCATCTCTCCTGCAAGGACTTCAACCGCAACGGCGTCGAGTCCGAAGCCTGGCACCTGGCCACCGAGGGCCTGCACAATCTTCTCGTGCTTTCAGGCGACTATCCGGGTCCGGGCCTCGCCGGCGGCGCAAAACCGGTCTTCGACATCGATTCGGTCGGCCTGCTCGTCCTGCTCGCCAACCTGAACGCCGGCCTCGACATCACCCGGCCGGGCGCACGCCAGAAGTCCCGGCTCGGCGCAACGGAGTTCTTTCCCGCCTGCGTCGTCACAAACTTCAAGCTCCACGAAAACGAGGTGGTCCCGCAGTTGCTCAAGCTGGAGAAGAAACTCGAGTGCGGTGCACGCTGGATCGTGAATCAGATCGGCTACGACTCGCGCAAGATTCACGAGCTCATTCTCTGGCTGCAGCAGCGCGGCTGGGGGCACGTTCCGCTGATCGGCAATGTCTACGTGCTCAATCCCGCCGTCGCCCGGCTCTTCCGCACGCAGCGCATTCCGGGCGTCGTCATTTCAGACGAACTCGCGGCGCTCTGCGAGGAAAAGGAACGCGAGCCCGGCCGCGGCCGCGCATGGTTCATCGAGCTCGCCGCCCGGCAGATTGCGGTCTACAAGGGACTCGGCTACCGCGGCGCGTACCTCGGTGGAATCCACACCCGCGTCGAACTCGACGAGGTTCTCGCCCGCGTCGATGCCTTCCCGCCGGACGCATGGAGGGATTTTGCGCGGGAGATCCGCTTCTCGCGCCCCGGAGAATTTTTCCTATTTCCCGAGGATCCGGCGACAGGCCTGGCCGACGCCGCCGGCCGCCCGCACTTTGGCGCGGTTCCGCGCTCGTCGCGCAATGTCACCTACACCTACCGGTTCGCCCGCTTCGCCCATGCCGCGATGTTCACGCCCGGCCGCGGTCTCTGGAATATCGGGAAGAAGATCACCGCCTCGGCGCGCGATCCCCGGCAGGGCCCCGCGCTCCTGCGCATGGTCGAGAAGGTCTCGAAGTCCATGCTCTTCGACTGCCGCGATTGCGGCGATTGCTCCCTTCCCGAAATCACCCACCTCTGCCCGGAATCCTCCTGCGCGAAGAATCAGCGCAACGGACCGTGCGGCGGCACGCGCGACGGTCTCTGCGAGGTCGAGGACTACGAATGCATCTGGTCCCGCGCCTATGACCGGCTCGCCCACGAGGGCCGCGCCCACGAGCTTCTCAATCACGCCCCTGTGATCCAGAACCAGTCGCTGCGCGGCACGTCGAGCTGGGCGAACACCTGGCACGGCCGCGACCACCTCGGCAACAGGCTCTTCGTCCCGCCCGCCGCTGCGCCCGTGCCGGTGACAGGACGCGGTGAGGCAGCCATTTCCTCCCCGCCTCCGACGCCGCCACCGGCAAGCACAGAGTCAATGGCCCCACCCCCTTCATGACCCCTGCTCCAAAAATCCGCATCATCGGCGAACTCATCAACAATGCCTACGCACGCGCACGCCGCGCATGGGAATCCCGCGACATCTCCGGCTACCAGCACCTCGCGCGCCTGCAGGCCGAGGGCGGTGCCGAGATCGTCAACCTCAACCTCGACGGCACGCAGCGCATCGCCGTGCGACAGGAGGAAATGCTGGAGTTTCTCCCGCGCGTCATTCCGGCCATCCAGGACGCGACCGACATCCCACTGAGTTTCGACAATCCCAGCATCGTCTATCATCGCACCGCGCTGCGCGTGTTCGACCGCTCCCGGTGCCGCGCCAAGCCGGTCTTCAACTCCCTCGCCGCCTCGCGCAACAACCTCGACGAGATGCTTGAGCTCGTGCGCGAGCACGACATGCGCTGCATCGTCATGGCCTCCGAATGCTTCAAGCCTGGCGGCGGCTCCGCCCAGTGTCTCGACCCGCGGCAGAGCCATGAAACCGTGCGGCGCTTCGCCGATCTCCTGGTCACCCGCGCCGGACGCATGCTCGACGACATCATCGTCGACCCCGGACTGGCGCCCGTCGGCGCCGACACCTACGGACTTGTCAACATCGGTCTCGACACCATGCGGCTGTGCACCGCGGATCCCGATCTTCGCGGCATCCACTACTCTGTCGGTCTCTCAAACTTCGCGTGGGGCACGCCCAAGGCCGCGAAGCCGCTCCTCGAACGCGCCTACCTCACCCTTGCCTCGCGCGTGGGTCTCGACTTTGCCCTGGCCAATTTCGAGGCCAACGCCGTGCCTCTCCCCGACGATCATCCGATCGTCGCGCGACTCGCCGCAGCGCTCGAAGCCGGGCGCCCGCAGGCCGGAGAATCCGTCGAGGATGCCGGATTCCGCCAGGCGTCCGCCGTCATGGAAATCTGCAACGACTACCTCGACGCATGAACCCCGCGCCCTCCAGCCTGGACTCGCTTTCCGCCATCGTGCGGCGCATCGGCGGCGACACGGTCTGGCTGCGCGTCGGAAGGCTTTTTGACGGACACGAGAGTCGCGGCGTTTCCCATCTGGTCTTCAATCGCCAGAACATCCGGCACGTTGGCGACACCCCTGCAGCCGCACTCGTGCGCCCGGGTCAGACTTCCCCCGATCTCGATCTGCCGGACTGCACCGTCCTGCCCGGCCTGGTCGAAGCCCATGCCCACCTTTTCCTGGAGGGCGGCGAACTCGCTCCCGAGCGCCGCGCCGACCAGCTCAAGCTCGACGACGATGAACTGTTCGCGCGCGCGGAGTTCCGGCTCGAGCGCCTGCTGCGACTCGGCATCGTCGCCGTGCGCGATGCCGGCGACCGCAATGGCGTCGGCCTTCGCCTCCAGCGGCGCTGCCGCTCGGCTGAGCGGGGTGCCATGCCCTGCGTCGACAGTCCCGGCGCCGCGATTCATCATCAGGGCCGCTATGGATCCTTCATGGCTACGCCCCTCGAGGACCAGGGCGGCATCGAGGCCGCGGTCGCCGCACGCATCGCACAAGGAGCGCACCACATCAAACTGCTCGCCACCGGCATCATCAACTTCGAAAAGGGCGCCGTCACGGCCAGGCCCCAAATGCCCGCCGAAGAACTGACCCGCGCCGTCGCCGCATCCCGCGCGCAGGGACGTCAGACGATGGTGCACTGTTCGGGACACGATGGTGTGGACAACTGCATCGCCGCACGCGTCGACACGATTGAGCACGCGTACTTCGTCGATCGCGACCAGCTCGCGCTCATGCGCGATCTCGACATCGCCTGGGTGCCCACCCTCGCGCCCGTCCAGTTTCAACTCGACCGCGCCGACATCCTCGGTTGGAGCGAAACCGTGCGCGCGAACCTGCAGCGCATCCTCGAGGCCCATGCCGCCCGCCTCTCGGACGCGGCTGACCTCGGTGTGAGAATCGTCGCCGGCAGCGACGCCGGGTCCCACGGTGTCGCCCATGGGCACGGATTCCTCCGCGAACTCGAGCTCATGGAGCAGGCCGGTCTGTCGGCTGAGCGCGTGCTTCGCTCCGCAACCGGCGACGCCTCCGCCCGGCTGCATCCCTCAGAGCCGGCGGGAGTAATTGCACCCGGCTGCCCCGCACGATTCATCCTGACCGAAGCACCGGTGCTGCAGTCGGTCCGGCACCTGCGCGCGCCCGCAGTCGTTTGTTTCGACGGCGTCATTCTTTCCGGAGGCGACGATCCGGGCCAGCCGGGCATGTGACATGGCATCATCCTTTCAACTCAACGGCCAGCGTGTCGCCCTCGAACGCAACGAATCCCTCTTCGCGGCCGCCACACGCGCGGGTTTCAAGGTGCCGACATCGTGCCGCGCGCAGGGAAAATGCCGCGAATGCCTGATTGAGATCACCGCCGGCGCCGACCAACTCAGCCGCCGAACGCCGGAGGAGTCCCATCTGAACGGCGCATTCCGACTTTCCTGCTGCGCGCGGCTGGCAAGCGACGCGCCCGATCCCGGCATCGAGGCCCATACGCTCCACCGCAGCGCAATGCAGGTGGAGCAGGCCGCTGTCGAACTGCCGGCCATCAGTCGTCTTGAAACACCAGATCCCGCCGTCACCCGTGACGGCTCGCGCGTGTTCATCGACGGCCGCGAGGTTGCGAATCACACCGGTCCCATTCACGGGCTCGCCATGGACCTCGGCACGACAACGGTGGTGGTCCGCTGCGTGAACCTTGAGACCGGCGCCATCGTCGCAACCGCGGCGTTTGAAAATCCGCAGCGCTTCGGCGGCAGCGACGTGATGTCGCGCATCCAGTTCGACACCGATCGCCGCGGTCGTCTCCTCCAACGCACGCTGCTCGGCTACCTCGGACGCGCCATCGCCGAGTTTCCGGTCCCTGGTGATTCCATCTTCGAACTCGTGGTCGTCGGAAACCCGACCATGCGCGATCTGTTTTTTGGACTCGATGTGGCATCGATCGGACAGAAGCCCTACCGATCATCCACGGAGCATGAGTATCGCGACGGCCGGCGTTCAACCACCGCACTCGAGTGCAGCGCCCGCTCCCTTCGCCTCCCATTGCACCCGGCGGCGCGCATCTGCGGACTGCCACTCGTCAGCGGCCACGTCGGCGCGGACGCCGCAGCCTGCCTCCTTGCCATCGCCCCGCACAAGTCCGACGAGATCGTCGCCATCATGGACATCGGGACCAACACCGAGTTGTTCATCGGCAACCGCCACAGGATCCTCTGCGCATCCTGCCCCGCAGGTCCGGCCTTCGAGGGCCGCGGCATCCGCCACGGGATGCCGGGTCTTGATGGAGCCATCGCCCATGTCGCGCTTGGCGACGACGGATCCGTCCTGGAGCGCGAGGTGATCGGCAACGGTCCGGCCAGGGGAATCTGCGGATCCGGGCTGATCGATCTTCTCTCAGAGTTTCTGCGTACGGGTAGGATGAATGAATTCGGGCGCTACACCGATGGCGCAGGCCAATTCGTCGTCGATGAACCCGCCGGCATCGCGATCCACGAAAGCGACATCAGCGAACTCGCCCAGGCCAAGGCCGCAAACGTCGCCGGCCTGAGCATTGTCGCCAAACACTACGGAATATCCCTCGCCCAGCTCGACCGCTTCTACCTCGCCGGCGGCTTCGGGCGACACCTCAATCGCGACGCCGCCCGGCGCATCGGCCTCATCCCGGATCTTCCGGACGAAAGGATCGTGGTTGTCGGCAATGCAGCCATTGAGGGCGCGACGACGGCCCTGCTTTCAGCAAGCCGGCGACGCGAGCTGGAAGATCTGGTCGCACGCGTCGACCATGTGGAGCTCGAGACCGATCCCGAATTCTTCGATCACTTTGTGACGGGCTGCCAGTACGGTCCGCTATCCACCAGCGCGGATGGGGTGACGCCATGACGGAAACGCCAGTCACCCGCGTGCCAGAGATCACCGAGGCCTGCTACCGCCGCTTCCTGCGTTTGCCGGCGAGTCGTCCGCTCGACGGCCCTCTCGGGGAAAACGCGACCTATGCGCGCGAGTGGCACGCGGCAAACAGCAGGCCCTGGGTCGTAACCACTGCAGTGACGATCGCGACGACGGGCGACAATCTCTTCCTCGACGGGGAACTCTTCTTTACACCCGCGCTGGCCGCCCGCATCGGCGGCAGGCGGAATGGCATTCTCATCGCGGTCAGCGCGGGACCGGAATCGGAGGCGGAAGCCGCGGCGCGATGGAACGCCGACGAACCAGACCTGTACTACTTCCTCGAGTGCTACGCCTCCGCAATCGTTGAAACCCTGCTGCGCGAGACCTGCTTGAGCCTCCGCGCAAGGGAGTTCTGGTGCCCCGGCTACCGCGAATGGCCCCTTGACCAGATGCCACGCGTGCTCAGCCTCATCACCCGCAAGGTGTCGCTGCCCGGTCCACTTCAAGCGCTGGAGAGCGGCATGCTCATGCCCCGCAAATCACAGGTCGCGCTGGTGGCGCTCCCGACGTCATGACTCCCGGCGACACGGTCACAACAGCACCCGCGTACGCATTTCCCCTCCGGGCACTGCGGCGCTGGGCGGCGGAGAACCTGACGCTCATCCGCGCCGGAGACGGATCGATCGCGGCGGAGTTCCGACTCGAGGGAAGCACCTGCGGCAATGTCGCCTTTCACGTGCTCTACCGTGTGCGACTTTCATCCACCGGGACCGGCCACCGCATTCTTGGCCTCGAATGCACCCCCGCGCCCGGCGACGTCAATTTCCACGAGCAATGCGAGGCCCGCGCCGATGAGGCGCGACTGCTTGCCACCCTCCTCCACGAGCGTCCGCTCCTCGGACAACCGCTCGCGGAAGTCCTGACCTGGGCGCAGGAAACGAGCCCGGACGGCTGCCTCTGCAGGGAGACCTCCCGCGCGCACAAGTGGCGCGCTGTTCTTCAAACCCTCCACCTGGCCCTCAACTCCTCTCCATGAAATTCGAACTCTGCGCTGAAAACACCACCGCGACCGATCAACTGCGGGTCGAAAAGAACGACCGCTCCGGCATCGGCGTTCATTACGTCGATGCCTGGCTGAAACCGCTCAAGGCCGGCGTCGCGCTGCCCGACGGGCAGAAGTTCTCCGCCAAGCGCCGAGGCCTGAAGGTCACGCTCACGCTCGGCACACAGAAGGCTGACGGACTCATGCGACGCCTCACCGTGAGCCGGGACCCGATCGAAATGCTCCGCGCCGCGCTCGATGAAGCCGGTGCAAAACTCGGACTTCGCCTGACAGCCGAGGGAGGCAGACTGTTTCTCGAAAACTCGGCGGGTTGAAGCGCCGGGTTTCCGCCAATCCGCGCGTCAGGACTGCAGGAAGGATCTCCAGCGACTGGTCGTCCGGGACACAGGGACAATTCTCCCGGGCGCGTTGTCAGCCTTCAATGACCTCGGCCGCATGCAGACATCCGCCCGCGGTCCAGCCCATCATCTGCGGCATCTTGTATTCGTCGGCGACATCGATGCCGCCGGTCAGCGCATTGTACTTTTCCCAGAGCTTTCCGGTTGAGGAGAGATTGCGAGCGCAGGTGCGAATGAACTTTTCCGCGATGCGTTTCGCCTCGGTTTTGTAGCCGTGGCGCAGCAGACCCATGATCGCCGCCGTCTGGACAGGCGGCCAGGCATTCGGGGCGTCCCACTGGTAGGTGTTCGCCGATCGGTTGCTGCCCTCCGCACAGGTGATCACCCCGTGTTCACGTTCGATCAGAGGGAGATTCCTCACCAGAGCGGCGGCCTGCGCGTCGGAGCACACGCCCGACCACAGCGCGAAGCAGGCGGCGGCTGAAACGACTCCACCTTGGATTCCGCGGGCCCAGTCGTGGTCGAAGTAGAAGCCGCGGGATTCGTTCCAGAGAAAACGATCAATGAGTTCGCGACGCCGGAAGGCCCGTGCTCGCCAGAGGGTTTCCTCTCCGAAAAGACCCAGCGTTGCGGCAAAATCGGCGGCGATCGTTTCAAAGCGGTGCAAGGCGGCATTGGTGTCGACGGGATTGAAGTCCGCGGCGCGCTGGTCGAACCGCGGATTGAAGTCCCAGACCTCGCATTCCGCCATCTTGTGACGCAGGTACTGGAGCCGCTCGACCGGCTCCTCGGGAATGTCGCGCAGGCGGAAACTGATGACGTGGTGGAAGTCGGCAAGCGTCACCGGATCCGCATGCGTGCCGCAGGTGTTCAGACCATTCGGCGCCAGGCGCATCGCCATCCAGAACGCGTATTCCCTGCCAAGCGCGGCATAGGCGCGGCGCAACCAGGTGAGATCCTTCATGTGGTGAAAGATGTCCTCGAAAAGGGGAGCCGACACCGGAATCTGCGAACGATTGTGCGCGATGCGCACGGAGATATTGGGCACGAAGCCGAGCTCCTCGATGCAGTGGATGACATTGTTGGCGTTGTTGACCGCCTGGGCGAGACGCCCCTGCCGCAGCAGCCCAAGGTTGGTGAAGTAGGTGTCCCAATAGAAGAACAGCCACATGCTCGGGTCGGTGGAAGGCACCGTGTGCGGATGCGGCAGCGGAAATTCCTCGGCGGACTCGCCACGGGAGTCGCGGAAAGTCCGCTCCCAATGCGCGTCAGTATGCCGCCGGATGCTGGAGATGGCGTCGTGGATGTTCATGAAAATTCGCCCGCCATCGAATGCACAAATGCGGGCAAAAGGGAACACCTTCGAATCCCCAGCGCGCCGCAAAAATCGCAGCCCCCGACAGAGTGCACCCCCTGTCCAAATCATGCCCATCCGCCCTCAAGTTGTCCATGCGTCCTCCAGTTGTCCTTGCGTCCTCCGTCAGTCCTTGCGTCCCCCCTCCGTTGGAGGGGCATGCTTTGTCATGCCCAGGGGTTCGCGCGACGCGCCAAGACGCCGGTCATTTTGCGTCCAACCCATCGCGACTCTTCTCGAACTTCATTTCCTCTGCTTCGCGTCCTCGCGCCTTCGCGTGAGACCTACCGGCGCCGTTGCGCCACGTCCGTCCCCAGGGCACGACAGAGCGCGCCCCTCCAGGTGGTAGTGGTGGGGGCACAGCGGAGCGTGTCGCTGCTGCGGATGATTTCAACCACCCGATTCGCATCCGTGCATTCAGCGCCATCCGTGGTCAATCGGTTCGAATCCGCACAATCCCTGCCATCCGTGGTGAACCCTCTGGGTCTATGCCGGGATGTCGACGCCCGTGGACTCGACTTTCTGCATGAGCACCTTGTCCACGCGGTGGCGGTCCATGTCCACCACCTGGAACTTCCAGCCCTCGAGCACAAAATGTTCGCCTCCCATCGGTATGCGTCCGAGCCGGTCCATCACCATGCCGCCTAGCGTCTCGAACCTGCCGTCCTCCTGCACGCCGACGTTGTTCAGCGAAAAACGCCGGCAGAGGTCCTCGATGTTCATCGCGCCGTCAACCAGCCACGCGCCGTCCTCCCGCTGGATCGCGTCGGGCTCCCTGCGATCGCCCGGCTCGGGCAGCGCGCCGACTATCGCCTCCATCACGTCGATCAGCGTGACAATCCCCTGGATGCTCCCGAACTCATCCGTCACCAGCCCGAGGTGCTTGCCCGTCTTCCTGAACGTGTCCAGAAGCTGAACCGCCGTGATCGTATCGGGCACGAAGAGCGGTTTGACGAGGTGGTTCCTCAATTGATTCGGCACACCGATCGCCGCGTTCGCCCAAAGCGCCTTCACCGACACCATGCCGATCACATTGTCCCGCGTGCCGTCATACACCGGGAAATGGGAGTGGCCGCTCGTGACGATCTTCCGCCAGTTCACGTCGTCGGTGTCATTCACATTCAGCCACACAATCTTGCTTCGGCGTGTCATCAGCTCGGTGACCAGCCGCTCATCCAGGCGCAGAACGCCCTCCACCATCGCCCGCTCCGCTGAGTGAAACACACCCGCCGAGGTTCCCTGCTCCAGCAGGTGGTCGACCTCCTCCTCCGACGGCGGAGCCTCCTTGTCCTTGTCGAGTCCCAGCAGCTTGATCACCCCATTGCTCGATGCGGTCAGGAACCAGACAAACGGCGCCGCGGTCCGCGCAAGCAGCATCATCGGCTTCGCCACCAGCATCGCCCGCCGCTCCGGATTGCTGAGTCCCATGCGCTTGGGCACGAGTTCACCGATGATCAGCGAGCAATAGGTGATCACTCCAACAACTATGACGATCGCGATCGCGAGGCTGTAATTCGCAAGCGCGGGAATCTTCGCGATCTCAACCGCCAGCTTGGCCGAGAGACTTGCCCCGCCGAAAGTGCCGGCAAGGATGCCGATCAGCGTGATGCCAATCTGCACCGTCGACAGGAATCGCGTCGGCTCGGCGGACAGCTTGAGCGCGGCCGCCGCCTTCTTCGAACCTTCGTCGGCGAGTTTCTTCAGACGCGCCTGCCGCGACGAAACCACGGCTATCTCCGCCATGGCAAAAACCCCATTGGCGAGCAGCAGAAGTAGGATGATGAGTATTTCGAATAGAATGCTGTTCACGGGCGGGAACCGGTGCGGCACCGATTGAACGAACTGCAAAGCATGTTTTGCCCGGGACTTGAGTCAACCCATCGAGCGTGCAAAGCGGGACGGCCGACCCTGCATCGTCCACGCACAACGACCCTTCACTCAATCAATTGCCCGCCCGTAGCCCATCACATGCGGGCCCCGCCGCGGTGCTCCGGCAGCCGGTGCACGCGGGCCGGAACCGCTCCGGCTCACGCACACGCTTCGGTCTCAAAGCGACTTCAAATACGCCACGACGTCCGCGACATTCTGCGCGCTCAATCCGAGTTGATCGGCGCTCAGCATCAGCGATCGATTCATGCGCCTCAGGCTCTTGATCCGATTTGCCGGAATCATCTGGGTCAACCCACCCGTCGAGCGAACAATCACCGGATCTCCCGACGACATCGCAAGACCTTGAACGATGGTGCCGTCCTTGAGCTCGATCTCCACGCCATCGAAGCCATGCGCGATGTCGGCCGACGGATTGATGATCGAATCGATCAGCACCAGCGTCGACTGCCGCTGCGCCCAGCCGGTCAGATTCGGCGCATAGTCAATGCCCTTGTCTCCCAATTGATGGCACAGCATGCAGGCGTTGAAGAGATCCGCACCCGCCCTGGCGTCGCCCTTCAGCGCGGCGATCGCAGCCGCATCCGTCAGTTTGGCGGGACCGGGCTCCGGCACCACCATGCCGCTGATCGTGATCGAGTCCGGATCATAGATGCCACGCTCCTTCAGCACGGCATTGAGATTGAATTTTCCCCAGCGAAGATCGCGGTAGTTGATGACCCACCAGAGCGCATGCTGCTGCACGCGCCCCTCGCCCTTCGCCGCCAGGTCCACAAGCACGTCGGCGGCCTCCCGCGTCGGTGTGAAGCCAAGCGCCGTCACCGCGGCCAGTCGATCCTGCTCCGACAAAGCCGACGCCCGGGCCCGCGCTGCGAACTGCGGAGTCGCCGCCTCCGGCGTCAGTCGCCAGACGAGTTTCGCATACGCGGGCGTCCACTTGACCGCGTCGCGGGTCGCCGCGGTTTTCTCCATCGCAGAATAGACCTCCGCCTCCTTGCCCATGCAGCCTGTTCCCCACGCCTCGAGATAGGTGCGGTCCCGGCCATCAAAGGTTCTGGCGAGCTCGAGCAGAATGTCCCTCGACTTCGCGAACGGCACGTCTCGCATGGCCAGCGCGACCTCGCGCCGCACCAGCGCCGAATGATCCTTCGCCAGCATTGTCGCGAACTCCATCCCGCGCGGACCCGATCTCAGGGTCTTGAAAGCCGACGCGCGAAAACGTTCATCCGGGTGGCGCAGCAGTTCCTCAACCTTCGCCTCGCCCCGGGGCCCGAGTCGCGCCAGCAGGGAGATCGCCCGGGCGGCGATGTAGGGATTTCGGTCGGTCAACAGAGCCGCGACAGGAGCAACCGCTTTCTCACCGGCCTTGGTCAGCGCGAACTGGCCGAGGGCGCGCACGTTCACGGCCGGACTGCGAAGCGCTTCAATCTGACCCTCGGTTGTTTTCAGGTCGAGGGACGGAATCCTCGGTTTGAAGCCGCGGGGAGCTATCCTGTAGATCGCACCGCTGAGCGTGTCGTCGCGATCGGCGTGCCCGCCGACGCGTGGATCGAACCAGTCTGAAACATAGATCGCTCCATCCGGTCCGACAGCGATGTCCGAAGGGCGAAAATAAGTCTGCAGGTCGTCGTTCACCACGCCTCGCAGGCTGTCGATGCCCGAGAGTTTCCCCTCGCGGTTGCTCGTGAGAAAATCAAAGCGCTCAAGTTTGTAGCCCGCGCCGTTCAACTCGGGGAAATAGCCGAGGATCGTGTTGCGCGCAGCCTCCCCGCTCAGCAGCACACCGCGCCATTTCGCGCCGAGTGCGTCACCCTCGTAGAAAACAATTCCCGTCGGCGAACCTGCGCCATAGACATCCCCCGCAGGCATCGTGCCGGGATCCTCCTGGCGCCATTCGGCCGTAGCGATGTCCTGGCCCGGGCGGCGGTCCGCCGACCAGATGCGCGTGCCGTCGCGGGAGAAGAACCCCGCGTTTCCATACTCGAGCAGATGCGCCGTGCGGGACGCGGGAGGATCATCATTGTCGTTTTGAAAGACCTCTCCGAAGGAGGTCACCGTCTGCTCATAACTGTTGCGAAAGTTGTAGCCGATGACCCGCAGATCCGTGCCGTCCGGCCTCATGCTCATCGCAAACCCGCCGACGTACACATGGCCGTCGTCGCTCTTTGCGCCCGAAATATCGGGGGTCTTCCAGCCGAAGATCGGCGTCGCCCCGCTCTTCAACGGATCGTACATGCTGCCCACGCGAAGTGTGCCGCCGGAGCGATCCGTCACGAACGCGCCCGCGTTGCCCTGGCTGAAATAGTAGCGGCCGTCGGGCCCAACCGTCAGGGAATGCAGCGCGTGGTCATGGTTGTTTCCATTGAATCCGTTCAGCAGCACCTCCCGCGTGTCGTACCGCGCGTCAAACTTGAGGTCGCGATCGACATCCGTGTAGACGATCAGATCCGGCGCATTGGAGACATAGATCTTGTTGTCCACAACGGCGATTCCCAGCGGCGCGATCAGGACCGGCTCCTGAACAAACACCCAGGACTTGTCGGCCCGCCCATCCCCATCCGTGTCCTCGAGGACCATGATCCGGTCCCCCGCGGGATCGCGTCCGGCGTGCCTGCGGTAGTTCGCTCCCTCGGCCACCCAGATGCGCCCCGCGGAATCAATGTCGATGTTTGTGGGATTCCTCAGGAGCGGCGACCTCGCCCAGAGCGTCACCTCAAGATCCCCCGCGGCATGCAGCAGGTTCACCGGGACAAGCGTGGGCGCCGACGCCGCGGCAGTTGTCGCAGGTGCGGCGGTCGTCGAGGTTGAAGTGGCTCCGCGCTTCTGTGCGGGTTGCGCCCAGACAAGTGAGATAGAAAAACCGGCAACGGCAGCGAAAGTCAGGTGAACGCGTGTCAGAGGCATGGGGGGAGAATCACAGCAAGGAACCGGCCATGAGGCCACGTCAAAAAACAAGCCCATGAAATTTCAGCGGCTTCACCGTTCGACAGCCGCTCCGCGTGACCGTCCGTCATGTAGGGATTTCCTTTAGCGAGATCCATCCGCGGCTCCAATTCCAGGCCGCCCAAGGTTCCACTATGCTGCATGCGTGGAAAAGGCTCCTGCACCATCGACATCCTCCTCGCGCGCCGCGGATTCGCGCGCCAGCGGGATTGTCGCCCGATTGCAGTCCTCGGACGCATTTCTCACCTACAAGGAAGCCTTTCAAATCGCGACCGGCCTTCCCCTCGTCCTGCGCCCAGCGGGCGTGTACAAGGCCGCGATGGGGGACGCCCGCAGGATAAATCCGCTCTGCGTGATGCTCGCCTCATCGAGCCAGGTCTGCGCCTCCTGCCTGGAACTGCAGGCTCGCATGGAACGTCTCCCGGGCAGCGGCGCGGTCACCTTCGACTGTTTTGCCGGCATCAGCCTCTCCGCGGTACCCGTTCGCCTGGACGGCCGCGCCATCGCCTGGCTGCAAACCGGACAGATCCTGCTCCGCAAGCCGACTCCCGAGTCATTCCAGGCGCTCCTTAGGCACCTTCGCGAATCGAACGCCGCCATCGACTCCGCAAGTCTGAAGTCAGCGTACTTCGGGACACGCGTCTTGTCCAAGCCGCACTACGCCGCGATATTGCGACTGCTGGAGAGTTTTTCCTCGCATCTCTCCCTGATCGCCAGCGATTTGATGGCCAGGCAGACGGTCTCGGAAAATCAAACCGTCGCCAAAGTCCGCGCCTTCATCGCCGAACATCTTGGCGAATCCATCGCCCTGTCCGACGTCGCCCGCGCCGCAAACGTGAGCTCGATTCAGCTTCGCAAGGTCTTCAAGTCAGCCCTCGGGGCAACCTTCACCGGCTACCTCATGCGCGCCCGCGTCGAGAAGACAAAGCTGCTGCTCCTCAATCCGCGCTGGAGCGTGGGCGACGCCGCCCGCGAGGCCGGATTCCAGTCGGTCCCCCAGTTCAACCGAGCCTTCCAGCGAATCACCGGGGAAACTCCCGCCGCCTACCGGGAGCACCTGCGGCGCGTCGCCCGAAAAACAGGCGCCGGCGGCACACTGGGAAACGCGGCATGAGCGTACCGCCCATCTCAACCCGGCAACACCTTTCACTCCCTTCCCTTTCCATCGTCCCTCCACCATGAAACACGCCTCACATGCTGCGCCGTCCGAGCCCAGTGAACAGGACATCCAGGACGCCGCCTACCAGCTCTGGATTGAAGCCGGCCGTCCGGACGGCCGCGATCTTGAGCACTGGCATGTCGCCCGCGAGCGGCTGCGCCACCACCATGGCCACGACACGCGCGATGTTCGCCGGCGCCAGCGGGACAACGACACGGGCTCCTGATCACTCCCATGGAAGTCGTTCCCATCACTCTGGCCATCAGCCTCTGGCTGGTCCTCGTCTTCGTCGTTTTTTTCCTGCAGGAGCACGCCCGGGGGCGCATGAGCAGCGCGGAGCGCGACTCCCTGCTGCCGCTTGCCGATGAAACTCCACGCACGCCTGGCGCCGGCGAAATAACACCCGCAGCCGCACCCGGCGCGGAGGCTGTCGGGCGTGGCCCGTCCGAGCCACCCGGCGCATTCGCGCGCACCTCTACATCACCTCAATCCTCCGACTCTCGTTCCTAATGCCTGCACAAAAAATCACACTTGAGTTCAACGACAGGGTCGTTCGCCAGTTCCTGCTGGCCACGCTTGTCTGGGGTCTCGTCGGCATGCTGGCCGGCGTCTTCATCGCCTCGCAGCTCAACTTCTTCCAGCTCAACTTCAACACGTCCTGGCTTAGCTTCGGCCGCCTGCGTCCGCTGCACACCAACGCCGTCATCTTCGCGTTCGTGGGCAACATGATGTTCGCCGGCATCTACTACTCCACGCAGCGCCTCGTGAAGGCGAGGCTCGCGAGCGACTTCCTCTCGCAGCTCCACTTCTGGGGCTGGCAGGCCATCATCGTCGCCGCCGCCATCACGCTGCCGCTCGGACTCACCCGCGGCAAGGAGTACGCCGAGCTCATCTGGCCGCTCAACATCGCCGTCGCGTTCATCTGGGTCGTCTTCGCCGTCAACTTCTTCTGGACGCTCGCCCGCCGGCGCGAATGCAGCCTCTACGTCGCCATCTGGTTCTACATCGCGACGATCGTCACGGTGGCGATGCTCTACATCGTCAACCATCTCTCGCTGCCGACAAGCCTCACGCACAGCTACCCGATCTTCGGCGGCGTGCAGGACGGCCTGGTGCAATGGTGGTACGGCCACAACGCCGTGGCCTTCTTCCTCACCACGCCGATCCTGGGCATCATGTACTACTTTATTCCGAAGGCGGCGGAGCGTCCGGTCTACTCCTACCGGCTTTCCATCATCCATTTCTGGTCGCTCGTCTTCGTGTACATCTGGGCCGGCCCGCACCACCTGCTGAACACCGCCCTGCCCGACTGGCTCCAGACGCTGGGCATGACCTTTTCACTCATGCTGTGGGCGCCGTCATGGGGCGGCATGCTCAACGGCCTCCTGACACTTCGGGGAGCCTGGCACAAGCTGCGCACTGATCCGGTCCTGAAATTCATGGCGGCCGCCGTGACCTTCTACGGCATGGCCACCTTCGAGGGCCCGCTCCTCTCCATCAAGTCGGTCAGCGCCCTCGGCCACTACACCGACTGGATCGTCGGCCATGTCCACCTCGGCGCACTGGGCTGGAACGGCTTCATGGCCGCCGGCATGATCTACTGGCTGCTCCCGCGACTCTGGAACCGCCCGCTGCACTCCGTCTCGCTCGCGAACACGCATTTCTGGATCGGCACCGTGGGCATTCTTTTCTACGTGGCCGCCATGTGGACGAGCGGCATCACGCAGGGGCTGATGCTGAGCGCCACCTCCGAGGGAGGCTCCGTCCTCACGTATCCAAACTTTGTCGACACGCTGAACACGATCCGGCCCATGATGCTGATGCGTGTCGTCGGCGGCGGACTCTATCTCACCGGCTTCGTCCTCATGGGCTACAACGTCTGGCGAACCATCCGCGGCGCCACAGTGATCAACGGCACCATCGAGGTCTTCGATGACGAGGGTGCCACCGGTCCCGCGGAACGCGTCGGCGTTTTCGGCACGTTCCTGAACCCGCCCGTCCTGTTCTCCGCCATGGCCGGCGGTTTCGCCTGCGCATGGATGTTCGGCGACACCACCCTCAGCATTGTGGGGCTCGTCGGCGCGATCTTCTGCATGATCTGCGCGCTTCTGCACTGGAAGTCGCGCAACTCCGCATGGGGCGCATGGTACGACCGCCTCCTGATCAACGCCGCGCCCTTCACCGTCCTCACCTTCATCGCGGTCGCCGCCGGAGGCATGATCCAGATCATCCCGGTGGTCATCGCCCACAGGGGCTCCACCATCGAGGGCCGGCGCCAGGTTCCCTACAGCCCGCTGGAGCTCGCCGGACGCGACATCTACGTGCGCGAGGGCTGCTACAACTGCCACTCACAGATGATCCGAACGCTGGTGCCCGATGTGCTGCGCTACGGCGATTACTCGCGACTCGGCGAATCGATCTACGATCATCCCTACCAGTGGGGATCGAAGCGCACGGGACCCGATCTCGCGCGCGTCGGCGGCAAATACCCCGATGTCTGGCACCTGCGCCACATGGAGGATCCGCGCACCGTTTCCGCGGGCTCCAACATGCCCAACTATCCCTGGCTGTTTGAAAACGCGACCGACGTGAAGGCGCTTCCCGCCAAGCTCGCCGTGCAGCGCAAACTCGGCGTGCCGTATCCCAACTGGACGCCCGAACAGATCGAATCCCGCGTCACCGAGCAGGCGAAGCAGATCGCCACGGACCTGCGGGCCGCCGGCGCCTACGTGGACCACAATCGCGAAATCGTCGCCCTCATCGCCTACCTGCAGCACCTCGGAAAGTTCGATGAGGTGGCGCGCACGGAAAGCAGATCTCCAGCCCAGTAACCCACCCTCGCCATGTTTCGTCGCATTCTTCTCGAGGACAGCGCGGCCGTCTTCACCATCACGGCCTTCATCACCGCAGTCTCCATCTTCGTGGCCATCCTCTGGCGCGCCTTTCGAATGAAACGCGAGCAGACCCACCACTTCGAAAACCTTCCGTTTGAAACGGAAACGCCCGCGGCAAGGAACGACTCCCAAGCCTCATGAATCCGAACCTCCCCCCTGACGAACCCGTCCGGCCGCACGTCTTCGACGGCATCCAGGAATACGACAAGCGCCTGCCGAACTGGTGGCTCTATTCGCTGTATGCATCGATCGTTTTCTGGATCGGCTACTGGGCCTACTACGAGTGGCTCGACATCGGCCAGAGCAGCACCGAGGTCGTCGACGCCGCCATGGGCAAAATCGAGGCGCAGCGGCTCGCCGCCACGAAGCTCGACGACGCGAGCCTCTGGAAGATGAGCCACACCGCCGCGTTCGTCGATGCCGGCCAGGCCGCCTTCGTCTCCAATTGCGCCGCCTGCCATCTGGCCAGCGGACGCGGTAAGAGTGAGTCGCCCGCAGCCATCGGCCCCGATCTCATCGACACCGCATGGATCCACGGCGGGCGACCCGTGCAGATTCACGATGTCATCATGAAGGGCGTGCCCGAGAAGGGAATGCCCACCTGGGGACCGGTTCTCGGGGCCAAAAAAGTCACGGACATCACCGCATTCCTGCTGAGCAAACACAAGGAGGGTGAACCCATCACGGTTGAGGGCGCCAAGCCCTGACTTGTCTGGCACCGGGAATGCGCCGCAGTCCGCGCGCGCATTCCCTTCGCGAACCTTCATCGAGTAGCCATGTCCGCCCTCAGACCCGAAAGACCCAACCGCGATACCGTCACGACGATCCGCAAGGACGGATCGAAGGCGTTCCTCTTTCCCGCGGACGTCCGGGGTCGGTTCGAAAAGTACCGAAAGCTCTCGGCCTCCGCCCTGATCGTCTTCTACCTCGCCCTGCCGTGGATCAAGATCAACGGCTACCCGGCCGTGTTCCTGGACATCGCCGGCCGGCGCTTCCATCTCTTCGGCGTGACTCTCGCGGCTCAGGACTTGTGGCTGCTCTTCTTCGTCATCACCGGCCTCGGGTTCACCCTGTTCTTCATCACCGCGCTTCTGGGTCGCGTGTGGTGCGGGTGGGCTTGTCCGCACACGGTGTTTCTCGATCATGTCTACAGGAAGATCGAGCGTTGGATCGACGGCGACGCCGTGAAGCGCCGCGCACTGGATCAAGCGCCCTGGACAACTGAAAAGATCATCCGGCGCGTCGTGAAACACACGCTCTACATCCTGGTGTCCGCGATCATCACCCACCTGTTCCTCGCGTACTTCGTTTCGCTGCCCGAGGTCTGGTCGATGATGCGCACCGCGCCGACGGAGCACTGGGGCGCCTTCCTCTTCATGGGCCTGGCCACCGGCGCGCTCTACTTCAACTTTGCCTGGTTCCGCGAACAGATGTGCATCGTCCTGTGTCCGTACGGGCGCATCCAGTCCGCGCTGATCGACGATCACTCCCTCGTCATCGGCTACGACACCAAGCGCGGCGAACCGCGGTCCAGCCGCAAGAGCGCGGCGTCGCGCAGGGAGGATGGCGCGGCCGCGCTCAAGTCCGCTGCTCCGCTCGCGGAGACAACCGCGACAGCGGAACCCGCCGGTGACTGCGTCGACTGCCTGCGCTGCGTGCAGGTCTGCCCGACGGGCATCGACATCCGCCAGGGCCTTCAGATGGAGTGCATCGGCTGCACGGCCTGCATCGACGCCTGCGACGCCGTCATGACGCGGCTCGGGCGCCCTGAGGGCCTGATCCGCTACGATTCGCAGCAGGGGTTCACCGGCAAACCAACACGCTGGCTGAGGTCGCGGACGATTCTTTATCTCGCCTTGTTCATGGTCGGTGCGGGCGTGGCCCTCTGGGCTCTCTCCACCGTCAAACCCATGAATCTCGACGTCACCCGGATGACCGGCGCGCCGTACGTCGTCGATGCGCAGACCGTGCGAAACCAGTTTCTCGTTCGCCTGCTCAACAAGCAGAACCGCCCCGCGCATTTCAACGTGCGCATTGTCGGCGGCCCCGAGGGGCTCAAGCAGGTGGGCCTCGAAACGACAGTCGAGGTTCCACCGCTGGCCGAGCTGGTCCAGCCCCTGATTCTCCAGCAGGCGCGCGATCGCTACGAGGGTTTGTTCAGATTCGAGGTCGAGGCCGATGGAGTCGAAACCTCCGCCCGCCTCGCCCGCAGGGTCGATTTCCTGGGCCCCGAAGCGAGGCTCCTGCGCGAGGAGGAGGCGGAGAAGCACCATGGCAAAAACTAGGACCAAACGTTCGAGGCTCTGGCTCTGGTTCGTGGCCGCCTTTGTCGTGCAGGCAGCCATGTGGGGCGCATGGTTCGCCATCGCCGCGCGCAACCCGGTGCAGTCCGTGCCGCTTGCGACACAACCCTGAGCATGGATCTCGCGGGCATCACCTCTCCCGGCACCGCCTTCGCCGCCGGCCTGGTCACGAGCCTGCACTGCGCCGGCATGTGCGGACCGCTCGCGTGCGGACTCATGCCTGGCAGGGCGGACACAACCGATCCGAATACGATCCGCACCGTCTATCACCTGACGCGACTCCTCGGCTACGCCGCACTGGGTGGATTCGCCGGCGCGCTGGGACGCGGACCGCTGCTCCTGCTCTCCTCCTCCGCGGCGCGCTGGCTGCCGTGGATCATGGTCCTGTTTTTTGTCGCCCTCGCCTTTCGCTGGGATCGCCTGCTTCCCCGGATTCCCGTTCTCGGAAAAGGATACCTCCGACTCCAGAGCTGGCTGCGCGGACAATCCCGGCTGACCGCCGCAGCGACCCTCGGCATAGCCACGCCGCTTCTGCCCTGCGGTCCATTGTACTTCGTGATCACACTCGCCGTTCTCGCGGGCTCCGCGCGGCAGGGCGTCGAGCTCATGCTCGCCTTCGGACTCGGCACCGTGCCCCTGCTCTGGCTCGCCCAATCCCAGTTCAACTGGGTGCGGGGCAAACTGTCGCCACTCTGGATAAACCGGATGCGCATCAGCCTCGCGCTAACGGCCGCGGTCATCGTGGGCTGGCGCCTGCGCGGCACGCTCGGCTTCGAGGGTCCCACCCCGTGGAATTTCATCTGCCTTTGAACGTGGCCAAGGTCCAATGAGCGCGACACTGTCACCGTCCAGACCGAAGGCCGAAACCCGTCGGGCAGCTGCGATGCAATGCCGTCATTGCGGCTCGGCCCTGATCGACGACGCCATGCGCGCGAGCGGCTTCTGCTGCAATGGCTGCAGCTACGTTTTCCAACTGGTGCACGCGAGCGGGTTCGACCGCTACTACAGTTTCAAGGACGCTATCACAGCGCCGGCGGACCCGGGCGTCTTTCAGCCGCGCGACTATGCCTGGCTGGACGAGGCCCAGGCATCCGCCGAAGCCGACTCCGACCGCGTGGCCACCCTGACGCTGAATATCCAGGGCATCTCATGCGCCGCCTGCGTGTGGCTGATCGAGCGCGTGTTTCTCCAGGAATCCGGCGCGAGAGAGATCGTCGTCAACGCGCAGTACGGCACCGCACGGCTCACCTGGACACGCGGCGAATTCCAGGCATCCGCGTTTGCACGAAAGCTTCAGGGTTTCGGCTACTCCCTCGGCCCCGCCGGGGAATCCGCCGGCGAACCGGAGAGCCGCGGGCTCGCAAAACGCATCGGGCTTTGCGCGGCGTTCACGATGAACGTCATGCTCTTCACGCTGCCCGCCTACTTCGGCATGGAGTCGAGCTTTGAGTGGGCGGGCCTGTTCGAGCTGCTCTCGCTGGCCTTCGGAACACTGAGCCTGCTCGTCGGCGGCAGCTACTTTCTCGTGCGCGCCGTGCGCGCGCTGCGCGAGCGCGCAATGCACATTGACCTTCCCATCGCGCTGGGAATCACGGGCGCCTACGCAGGCTCCCTCTACGGCTGGGCGGCGGGGCGCGCGGAATACATGTACTTCGACTTCGTCTCGACCTTCATCCTTCTGATGCTGATCGGCCGGTGGGCGCAGGTGGCCGCGGTTGAACGCAACCGGCGACGGCTCCTGGGCGGGCAGCCGCACGCGCAAAAGGTGCGGGTCGAGGGCGGAGAATCCACGGCTGTCGAAAAGCTTCAACCCGGGCAGTCCATCGTGCTGCCACCGGGCCGCACCGTCCCCGTCGAATCCCGGCTCCTCGATGCCAGCGCCGCCTTTTCGCTCGCCTCGATCAACGGCGAGGCGGCGCCGCGCGTCTTCTCGGCAGGTCAACGCGTGCCCGCCGGGGCGATCCCCGTGGGTCTCAGTGTGGTGCGTCTCCTCACGCTGCAGCGCTGGGATGACTCGCTGCTCGCCCAGCTGCTCGCTCCCCGGGCGGAAACCTCGTCGCGTCACATTTTTCTCGAGCGCATCGTGCGCGGCTACCTGATCGGCATCCTCGGCATCGCCCTGATCGCAGGCATTGCCTGGTGGGTCACGACCCATGATGCGCTGAAAACCGGAGCGATCATCACGGCAATCCTCGTCGTATCCTGCCCCTGCGCCGTCGCCCTCGCTTTCCCGCTCGCCGACGAAATGGCGACCGTCGCCCTGCGTCGCGTCGGCGTTTTCGTCCGGAACGCCGGCCTGTGGACCCGGCTTCGCGCCGTGAAGCGGCTGATCTTCGACAAGACGGGCACGCTCACGCTGGAGACTCCCAGGCTGCGCAATCCCGAGAGGCTGTCCCGCCTCAGCAACGAGGAGCGCGCCGCCCTGCTCGCGCTCGTTTCCGACAATGCGCATCCGGTGAGCCAGAGTCTGCTGGAGCACCTGCTTGCCAGCGAACTCATCAAACCCATTCCCGGCGATGTGCGGGAAACCGTGGGTGCGGGTGTCGAACTGGGCCCCTGGTCGCTGGGTCGCGCCGGCTGGCGCAGCAAAGCGGAGGGAAGCGCCACCGTCTTCGCTTGCGACGGTCAGACCATCGCTGAATTCGAATTCGCCGATGCCGTCCGCGCGGACGCTTCACGCGAAATCACTGCGCTTTCCCGTCGTGGGCTCCAATCGGCGATTCTCAGCGGCGACGATCCAGGCCGGGTCGCGGCGCTCGCCCAAAAACTGGGCATCCCAGCCGATCATGCCATCGGCGGCCTCTCCCCGCACGACAAGGCCGAATGGTTGCGCGAGAACGCGCCAGGCGAGGCGCTCATGCTGGGCGACGGTGCAAACGACAGTCTCGCCTTTGACCAGGCACTCTGCCGCGGAACACCGGTGATTCATCGCGGCGTCCTGGAAAAGAAAGCCGACTTCTACTATCTCGGACGCGGCATCGGCGGCATCCGCGCGCTGCTCGAAGTTGACGGCATCCGTCACCGCACCCAGCGCAACATTCTCGCCTTCTCAGTCGCCTACAATCTTCTCGCCGTGGGCCTCGCCGTTGCAGGCAGGATGAACCCGCTCGTCGCAGCCATATTGATGCCTGTGAGTTCGCTGCTCACGCTCGCGATCGTCTCCTACGGGATGCGTTCCGCCGCCAAGGTGTCGGCGTAACTCACCGCGTTGCGTCGCCGAAGCGTCCGGCCAATCAGGCGGCCGGCGGCGTTCGCAGGATTGCGTCGAGAATCTCCCCGGTGCCGAACCTGACCGCATCCGTTGCAGGCAGGCCTGTTTCGCGCGCAGCCGCAGCCACGGCGCCGCGCGCCGCCTCCTCGCTCATTCCCCAGGTGTTCAGCGCGATTCCCATGACGGGCGCGGGTGCAAATATTCCCGCCGCCGAAGCGACCTGCTCATACATTTGCACGACCTTGCTGAGCGGCGGAATCAGCAGGTTGGGAAACGCCTGCAGATGCGCGAGCCCGGCCTTGTGCACGAGGACCAGGTGCGTGGGTTGCGTTCCGCGGATCAGCGGCAGCGTGGCTGTCGATGCGGGATTGAGGAGCGAACCCTGCCCCTCCACCCAGACCACATCCCGGTCCTTCCCCTGTCGCACCACCTCCGCCTCGATCGATCCGCTGGCGTAGTCGACGCGCACCGCATCAAGGCACACTCCGGAACCGCTGATCATGATGCCTGCCTGGCCGGTGGCGACGAACGCCGACCGCAGGCCCCGCGCGCGCGACTCCCGGTCGAACTCGAGCGCCGCCGTCATCTTGCCGATGGCCATGTCGGTTCCGACAAAAAGAATCCGCTTCGCCGAAAGCTGCCGCGCGCCACCGGTGCCCGTCCTGACGTTTTCCGGTTCCCGGCGCATGTCCCAGACTCGAACACCCGGCCGGAGCGCCGCGGCGATTCCGGGGGCGTCCGCGATGCGCGTGTGCAATCCATTCCAGATCGACACGCCCGCCTGCACCGCCTCGCGCATGCCAGGCCACAACTCATCCGGCAGGCGGCCGCCCGACGGCGACATGCCAATGACAAGCGCCGTGGGCCGGCTGGCCAGCGCCTCCGCAATCGTTGCGACCACCGGAATGTCGGGAAGGTCTGCCATGCGCGACACCTCGCGCAGCGGACGCCCCGCCGTCTCACGATCGATCACGGCGACAACCTCGCGGCCGCGATACCGCAGAAGCGAAATGCCCGTCTTGCCGTGCCTGGTCGTGAATCCGCCGTGAAGCAGAATGGCAAAGCGTTGGGGCGAGGCTGGGTCAGACGATGAGCTAGGCATGGGAAACTCCAAATCCGGGCGAAGACGAGGCGGTCAGCAAGCCTTCCTTCAGCGTCCATCCCGCAAAGGGGTCGTCCCTGAGATTGAGATGGCTGTCGAGGTCGATCAAATCCGCAAACGGCGCAAGCGTCAGCGCACAGCAGTTTCCGAGCGCGCTGCTGCCGTAGCACCCGACCAGAATGCGCAGGCCATGCGCCCGCGCCGCGTGCAGCAGGTGAAGCGCGCCGTCGAGTCCGCCGCATTTCATCAGCTTGATGTTGATCCCTGCGACGCATCCAACCAGCGCCGGCAGATCCGCCGCCGTGCGACAGCTTTCGTCGACAAATATCGGCAGCGCCGAATCGGCCTGCACCGCGGCCAGGTCGCTCTCCTGTCCCCGTGGCAGTGGTTGTTCGATGTGATCGACACCCTGCCCCGCAAGCCATCCCGCCATCGCCACGGTCGTTGGAGGCGACCAGCCCCCGTTGGCATCGACGCTCATCTTGAATCCATCCGGCACCACCGCACGCACGGCTGAAAACATCGCCTTGTCCGCCTCCACTCCGGCCCGCGAACCGAGCTTCACCTTGAAGGCCCGCACATCATGCGCCTCACGCCACTTTTTCACGCGAAGAACGGCGTCACCCGGTGACAAAATGCCGATCGTCGCAAAGGTGAGCGCACTCGCGCCGCTCGCAAATCCCAACAGGCGCGAAACCGGCTGCCCGAGCCGCCTGCCCAGCCAGTCGTACAGAGCTTGGTTCACCGCGGCAATGAAGGCCGACGGCGCGTCGGCGGCTCGAAGACGCCGGTCGATCTCCTGGCGCTCCCACGCCGCCATCGTTTCGAGCCAGGGACGGTGGGTTTCATACGCCTCAACAATTGCGGAGAAAGGCTGCGGACGCTCGTCGATCGCAAACGGAACTGCCTCCCCCCAGCCTTCCACCCCCTCATCGATCCAGCGAAGCCAGAAAATCTTGCTGTGCGTCGACGTGCCGCGGCTGATCGTCAAGGGAACCGTCTTCTCCAGGCGCAGGCGCTCAAATGTCAGGGTAGACATGGAACGTCAGCAACCCCGCCGGGAGCCAGACGCAGATGCCCTGGCTTCGCAAAGTTCGCAACAACCCCACCCCAACGGGTGACGATTGCCCGCACGAACGATTTCACACCCAATATTCATTTTTGGACCAGCCAAGCATGCCCGCCGCCCATCGACAAGCCGATCCCCGTCGGTGCGGCTCATCGCCCACCGGCCACTTGCCGTACTCACTGAAATGCGTTTCTGCGCTCGGATATTTCCAAGGCGAGGCACCGATAGAAAAGGCGAACCCTGATTGGGATCGAGGCGGAGACTGCCTGTTGGGGTTTCATGCCGAGGTAGCCGACAATCTCCGCGGTCAATTCCCCGCGTCCGTTCATCGTAAGCAATCGCCAGCACATGGCGTGGCAGTACTTCGCCCTGGCGGCGTCCTCCCGGAGCAGTCAGAGCATTCTGGACTACCACAAATATTAGGGGCTGACCCTTTTGGAGTCCGTCTCCAGTGGCTATTTATTCCTTGCAATAGGAGAGACTCGTGAGCGGTCAGATTTCCGAAATGAAATGTATCATTGAGTATTTCAAACTTGATGCCTGATGCGTGATGCGTGATGTTTTTGGTGTGAGAACGACCCTTAATCTGGATGACGACGTGCTGGAAACGGCTAAGATCTTGGCGGCAAAGCAGCGTAAGCCGTTGGGGGAAGTCGTCTCCGCATTGCTCCGCCGGGCGGTGGAGCCGTGTGTCCAGCCATCGGCTGAGCGGAACGGCCTCCCGCTGTTCCCAGTGTCCCAGGGGGCGCGGCCGGTTACGCCGGAGATCGTGAAAGAGCTGCTGGATGAAACACCATGAACCGCTGCCTTCCGGATGTGAACGTGCTGCTGGCGCTGCTCGATCCGATGCACGTCCATCATGACGCAGCGCACCGCTGGTATGTGGCGCGCTCGCCGCTGCGTTTGCTGACATGCTCTCATCTCGAGAACGGCGTGATCCGGGTGGCGAGCCAGCCGAAGTACCCGAACTGCCTCGGCACCAGCGGGCGGGTCAGGGAAGTTCTGCAACATTTCGTTGAAAAAGCGGACACCGAATCCTGCGGGCGCGATGTCTCGCTGTTGGATGATGGCGTTCTGCTCCAGCCGGAATCGCGCACGCCGTCAAGAGTCGCGGATTTGTATCTGCTGGCCCTGGCGGCGGCGCATGGCGCGAGGCTGGCCACCTTCGACTGGCGGATTCCCGCAGCGTCCGTGGCGGGCGGACCGGATTCGCTCGAAGTCATCCCCGTGCGGGATGCGTGAACGTCGGAAGAAGTCAGGTCTTCCGCCCTCTCGTTGGTGCCGGAACGATTGAGTTGCCGTGGCGGCGCGATCAGATCACCACGACGCGCAGGTTTTCGATGCCCGGCAGAGTGTCGTTTTCCAGTTTTGAAGAAGAGCCGGGGGGGGGGTCCGGATAGGTGACAGATTGTCCATGGTGATGGGTTACATTCTTGCCATCAAGAATGCATGTTTTCGGACATGCTCTAGACGGACAGCATGGCGAGACTGACAATCGGAGGCTTTCAAAGGGCGTATCGGGTTTCATGGAAACGTCCACAGCCGACCTTTCTTCGCATCGCCTCCGATGCTGGCTGGCTGTGGTGTTGCGCGCCACAAAGGTCCAACTTAGCATCATAAGTGCTAACCCATCACCGACTGTTTGTCACCTATCACCGAATCAAACCCCAAAAGGGGTCCCCCAAGCCAAAAGGGGTCAAACCTCACCTTTCGCATTAGTTTCTTCGCGATTGATTGTCATGCCTTGATGCCTCACTTGGCATGATAACTTTACATGATAAGGGTTGTGCCATGAATGAAGGTCCCCCAAGCCAAAAGGGGTCAAACCTGAATGGCGCTTAGATAAGGCGTAAAACTTTTGTTGAGAGGCTTGCGGCGGACTGGATCCGGGAAGGAGCCCGCATGATTTGACGGGATAATCTGTACATTTCCGCGAGGATTTTCTTGAGGCGGCGGTGTTCGGCAATGGCTGATCAAACCAGTCGGCCTGTTCCTCGGACAGTGCGAGGCTGACTGTCTTTGCGTTCACTTTGTTGAC
Source organism: Opitutaceae bacterium (assembly GCA_015075305.1). Classification (NCBI taxonomy): domain Bacteria; kingdom Pseudomonadati; phylum Verrucomicrobiota; class Opitutia; order Opitutales; family Opitutaceae; species Opitutaceae bacterium. Next base: position 14,836 of record JABTUS010000007.1, on the reverse strand, counting down.
CAAGGAACGATTTCCGAGGCCGGCCTGGGGGCGTCGGTAAACTGAACCCAGCTGAGCGGACCTGAGCTTGCGAGTTCGGCCCGAAGTTGGGCGTAGCGTTGTTCCAGTCTGTCAATCGAGGGCATCGAGGAATTGTTGGCGATCGAGGGAACAAAGTCAACACAGGGCTGTCTATACGGCCACATGCAAACGACTCCTATTTCCTCCATGGGCGCTCTGCGCCCTTACCTCCTGCCCGGCAGGCCGCCAGTTCAGCCGGTGACCGGGCGGCCTGTCCGCTCTGTTCGGGTCCTTTCCCAGGTCTGCTTGTCGCCTCTGAAAAGGCCCGGCAGCCGCAGGCGTCAGTTCGGAAGAGGACATCTTCTGGCCTTTCGCCCAGTGCTCAGGCGCGGTGATTCATGCCGGGCCGCCTTGATTCGCCTTCAGGCCGCCATGGTGGCGCGAGGCGCCGCCCGGCCTTCCGACAACACCAGCGCCTACTGCCGGCTCGCCAGTCCCTTGATCTCTCTTGGCTCAGTCGCTGTTCGCATCAGTCAACCGATGGTTCACCCCGCACCCGGCGATTGGCTCGGACGCACCGTGCGCATCATGGACGGCCCTGTTCTCGATGCCTGATTCAGCTGAAAACGCCCGCCAGTTTGACTATCCCGGATGCCAGAAGAAAGGCTGCGGCTTTCCTCTCGGAAAGTTTGTCGGGTTGTTCTGCCTTCACAGCGGTCACCTGATCACTTTCGCCTACGCAACATGGAAGACCCACGAGCTTACGCTGGCCAGAATGATCACGCACCATCTCAAGCCCGGAATGTCCTCCGGCCGACCGCCTCTACTGCGGCTGTGAGTTTCTCTCGAGCTCCTGCGCAGAAGGGTCGACTCGTCATCCGCCTTCATGGTTCTCGCAAGACCATTCGCAACGGCTGCGGCAGCTGGTGCGAAACCCAGCGCGGACCGAAACCAGGGAGTTTCCTCGAGCGACTCCAGCGCATGCCCGGTCAGATCACCGTGCGCCTTGTCCGCTTCAAGCGCCTGTCGCGGATACCGCACAAACCATGACAATCGCCACCTCCCTGTTGGATCGCTCTGCGTTTCGATCACGCCATCGCGGCATTGTACATGCAGCGCTGGCACATCGAATTGCACTACCGCCAGATCAAGACCAATCTCGGACTGGATGTTCTTCGCGGGCTTTCCCCCGCCACAGTCGAGCGGGAGCTTTGGATGCACGCCATCGCCTACAATCTGATCCGCGCACTCATGCTCAAGGGCGCATTGACCGGCCAGATTCCCGTGGCGCGCCTCAGTTTCAAGGGCACCCTCGATCTTCTCATGAGCTGGGCGCCACTTGCGACACGCAAGCGACTCCTGCGTCATTTGAAGCAGGAACTGATTGATCGCATCATCTCCGATCTCGTCCCATTCCGCCCCGGTCGCTCCGAACCACGGGCAAAAAAGCGCCGACCGAAAAACTACCAGTTCCTCACCAAACCTCGTCACATCTTCCGCGTATCTGCCTCTCGTGCCCTCAAATAATGCACGCCTTCTCGCAACCATCACTGGATCGGCTCCCCCTCGGGGCTTATCTTAGCGCCATTCGGGTCAAACCTCACCTTTCGCATTAGTTTCTTCGCGATTGATTGTCATGCCTTGATGCCTCACTTGGCATGATAACTTTACATGATAAGGGTTGTGCCATGAATGAAAGCACCCTGACGGAGCGCGGGCAGATCTCCCTCCCAGCCGCGTTGCGGAGGGCGCTTCGTTTGCGACCAGGCCAGAAACTGAGATTCGAAGCGGTTTCCGACCGTGAGTTCCGGGTTTTTGCGCCGCCTTGCGAGGCGCCTGGACCGCTGGCGGCACTGGGCTATGCGCGCCGGCTGCGAACCCGGGCGCGAACTACGAAGGATTGGATGAAGGAATTGCGCGAGGGGGAGTCCTGATGTGGGTCGTCGACACCTGTGTCGTCCTCGATGTTTTCGAACATGATCCCCGGTTTGGACTGCCGTCGGCGAGGCTCCTGGAGCGATTGCTGCCGGACGGACTGGCGGTGTCGCCCGTGACCATGGTGGAGCTGTCCGCCGCATTCAGCGGGGACCTGGTGGAGCAGATGCGTTTTTTGGATCATGCCGGCATTGCCTACTCGGACCCCTGGACCTCGGCGGACATGGAGGCCTCCCACCGCGCCTGGCATGCCTGCGTGCGCGCCCGCCGGACTGAAAAAGTCCCCCGACGACCGGTGGCGAATCTGTTGATCGGAGGTTTCGCATTCAACCGCAGCGGCCTCGTCACACGGGACCCCGGGGATTTCAAGCGCTGGTACCCCAAGCTGACCATAAGGGAGCCTTGAACTACGCCAGTTCGGCCATCCGACCCGGATCGGTAGTGTGGATCGAGACTAGGTCAACGAGAGATTGCGACGCACCGAAGGAATCATGAGACCGAGCATTCCCCATCGGCATCGCACGATTTCATTTCAAGTTGCACGAGCATGCCTCTGCCCCAACGAGGCTATACAACCCCTGCCCATGGCGAAGCGATGGGTTCGAGGCGAGCGACTGAGTCGGAAATCGGGAGCCCCAAAGGGGCGCGATATCCCCACAGCCCATGGCAACGCCATGGGTTCACGGGTGAGCCGAAAACAGAGAGCCCTGAAAGGGCGGCACAATTCTCTCGAATTTGCATCGTCGCGCAGTCCGCCGACGCCTTTGCTGTTAGACCACTGCCGGTACGTGGCACCACCAAAGACCAGGCAGGCGCTACCCGCCTCGAGTGCTCCCGGTCTTCTTGATCACCACAAACATTAGGGGCTGACCCCTTAGGAAAGGCGGCTCGCCGTCACCCCCGATCGGCCTAGACCAGATCCGGCGGCACCGTGGCTATCGCCTCCTCGAGGCTGCTGACGCCTTCCTTGACCTTGAGCATTGAATCCTGGTGCAGGGTTTTCATCCCGCCGCGCATCGCGATCTTCTTCAACTCCGTCGACTCCATGCCCTTGTTGATGCCGTCGATCAGCTCCTCGTTCGTGATCATCAATTCATGAATGCCAACGCGCCCCTTGTATCCGGAATTGCCGCACTTGGGGCATCCCCGGAGATTCGCCTTGTAGATCGGGCCGCTCCAGCCGATCGCCTTCTCCAGAATCTCCTTTTCCCGGGATGTCGGCTCGATCTGGAAACGACAGGTCTTGCAGAGGCGCCGCATCAGGCGCTGGGCGCAGACGCACAGGAGCGATGAGGAAATCATGAACGACTCCACGCCCATGTCGGTGAGACGCGCGATCGTCGACGGTGCGTCATTGGTGTGCAGGGTCGATATCAGGAGGTGTCCGGTCAGCGCCGCCTCCACCGCGATGTTGGCGGTTTCCTTGTCGCGAATTTCACCCACGAGAATGATGTCGGGATCCTGGCGCAGAAAGGACCGCAGCGCCGCAGCGAACGTCAGGCCGATCTGCCGGTGCATCTGCATCTGGTTGATGCCGGCCAGCGTGTATTCAATGGGGTCCTCCGCCGTGCGGATCACGAGTTCAGGTGAATTGATCTCGTTGAGCGCGGAGTAGAGCGTCATCGATTTTCCCGAGCCCGTCGGTCCGCAATGCAGGATCATGCCATACGGCTGGCGGATGGCCTCGCGGTACCGGCTGAGGTTCTCCTCCGAAAAACCGAGAGCCGTCAGCGGCAGCGTTGACTTCTGCTTGTCAAGTATGCGCATCACCATGCCCTCGCCGTGATTCAGCGGCGCCGTGGAGACGCGAAGATCGATGTCGATGCCCTTTTTCGTGTACTGCTTGAAAACGATGCGTCCGTCCTGCGGCAGCCGGCGCTCCGCAATGTCCAGATTGCACATGATCTTGAGGCGCGCGATCAGCGCCGGGGCGACCTTCGACGGCAGGCGGAGCTTCTCCGAACAGATGCCATCCACGCGATAGCGCACAATGACCTCCTTCTCCTGAGGCTCGATGTGGATGTCAGAGGTGCCGCCGTAATAGGCGTCCTCGATGATGCGGTTCGAAAGCTGGATGATCGGGCCGGACTCCTCATTGACATTCTCGTCGACGGCCTCGACGACCTCCTTGCCGAACTCCGCGCCGATCTTCTGGACAACCTCGTCGAACCCGGCGCGATCCGCCGACTTCGCAAACTTCTCCCGGATGTCCTTCTCGCGACCCAGCAGGCGCACCACGCGCATGCCGGTCATTTCCTGGAGTTTCGCCGGAACCGTCACCTCGAAGGGATTCGCAAACGCGACAAGCAGGTAGTCGCCCACCTGTCCGACAGGAATCAGGACATTGTCCTGGCAAAACTGCTGGGGCACGCGCTCAAAGGTCGACGGTCCCACACGCAGTCGGGAGACATTGTACGGAGCCAGACCAGACGCCCCCGCGCGTGCGACGAGAAGCTGAAAAGGCGTGACCGCGTACTGGTCCTGCAGCAGCTTGTCGAGCGCCTCACCGCTGAGGTCTTCGGGATGATTGGTCAGCGCAAGACGCTGGTCCGAGGTCAGACGACCGATTTCCTCGAGCTTGGCGACAACTTGGGATTGGACTTTTCCTAAAGGCATGGTGCGGGCGCCACCGCACCGAAAACGATCACGCCTTCGCCCCGCCCGGCGCAGCCGCGCGGTCCGACTCCATCTTTTCGAGATAGTCAGCGATCATTTCCAGTGTCGTAGCGTACCAGATAATCGGCGCATCCAGCACTTTCTCCCAATGCTTTCGCACGGCACCGCTCAAATAATAGGCCGACGCCACCAGATAGAACTCATCCTCCTTGTCGAACGGCACCGTCCAGCTCGCCCAGCAGGAACCTATATCCACCGTCTTACGAAGATCTTCGGAAACATCATAGGTGCGCAGGTCAATCAAGCCAACACCCTCCCTGTCCACGACGTGCGCAATGACATCCTCCTCCTTCACGACATTCATGTCGAAGGCCAGAACACCCAGCAGCGTGCTCTGCCGCGCATTGTGGCTGGCAATGATTTGAAAGAGCTTTTCGTTGGCTTTCTCCAGGTCCTCGACCTTCACCAGATTGTGCTCAACCAATGCGGCACCCATCATGCGATTGGCGCGCATCAACAACGCTCGGTTCTCAGAGGTAAGTGCAGCCATGGGAAATCAGGAGGATGAAGTGGTCTTGGAGGACTTTCCGCCCTTCGAGACCAGTCGACCGCGCACGCGCCGCCTGAGCTCCGCTTTCAAGTCGTCCAATCCCTGCCCCGAAAGACAGGAGATGGGGATAACGTCCACTTTGTGGCGTCGCTTGAATCTTGTGAGATTGGCGGCGGCCTCGGGGAGGTCGATCTTGTTCGCCACGACGATGCGCGGCTTCTTCAGCAGCGCCGGGTCGTAGAGCTTCAGCTCGCTCATCAGCGTCGCATAGTCCTCGCGCGGATCACGGCCATCGACGCCCGCGACATCGATGAGAAACATCAGCAGCGCACAGCGCTCGATGTGACGCAGGAATCGATGACCAAGGCCCCGATTCTCGCTGGCTCCCTCAATCAGGCCCGGGACATCGGCCAGCAGGAGCCGGTCAAAATTGACGGGGTCCGGATACTCGATGACACCGATCTGCGGATGAAGCGTGGTGAAGGGATACGCCGCGGTCTTCGGCCGCGCCTGGGTGATGGCCTTCGTGAGGGAGGATTTGCCCGCGTTGGGAAAACCGACGAGACCGATGTCGGCGATGCTCTTCAGCACCAGACGAAACGTCCCGCCTTCACCCGGATGTCCGGGATTGGCACGCTTGGGCGCTCGATTTGTGGATGTCTTGAAATGCGTGTTGCCCCACCCGCCGTTCCCGCCCTTGCAGAGCACGATCTCCTGTCCGTCGTGCATCACTTCCGCCACCACCTTCTCCGTCGCCTCGTCGATGACCACCGTGCCGAGCGGGAGGCGGAGCACCGCCGGTTTGCCCTCGCGTCCATGGCAGTCCTTGCCCAGCCCGTGCTCGCCGCGCTCCGCCTTCCAATGGGGCTTGAACTTGAAATCGACCAGGTTGTTCGTGTCGTCGTCGCCGCGAAGTATGACATCCCCGCCCTTTCCGCCGTCGCCGCCATTGGGTCCTCCCCACGGCTCATACTTTTCGCGGCGAAACGAGACACAGCCCCGCCCGCCGTCGCCGGCCTGAACCTTGATGACACATTCGTCGACAAACATGGCGGATGAAAATGGCTACAGGGCGATCTTGATGCCTTTGCGAAGGTAGGTCGGAACATCCAGATCCTGGCCTTCAAAGAGATTGCGGTCCGTCTTGTCGAAGTAGCCGCGGCTCTCCACTTCGGTGAAGGAAAACTCGTTCTGCTGCGCCTTGGGGGCATGGACAGCCGGCCCCAGCGTGAGCTGCTCTCCACTTGATCCAGAGCCTGGTTTCGCACCGGCCGGATGACGGCTGCCGCCCTCGAAGAATGAAAGGGGTGCGGCCGCACGCTCTCCATCCTTTGCCGGTGGCACAGGGGCGGCATGATCGCCCTTCCGGCTCCCCGCCGGCACCGGGCGCCGCATACCAATCCTTCCTCCCACATCGCTGGTGCCGAGCACGCAGATCTCCACCCGCCCGCTCATGTTCTCGTCGATGACCGCCCCCATGATCACGTGCGAATCCCGACCGAATTGATCCGTCACCGCACTCATCATTTCGTTGACCTTCGGCAGCGTGAGATCCGGGCCGCCCGTGATGTTCACCAGGAGGCGGTCGGCCTTGCGTGAAAATTCCGGCGTCACCAGCAGCGGGCACATCTTCAGGCTCTCGATCGCATCCGCCGGCGCATTCTCCCCCGATCCGGTGCCGAGGCCGAAAAGGGTCTTGCCCCCGCGCTGGGTGAACGCCTGCCGCATCGTCGAGAAATCAAGATTGATCAGACCCGTGCGGTGCAGCATTTCCCAGATGGACTTGACCGCGCGGCCAATCCATTCGTCCGCACGTGCGAAGGAGTCGAGCACGGTTTCATTTTCCGCCGCCTCCTGCAGCAGGACGTCATTCGGCAGCGGTATGACCGCATCGCACACTTTGCGAAGCGCCGCGAGGCCTTCCTCGGCCTGCCTGAGCCTGCGTCCGCCTTCGAAGGTGAACGGCATTGTGACAAAGGCGATGACAAGCGCATCCACCTCGGTGGCGAGCTCGGCAAGGATTGGCGCGGCGCCACTGCCGGTGCCGCCACCCATGCCTGCCAGCAGGAACACAAGGTCGCAGTCCTTCACGACTGCCTGAAGCTTCTCGCGATCGGACTCGGCGGCTTTCCGGCCGAGGTCGGGATCGCCGCCCGCGCCAAGCCCGCGTGTCACGCCCGTGCCGATGAGGACCTTCTCCTGAATGGGTGAACTCGAGAGGGCCTGACGGTCGGTGTTCACCGCGACCAGTTGCAGGTCCGCGAGATTCTCCATTTTCAGGCGGTCGGCGGTATTGGCCCCGGCGCCCCCCACACCCACGACTTTGATGGCAACCTCCCGATCGCTCGGGATCTGGTTTTCCAGGGGAAGTTCGTTTGGATTCATGCGCAATCCCGGCTAGACGGTGGCAAAAAGTTTCTGGAAGATTCTGGTTCTCCTCCTGGCCGGAGCGGGAACCTCAGGGCTGGCGCTCAAGCCATAGTGAAGCAGGCCAAGCACGGTGGAAAATCCGGGATCCCGCAGGTATTCCTTCACTCCCGACGGGCCCTCGCTGATGTGCGCGGGAATGCCGAACACCTTGCTCGCCGCCTCCGCCATTCCAGGGAGCTTCGATCCTCCGCCGGTGATCACAATGCCGGCACCCGTGCGCTGGGGCTCCATGGCGGACCCCAGCTTTTTCCTGACCACCTCCAGGATCTCCCACGCCCGCGCCGACGTGATGTGCTCGATCGTCTGCTTCGGAAACTGGCGGTCCCCGATGGCAAAATCCCCGTTGAGCCAGACCTTTTCGTCGCGACTCCTCGTCGCAACCGTGGCGCGGCCAAAGCGAAGCTTCAACTTCTCGGCCTGCCCCTCCGTCAGGCGCAGGCCCAGCGCCAGATCGTTCGTTACATGCGCACCGCCGACGGCAACCACCCCCGCGACCTGCGGCATGCCGTCGCGATACAGGACGTAGTCAGTCGTGCCGGCACCGATGTCCAGAACCAGCACGCCGTGCTGGCGGTCACCCGGCGTCGTCACCATGATGCCCGATGCCAGACTCGACAGAATGAGCTCCGAGACGCGCACATTGAATCCGCGTATGACGTGGATGTTGTCGGCGATCCGGGCCTCCTGCCCATGGACCATGAAATAGCTGACCGAGAGACTGTTTCCCACCAGGCTGTCGGGATCAGGGACGAGACGCCCATCGAGCAGGAAGGGTCTCCGGAGGCGCTGCACGACCATGCGGCCGGGCGGCAGTTGCTTGATGCGCGCCTGGTAGCAGACGGAGCTGACGTCGAAGTCGCTCACCATGTTGTCAGCTGCGGCCACACGGACAGTGGCCTCGCTCGAGAATCCATCGATATGCCCGCCTGTCTGCGCCAGGTACACTTCATCCACGCGCACGCCCGCGCTCTTTTCAGCGTCCAGCAGTGCGCTGTGGGACACATCACTGGCCGCCTTGAAATCCATCACGACTCCCTTGATGACCCCGCGCGAGGCGCACTCACCCAGCCCGACCACACTCAGGCTTCGTCCATTGGCTATCTCGCCAATGAGAACGCTGATTTTTGATGTGCCGATTTCGACGGCTCCGATGTATTTTGTCCTAGAACTCACGAGAGGTTTTCCGAGATTGAAGGGATTGAAACTGAAACAGGCCGCGCTTCTCTTTCACCATCCTCGATGCGGATTCGCGCAGCGACTTCGATGCATCGGCGCCCAGCCTGACGCCGTCCTTCGGGATCCCGATGGAGGGCTCCGTCTGGACAGCAGGTGCCGCGAGGAATGAAACCGGAACCTGACTCTTTCCGTAGATGAGGTTGATCGTGGATACCGGAGGCACCGGATGCAGCCGGATTTCGGCGAGCACCGAATCAAGAAGGGCGACCTGCTTGAAAAAATCGTCCCTCGTCCCGAACACGATCGACATCGCATCCGCGGTCTTGACGAGGATTTCGCCGTCGCTCTCCAGTCGCCCGAGGGAAATGACCCGCCAGTTTCGATAAAGCCAGGGGGTGTTCCCCTGTGCGGTGACCAGGAGATCCGCAACCGTCTCCATTCCCGAAACCGGAACAAACCCGCGGCCCGAACGGTGGAGCGTCAGTCCGTCGAGCCAGGGGAGGCTCGAAACCACTGAATCAGAATAGTTGCTGCCGGGAAAAACCACGCCATCGCGCGCAACCAGGAGGTCGGCGGGATTCCCCGAAGAATCCACCGCGCGCACCCGGCCGACCGGAGACCGCTCCTGGAGGCTCGCGACCAGCGTGTCCGGAAAGCGGCGGGTCAGCACCGCGGTTTTCACCTGCCCATCCGCAAGGAGCGCCCGCTGCAGCGCGTCAAGATCGAGCTCCATCAGCGTCACCCCCTTTGGCAGGTGAAGACGCGCCTCCACCCACGCAAGGTCCAGAACGCCGTCGGTGTTCAGCTTGATCGCCTGCAGCGGCTCCGATTTCACCGGGGCGGCGAGTTTCGTGGGGTCGTGCCGCCAGATCTCATACAGTTCGACGCCGGCCCAGATTGCGGCGGCAAGCAGAACCATCGCGAGGACGCCCTTGACGAAGCCCATCGTCAGCCGTCGACGGCCTTCGGGCGACATCGAGCGGGGTGCGATGTCCTGGGGAATGTCGCGCCAGGAGCGCGCTGCGGTCTGAGGTGCGGCGTTTCGATTCATCGCGCCAGAACTGAGCCCGCCTCCTTGAAGCGGCGGATCGCCGGAGCGACCATCTCCTTCACCAATGCCGCAAAATCCAAGCCGACACAGCCTGCGCTCATCGGCAGCAGGCTTGTCTCCTTCATCCCCGGCAGCGTGTTGATTTCGAGCAGGAACAACTCGTTCTCCTCGGAAAGCATGAAGTCCGCGCGCGCATAGTCCCTGCAGCCGCATGCGGTGAACGCATTCGTCGCCGCCTCCCGGGCGGCGTGCGCAAGTCCGGGCGGAACCGGCGCCGGAGAGAGATAGGTTGTGAGCCCCTTCGTGTATTTGGAGCGGTAGTCGAAGACGCCGGAGTTCGGAACAATCTCCACCACCCCCATCGCGCGACCGTTGAGAATGCCGACGGTGATCTCCCTTCCGACGATGCGACGCTCCGCGAGCCATTCGCCGCCGGTTATCCCGTCGAGGTTCGCGCGCACTTCGTCCGGGCCGTCGCAGATTCCAAGCCCGATGCTGGATCCCGAGGCCCGCGGCTTGAAGACAATTCCCGGACCCAGCTTCGAAATCAATGCGTCCGCCGCAGGTTTGTCGTCTCCCGAAAACGCCACCCCCGGAGGCACGCGCACACCCGCGGCCATCACCGTCCGCTTGGTCAGCTCCTTGTCAAAGGTCAGTGCGCTCGACGCGGCGTCGCACCCGGCATACTGGAAACCGGCCTGGTCCAGCAGGCGCTGCATGCCTCCGTCCTCGCCAAATGTTCCGTGGAGCGTGGAGAAAATCACATCGCGGCCGGGATCGAGTCCCGGAGGCACCGCCTCGTCATCGACAATGACAAGCCTCGTTGGAAAATTCCGCGCCAGCCCGATCGCGCAGGCCCTGCCCGATCCGATCGAGACCTCGCGTTCGGTTGAGGTGCCTCCGCCAAGAACCACAACGGTGGGATTCATCGCTCGAACAATCCTCCCCTGGTGGAGTCGCGGCGCATGCGGTTCATCGGCATCGTGGTACTCACAAAACTTCCCTCCATGACCGGCCGTAAAGCAGAACCTCCGGTTCGAGTTCGACTCCACCCGCCTCGCGGACTCTCGCCCGCACCAGCCTCACGAGCGCGATGACATCGGCGCTCGTGGCCCTGCCGCGGTTGACAATGAAGTTGGCGTGCACGGTCGACACCTCCGCATCGCCCACACGCTCGCCCTTCAATCCCGCCGCATCGATCAGGCGCCCGGCGGAGTCTCCGGCGGGGTTCTTGAAAATGCAGCCGGCGCTCGGCTCCCGCGGCTGGGACTTCAGGCGCTTGTCGCGGTAGACGTCCATCTGCCGCCTGATGGAATCCGCCTCCCCGACCACCTCCGCCGGCCTCAGCACCGCACCCAGGGCGATCGCCGCATCAAGTTCCGCGCAGTGCCGGTATTCAACGTGCAGCCGGTCCCTCGGCACGGCGACGACCTCGCCATCCGGAAGCATCAGGCTGACCTCCTCCACGACATCGAACATCCATCCACCCATCGCACCCGCATTCATCCGCAGCGCGCCCCCCACGCAGCCGGGAATTCCCTCGAGAAACTCAAAGCCCTTCAGTCCCGCCCGTGTGGCAAGCCCGCAGAGCTGCTTCAACCGCAGGCCTGCGCCCACGAAAACCCGGCCGTCCGCCCGCGCCTCAAAGGCCCGCCAGTTCGCATGCGCGAGACTGACAACAACGCCATCGACCCCCTCGTCCGGAACAAGGAGGTTCGATCCGCGTCCGAGCAGGAGGAGCGGCGCCTCCTCCGCGCGCGCGGCGCGCACCACCGCCTGCAGATCGGCAGCGCATGACGGTTCACAATAGATTCTCGCCGCGCCTCCCACGCGCATCGTCGTCTTCTCCGCGAGCCCCTCCTCCCGGAGAACCCTTGTATCCACGGAAACACGACGACGGATCCGCTCCGCCAGGGCGTCCCACCGCGCCGTCCCGGCCTTTCTGGCCGCATGCCCGGCGAGCCAGGCTCGCGCCTCGCGATCGACGTCGCCCGCCCCCACAAACGCCACCCAGTCGCCCGCCCTGACAGTGCCTGCAAGCGAACGCTGGAACCCCGCGCGATCGCCGGGGAGATACGTCACGTCCATTTCGGGCGAGATGCGCTTCATCTCCGCATAGAGATCCGCCGTGGTTCCGCCCGCCAGCGCCGCCTCACCCGCGCCATAGACATCGAGCAGCAGCACGCGGGACGCCACCGAAAGCGATGCCGCGAACTCCGTCTTGAACTGCGCGGTGCGGCTGTACCGGTGGGGCTGAAACACAACGATCAACCGGCCGCGCGATCCGTCAGGGTCGGCCGCCCCCATCCGCTGCCTGAGGCTGGACAGGAGCGCGCGAATCTCCGCCGGATGATGCGCGTAGTCCTCGATCGCGATGATCCCATCCTCCTTGAGCAGGATTGTCTGCCGGCGCAGAACTCCGGGGTAGGACGCCAGCGACTGCTCCGATGGTTGCACTCCCATGAGCCGTGCGGCGGCGAGGGCCGCCGTCGCATTGGCAACATTGAAGTCCCCATGGGCGGCCACTGAAACATCCACCGCCCCGAAACGTCCGCCGAGGGAGACCAGTGTCTGCGCGGGCAGGACCCGCTTCAGGCATCCCGAAAAATCCCCCGTCCGTCCAAAGGTGCTCACAGCGAGTCCGGATGCAACGCGCTGCGACGCCGCGCACGCATCGCTCACAAGCACCGCCTCGCTCGTGCGCATGAACAGAGCCCGGAAGGTTTCCTCCAGGTCCGCGAGCCGGCGATAATGATCCGGATGATCCCAGTCGAGGTTCACGGCAACGGTCAGCGCCGGCGAGAACCGATCGATGGTGCCGTCACTTTCATCCACCTCCGCAACCAGCCATTCGTTGGAGCCCGCGCGCGCGGGTGGAATCGCGTCATCCGCAAACAGCCCTCCGAGGATGTATCCCGCCGGAAATCCCGCCGCGCGAAGCGCGGTGATCAGCATCGCGGTTGTCGTGGTTTTCCCGTGCGATCCGCAGACCGCCACGAACCGCTTTCCGCGCGCCACCTCGGCAAGCAATTCACCCCTGCGCACAGTCCGGATGCCGCGCCTCCGCGCCGCCACAAGCGCCGGGTGCGAGGGTGAAATGGCCGACGACGCCATGACGAGGTCGCACTCCGGCGGCACTTGTCCGGCCCCAGTGATCGCCACGCGGCCCTTCTCCAGATGACGCTTCATGGCGTCCGTCATGGCATCATCCTCTCCGCTCACGCGGTATCCCGACTGGGAGAGGTGGATCGCAAGCGGTCCGGCGCCCATGCCACCGACCCCCACGCAGTGGACCGCAGTGACATCGCTGCCGAAAAGTGCCGATGGAGCGTCGCGTCTCATGCGAGTCCAAGCGTGCCGGGAAGCAGCGTCGCGCCGCGTTTGTCCCTGTGCACGATTTCCTCAAGGTCCGTGATCATTGAGGGCAGCGGATCAACGCGGTCGAGGCGTTCGAGATTCGATCGAAAGAGAGCGCGCCTCCCGTCCGTCGTCAGGAGACTTCTCACCCGTTCGGTCAATGTGTGCAGCCTGTCCTGCGAAACGACCTCCCCGCAGCCTTGTTGAAGAAAGTAGTCCGCATTGGCATCCTGATGATTGTCGGCGGCGAACGGGAACGGGATGAGCACGGCGGGCGTTCCGATCCTCACGAGCTCCGCAAGGGTCCCCGCTCCCGCACGCGAAACCACAAGATCGGTCGCCGACAGCAGCGTCGCCATCCGGTCGCAGAATGGAGCGAACACATGCCTGACCCGGTCACCCGCGGCGGAGACGATTTCGATGCGCTCGGGCGCGCCCTTCCCGAGCCCGGTCACGCAATAGACCTGGACGCCGTCGGCCCCCAGAACCCCCAGTTCGCACCGGGCCCAGTCGTTGAGCGCGGTCGCACCCTGGCTGCCGCCCAGCACGGCCACAACAGGACGGGACTCCTCGAGTCCGAGCTGAAGGCGCGCCTCCCGGGCATCCTCACGCTTGAATTCCCGCCGAACGGGAAGCCCGGCCTCGCGCACCACATTCCGCGACAATGAGGAGAGGCGGACTCCGGCGGGCAGGTAGACACGCCTGGCAAATCTGCCCATCAATCGTATCGCCCGGCCTGGGATCCGATTCGCCTCGTGCAGAACCACCGGAATCCCCGTCATCGCACCGGCTGCAATGAACGCGGCCGATGTGAAGCCGCCGAATCCGACGACGGCATCCGGCCTGAATCTCCGCATGAGCCTGACGCTTTTCAGGAAGCCCAGCGCCTGCTGCGAAAGAAAGCGCGCAAGCTCGGAAGGACGCAGGGAAAACCCGGCTCCCGGAATCGAATCGAATTCAAGGTTGGCGTACTTTTCAATCAACCGGGCATCGACCCTTTTTCGACTGACCAGGATCCGCACCGCATGCCCGCGATCGACCAGTCCCTCGGCCAGCGCTATGCCCGGTGAGAGATGTCCGCCGGTGCCGCCGCAGGAAATCAGAAAGCGGCTCATGTGGTGACCTCCTCGAATCCGCGCGAACCCCGCGCCCATCTCGGCCGCGCCCAGGAACGCTGCGTGTTCAGGACGATGCCGATCAGCAGCCCCATCAGGAGCAGGTTCGAAAGTCCAGCACTGATGAATGGGAGCGACATCCCCTTTGTCGGCAGAACTCCCGTGACCACGCCGAGGTTGATCACAGCCTGAAGGCTGATCAGGAGAAGCGCGCCGGCCACCAGCAGGTACTGAAAAAGATTCGGCGCGCGACGGAGGTGAATCAGGCCGGCGATGAACAGCGTCAGGAACACCGCGACCACGCCGAGCGTGAACCAGAGGCCCAGTTCCTCGCCCACCACCGCAAACACAAAATCCGTGTGCGCCTCGGGCAGAAAGTTCATCTGCTGGCGCCCCTGGCCCAGGCCCGCTCCCTCCGTGCCGCCGACGGCAAAGGCGGCGAGCGACTGGTAGAGCTGGTAGGTGCCGCCCTGGTGGTTGGCCTCGACGTCGAGGAACGCCGTGAAGCGGTTCAACCGGTTCGGGTTGTGGATGACCATGACGGCGAAGAACAGGACCACCAGCCCGAGGCACGGCAGGATGTAGCGCCAGCGCGCCCCGGCGAGA